>JAZOBE010000013.1:0-67136 GCA_045595785.1 Eubacteriales bacterium
CGCATCGGTAATAGGTGTATGATCCTCGGTTTTCGGAATGACCGTCTGTGCTACGAGTACCTTGTTACACACGGAACAATGGCTACCCTCGGTCAAGCCCGTATCTTTACAAGTTGCAGAAACCGCTATATCGGCAACAATGGCATGAGTTTCACTCTTGGAAATAACTTCTTCCTCTGCCTCTGCGCAAATACTACAAGATCTAACTCGCTTACCTTCTTCTTTGCAAGTTGCTTCTTTAACAGTATTCCACTCTCCAAAAGTGTGCTGACAATCGATAGGAGCATCAGTTGCATCGCTATCATCACTTGTTCCTTCGACTGCTTGTTGGTTGCTATCAATCGGCGGATTGTTATCTGTGCTATCGCACGATGATAAAACAAACAGGCAAATAAAAGATAAAGCCAAAATTATAAATATGAGCTTTTTCATAAATGTCTCTCCTAGTATAACAAAATCATTACATCATAATTATATCATATTTTCTGATGTTTTTCAATATTTGCCGTAAAAATAACAAGGTAAAGGTTCATTTCCGGTACTTTGCCCGAAAGCGCCTATTGGCATCTTTTTATTTGCCTCAAAATCCGATTTTCAAAAAAGCGAGAAAAACGGCGAAAAACGAAGAAAGCCCGAGAAAATCTCGGGTTTTCTGTTTGGCATCTTTTTTGTCAAGACGCATTGGAGGCGCCACCCGGAATCGGACCGGGGAATAAAGGTTTTGCAGACCTCTGCCTTACCGCTTGGCTATGGCGCCGTAAATATTTTCCCCGCGAAAATATATTCGCGGGGATGTTGGAGCGGATTACGGGGCTCGAACCCGCCACCTCGACCTTGGCAAGGTCGCGCTCTACCAAATGAGCTAAATCCGCAGGTGGTCTGTTTTTTAACTTAAACAGACAAAAAGTGGTGCCTCCGGTCGGAATCGAACCAACGACACGAGGATTTTCAGTCCTCTGCTCTACCAACTGAGCTACAGAGGCGTGTGGAGCGGATTACGGGGCTCGAACCCGCCACCTCGACCTTGGCAAGGTCGCGCTCTACCAAATGAGCTAAATCCGCATAAAGTGGCGATCCGGATGGGGCTCGAACCCACGACCTCCAGCGTGACAGGCTGGCGTTCTAACCAACTGAACTACCGGACCACTTTTAAGTGTGCGCCTCAGCGCGCTTGCTTATAATAACACATCTTTTTCAATTTTGCAATACCTTTTTTCAAAAAAATCAAAATTTTCTTTACATTGACAAAACTATACCCCTTTGATATAATAATTTTAGGAGGAATGACCGTGAAGAACAAGAAAAATCTAATTATTATTTGCGTAGTTGCCGTTATTTTGGTTGCAGGTATCACTACAATGGCGGTTATTGGACGAAGCGGAGCAGGAACTTCTGTTGCAGCGGCTACAAAATATTTGGAAGCTTCAATGCGTTATGACGCACGCGGCATGGCAACGGTAGCTTCTGACGAACAACGCCAGATACTTTATAATACCGGCGAGATACCTACGGTTAATCAATTGGAAAAAGCGCTGAAGATCAGTTATGACGGTGTCCCCACCGGATATGAAGGCAAAAAGATCACCTTTACCGTTGTAGATGAATATGAAGATGGAAACGTAGGCTATGTAAAGTTAAACGTATACGTTGACGGCGTTAAAAAGTTTACCAGAGCCTGTGCAACTGTCAAGGTTGATGGCAGATGGTATTATAACGGACAACCGGAGGAATAAATTATGACCTACACAAGCGATAACGGAAAAGCAAAAATCATATTTAACAAAGAAAACTATTCACTTAATAACCAGCCCTTTGATAATACTTTTTCCACCGACACGATTGTAATCAAAGAAGAAAGTAACGCTCCGGTTAAAATTGAATGCAAAAAGCGGCTTGGTGGTACATACGTATACTGTAATAATCCCGAAATGCTTGCGGCGCAGGATATAAACACTGTCCTCATGGAGGATAAACACCTGTCCGGTGATGTAGTTTTCACATTTGAAAACAGTAACCATACAGGCGTGGATCTGAGACTGGGATACCGACTTTACAATAATTCCGGTAAAGACGCAACTGTAACAGTCACCAATATAGGTGTTCAATGGGAAGGCGAATGGCTTGGACAAAAGGAATGGAGCGATTATTATTCACTGAAATTCGACCTGCCTCACGATTATTTTATGGAAAACGGTGATGTGCACCCTGCTTACTTTGGTTGCGATTTTATAGACTATACCCCTGCCGTTTATGTTCCACAAAGCATTATCGTTCCCAACGGAGAATATATCTACGTTATGGGCGGCACTTCTGAAGATTCTTACGATGGTTTTACTGCGGGAGATACCGGAGATAAATACCTCAGAGTCGGAAAATGCGGAAACGGTGTTGTTAAATTCAACATAGACGGCGAAATGGTAGGCTCTTTTCTCTGTTATACCGACGCATCTGCTGTGCCCTACGGCACTAAGCAGCAAGGCTATATAATTGCTCGTGACGGAAAGAATTATTCGGCTCAGTACAAAGGCACGGATCATACTGCCGGTCTTATTGAGACGGAAGCCGTTTTTATTTCCGGAAATTCTACACCTGACGGTCCGCTTCCGATTACATATGATTTCTGGTCAGACAAAAATTGCACCCAAAAGAATAAGCCATTTCAGCTTTATGAACGCGAGAAATACACATACAACGGAAACAGCTGGCATTGTGCCATAAACCCAAACGGAAACGACAGATATATCGGCACCGATATGATGGTATTTGAAAGCTTTGATATTGACGGAAATCCGATAATAATTGATAATGACCGTGCTGACGGCGCCGGCAATCCGGCCAATACAGGAAACTGGATGATTCAATACACCGATAACCTAACTTTTGTTAATTCAAGTGACTCAAAAAAGCGATTCAGCGTTTATAAAAAAGGTTCTATAAGTGGTGTACTTGCTACCATTGTAAGAGATACTGCCGGCAACGTTAAGAGAGCATATATGAACGTTCAGCCCTATTCTTTTAATTCTCCGGAAGAGGCATTTGCAGGCATAGACAAAGGTGGGCTTGTTCTCTCAGAAGGCAGATATTGGCCATGCGTTGAAGATGGAAAGCCCTATCCTGAAGTGCTGGAAGAGCGCACCTTAATATACGAAACCGTGCTTGAGCCTAAATCTGCGTCGCGTATAAGTATTGATGCGATTATTCTCGCAAATTCCTGCGGAGGACTTGAAACCAAGGTAATTTCCGAAACTTTATAAAAAGCAACAGCGGCTTGTAGCACACAAGTCGCTGTTTTTTCATTAATATGCTTTTTTGGTTTTTCTGAAAAACAAAACGTAAGATAAAACGCACCAAGGAAGTGCTGCAAAAAGATCGATAATGGAATGCTGCTTCATAAATACGGTTGAAAAGCAGATGAAAACAGCTGAAATTATATTAAATATACGCCATCCAACTACCTTATATCGTTGTGTGTGCAGACGGGCGCTCAATGCTGCAAGAGTGCCGACGACGTGTAACGATGGGCAAACGTTGGTATTAGTATCAAAATCGTAAAACGCGGCAACAAGATCTGTAAAAATATTGTCTCTGGGAAAATCCACAGGACGAAGCTCTTGGCTGGTAGGAAAAAGAAAATATATAACGGTTGCTGCCGAGTATGTAAGAATAACAAACTTCATCATACGTTTGAAGTTATCAACGTCAAAGAAGAAAGTATAAGCTATCGTGCCTATCAGATACAAAAACCAATAAACGTACGGAATATAAAAGAACTCGTTAAAAGGAATCAAATCATCGAGTTTACAGTAAACGGGTTGAAAATCTGCAGGATAAAATAATTCAAGATAATAAAAAATAATACCGAATATCGGCCAAAATATCAGCCAAAAAACATGTTTGTATTCCTGTACGTTAAGCTTTCCGTCTTTAATAACAGGAGACGGAGTTTTCACAGACATGATACATCTCCTCTCATATAGTCAAAACACGTAGAGTATTATCAGCCAAAAGAACCAATTTGTCAAGTGCTTTATGTTTTTAAATAAAAAGACCCGTCTATTTCTAGACAGGTCTGTGGAGCTGATGACGGGAGTCGAACCCGTGACCTCATCCTTACCAAGGATGTGCGCTACCTACTGTGCCACATCAGCATATATAATTGTGTGGTGGGCCATCAGGGACTCGAACCCCGGACCGACCGGTTATGAGCCGGTTGCTCTAACCAACTGAGCTAATGGCCCACATAGAATGCACCGCTACTTAACTCGGCTCTCGCCGACAGCTTGGTTATTCTATCACACCAAAGGCAGTTTGTCAAGTACTTTTTTACGAATACTTTACTATTTTTTAATGTATTTTTTCTTTCTTTAAAAAACGTCTCATTATTGGGCGCAAAAATTTCGGTGAACGCAATACGATTATCTTCAAATTAGCTCCCCCCTATTTACATAACAACATAATTCCGCCGGCAACAGCAACCAACGCTACAGCAAGGCATACTGCCGACCATGGCAACAAGCAGGCGGTAATTATACCGGCTCCGTACGCAACAATACAACCGCCGGCTGCCTTACGATTGCCGCAAGCTTTCATTATTCATCACCTCTAATACAATTTATGCAAAGAAAAGTTTCATTGGTACTAAACAAGTGATGAAAAGCATAAAATATACCAATAATAAACGAAAGGAAAATTACCAATGGAGCTTTTCCAAAGAGAAATACCTATTTATAAAAATGTTTTTTGCAGCGATATAGACAGGGAGTACGAAAAAGAACTTATTCTACCTGACTATTGTCCTGATATTGTAAGGATAATCAGAATGGATGCAACGCCATACGTTGAAAACAAAACATATAATAACGAAATTTGTACCGTAAGCGGCACATACGTTTATAGCCTTCTTTACGAAAGCGAATACGATTCGTCCTTAGCCTATGCAACATTTACCGTTCCTTTTGAAGAAAAGATTGACATAAAAGAATACGGAAAAGAAAATGAAATTTCAGCTAAGATAACAACAAAACGAATAGGCTGTAAACTGATTAACGCCAGAAAGATATCGGTACGCACAAAAAGCATAATGTCACTAACAGTCAAAGCCATAAACCGTGTTTCTGTTATTGATACTGCTTCCCTGCCTGAAAACATATTTATTCAAAAAGAGCCTATAACATGGTATGAAACTGAAAAAGAGAAAAAATATACTTTCAACTTTGAGGAAAGCTTTACATTAAGTGAAAAATCAACCCCTATCGATGAGAAGATAATGGTTGATCTTTCTGCCGAACAAGCCGAATATACTTTTCACGCTGATACAATAAAACTTAAAAGCGCGGTTATATGCAAAATAATTTATAAGGGTGAAGATTCTGATAGATACATTATGTTAACAAGAACCTTCCCTAATGAAATGACAATTGATGACGTTACTTTTACTGAAGATTCGATAATACGGCCAGAAATATCGGTAAGTAATTTTGATATTATCACAGAAGTTGATCCATATGGAGAAAACCGTGTTGTAAACATAAATTACACTTTAAGTATTAAGCTATGTATTAAAGAAAAACAAACATTCGAATATGCGACAGATGCATTTACTGCGGGCGCAGAGAGCACAGTTAAAAAATCCTCGTTTTCTACACAAAAAAATGCATCTTCCTTTTCAAAAGCATTTACTGTTGAAAATAAGTTCATGCCTGAAAACATTCGCTTCACCGAAATACTCGATAGTAACGCTAAGATAATAGACTGTAAAGTTAAAATTACCGATGACGGTATAATCATCAGCGGTGTTTATAATTATTCTGTACTTGGAACAACAGAAAATTCATACAAATGCGTCGACCTCACAGGTGAGTTTTTAGAAAAAATTTCTCAAGACAGATATAAATGCGAATATTCAACACACAATTGCCGCATTTTGGAATCTGATTATTCGCTTTCAGCCGACGGAAGTATTAATATACGCTTGAAGATTAGCTGCGATATTGAAACAGAAAGTATCGTAACGTTTAATGCGGTAACCAACATAGAAGTCAACGAAAACGTGCAAGAAAAAGTCGGATGTCTTATATTCTGTTATCCTGCAGGTGATGACAGCTTGTGGAGTATTGCAAAAAAGTACTGTGTCGCTCCTACAGAAATCTCGGAGGGAAATCCCGATTCTTTTAGTCCTGATGGAGAACTCATAGTAAAAGCACCAATAAGAATAATTAAATAATCAAAACATAAACCCTCCTTTTGTCATAAACTGTTATAAAGACGAAGGAGGGTTTTAATGGCGGAAGATAAGATAACGGTATTAGGCGGAGATTTACGTTTGATCACCGCAGCAAAATTATTTTCAGATAGTTTCACTGTATACAGCTATGGTTGGGGAAATTTGTCGAAGCAAAATAATATTATAGACTGTACAACCGCAAAAGAAGCACTTATACCAAGTAAAATAGTGTTACTTGGTATCCCCTGCTCTAAGGATAACACTTATTTAAACATGCCGCTGTGCGATGATATAATCAGTCTTGAATATTTGATGGATACACTTCCCTGCGAAACTGTTTTATGTGGCGGCATTCTGCCGGAGATTTTAAAAGATAGGTTTTACAACCACATAGATTATAGTAAAAACGAATTTTTCCAATACCAAAACGCTCGTCTTACAGCAGAAGCGGCAGTACAAATCGCCGTTGAACAAACAGATTTTTCATTATGTGACAGCAATTGCCTGATTATAGGAAGCGGACGAATAGCAAAAGCGCTGGCATATATGCTTAAAGCTTATAATTCCGAAATAACTGTAGTCGCACGAAAAGTATCAGAACGTGAATTTTGGAAGATTTCCGCGGTTAATTCAATTGATTTCCCCGAAATATCCACAGAAATTAAGAATGCAAACATTATTTTCAATACGGTACCCGCTCTTATTCTAACACGAGAGCTTCTTGATGTTGTTAAAAACAGTGCAACGATAATTGACCTTGCATCACAACCGGGCGGTACGGATTTTAGTTACGCAAATAAAATAGGCATAAAAGTTATACACGCGCTGGCATTACCAGGCAAGACCGCTCCTCTTTCGGCAGGAAAAATTATATATGAAACCGTAAGTTCACTCCTTAAACAAAAGGAGGTGATAATTTGAAAATAGTATTTGCTGTATGCGGTTCCTTTTGTAACCATGCTAAAACTTTGGAAGTATTGGAAAGCCTGGTTAATGAAGGCAACGATATAACCCCGGTAATATCTGAAATAGTTCGGGATTCGGATACCCGTTTCGGCACCAAAGAAGCTTTCAAGACAAGAATAGAAGAGCTTTGCGGAAAAAAAGTTATTTCAACGATAAAGGATGCAGAAGAACTCCTTACGCCGCAAAAATTTGATTTGTTATTGATTTGTCCCTGCACCGGAAATACACTTGCAAAAATAGCTAACAGTATCACCGATACATCGGTTACTATGACTGCAAAAATATTTTTCCGTAATCGTACGCCAATTCTTATTGCTCTTGCAACCAACGATGCATTGGGTATGACGCTCAGAAACATCGGAACACTTGCAATAAGAAAAAACGTATATTTCGTACCTTTGGCACAAGACGATCACGTGAAAAAACCAGACTCTTTAGTTTGTAATTTTAATATGGTGAATATTGCCGTAAAAAACTCACTGTTAGGTATACAGACACAACCTTGTTTAGATTAAAGCTATTAATAAAAATCCCCGCCTAAAAGCGGGGATAATTTCAGTAAATATAACGGTATGAAAACATAACGTAACCATCGGTGCGTACCACGCTTTCATCGGACTGTCTGTAAAGCATATTGGTGTCATTTATCCATTCGTCTTTTTCAACTCCGGCATTAAGGTCTTCAACACCCTGTTTATAGGCAGCCAGACCTACATAAAGCCTTATTTCAGGGATTTTAATAATGTCCTGCCATTCTGTGACTACAGTAGAGAAAGGCGCATCCGGGTGCTTATAACCAAAGTAAATCTGCGGCATAATATAATCTATGTAACCAGCCTCAGAGCACCATTTATAAATATCTGTGCAACAAGTGTTATACGTATAATCCATGTTGCCGGACGGAGCGATTCCAAAAATACAATTCGAATCAAGGGACTTAACAGTCGAATACACACGCTTTACAAATTCACTGACGTTATTTCTTCGCCACGAATACAGTTCTTTTTCACCGGAAGAAATAAAATCGTTTTCATCAAAGCCGGGATCCTTTGTCGGATAAAAATAATCATCAAAATGGATACCGTCAACCTCATAATTCTCAATAATTTCTTTTATTCCGTTAATAATTATTTCTTTTCCTTTTTCGTCGGACGGACGTATATAATATCTGCCATTCAACAGAGCAAAATCACCGTTCAGTATATGAGCTTTTATAACTGAATCATCGGGTAGCGATAAAACGTCCTTTTTTTCCATAAGACGGAAAGGGTTTATCCACGCGTGGAATTGAAGTCCGTATTCGTGGGCAATAGAAACAAATATCTTTAAAGCGTCATATTCGAAATTATTATCATATGCACCGACCGCATACTCTGAAGGAGGATAATACGCCGAGGGATAAAAGCTGTCACCGAATGGACGAAGCTGTACGAAAAGGGCGTTATATCCGTCATTGCTTAAATTCTTACAAATACTATCTATATGAAGTACAAATTCACTTTCGGGAATCTGACCGTCATCATTACACCAAACTTCAGTAATATCATATTGGGATATCCATACGCCTTTCAATTTTTCACCTACAGGAGTGTATGAAAAAACGTATTCGGAAACCTCGGAAAACTCGGTACTTTCTTCAGGTATTGAAACGATGGTTTCAACCATAGATACATCTCCTCCATATGAACAAGAACAAAGGAATATACAAAGTATTATAATTAAAAAACGTATTTTCATTTATTACTCCTTGATTGATTTATACGTAAAAATATGTTAATATACGTACAAGCGAGGTGAAAAGGCTTGTACAGAGAAGTGCTGGAAATTATACAACACGCAGGATACGAATGCTATCTTGTCGGCGGAAGCGTAAGAGATATGCTGATGGGCGTTAAAACCGGTGATTACGATATATGTACATCGGCGCATCCGGAAGAAATCAAAAGTTTATTCAAGGATCACACTGTAATAGAAACAGGCATAAAGCACGGAACTGTTACAGTCGTATACAAACACACACCATTTGAAATAACAGTATTCAGAAGCGAATCCGACTATTCAGATCATCGACATCCGGACAAGGTAATATTCGGTGCAAAACTTGAAGATGATCTTATGAGAAGAGACTTCACCATGAACGCGATATGCTTTGACGGAGTTGTTTTGGTTGATCCTCTCAACGGTCAGCGTGATATACAAAATCGCGTTATACGTGCAGTAGGCGCCCCTGAAAAGCGTTTTGAAGAGGATGTCCTCAGAATATTACGCGCACTGCGCTTTGCGTCTGTTCTTGGCTTCACTATTGAAGCCGAAACCGAAAAAGCAATGAGAAAAACAGATTATGATTTCAAAAGCATTTCAAACGAGCGTATCTTTTCTGAATTTTCAAAAGCTGCAAAAGGAAAATATTTTGAGCAAGTGTATATCGAATATTACGAAGTATTTGCTATGTTTATTCCAAATGCCGTAAGGAAAAAAACAGTATTTGCCAATGCATCCGAAGCAGTTTCTGCTTTAAAAGCACTAAAAGCCGATAAAAAAAGCATACGTCTTGCAGAAATTTACTTTACTGCACCGGAATTCGCAAATCCTATAATCCTTTTAAGAAAATACGGTTACGAAAACGCAAAATTTCTGTGCGAAAAAAGAGGAATGCTTGCGGAGCTTGATAAAGTGATGAAAAGCAATATTCCTTACTCGGTGTCTATGCTTGATATCGACGGAAACGATATATCTGAACTTACTAATGAGAAAACAAAAATAGGAGCTATTTTGGAAAAGCTGTTGGACAGCGTAATAGACGGCGAAATACAAAACAAAAGAGAAATATTACTTCAAAAAGCGGTTGACATACTTTGATTTTTTTGTTATAATTACTGTCGCGCGCTGGTGTAGCTCAGTCGGTAGAGCAGCTGATTCGTAATCAGCAGGTCGTGTGTTCGAGTCACATTACCAGCTCCAAACTTCCCTTTACGGGGAATTTGACAAAAATTCCGTACACAAAATTGTGTGCGGAATTTTTTATTTACTATTTATTTTTCAAATAATACTTTATTGCGGAAAAGGTAGTATCGCTTATAACGTGTTCGATACGGCACGCGTCAGCAGAAGCAGTATCCGCATCCACACCTATACTTTTCAAAAACTCGGTAAGTGCACTGTGACGTTCGTATATTTTTTGTGCGGTCTCACGCCCTACCTCTGTAAGAATAATATTACCGTCGTTACCTATTGTAATATATCCGCCGTTTTTAAGCAGACCCATTGCTCTGGAAACGCTGGGCTTGGAATAACCCAACCTGTCACTTACATCAACAGAACGTACAAAATTGCTCTCTAAGGTAAGAACGTATATAGTTTCCAGGTACATTTCGCCGGATTCTTGTAAAAGCATTCAACCACCTCCGATTTATTGATTTATTATATTATAACAAAAAAAACAAAGTTTTGCAATGGGTATTTTCAGGAAGTCAAACAATTATTAATAAACAAAAACTATTGCATCACATTGTGCATTATTAACAAAAGAAAATAATGTTTTGCTGTTTTTTGTTTCCACTATTGACATTTTTCTGTACAGATGTTATATTATTCAACATAGAGTTAATAAACTCTTAAAGAGTTAACGAACATTTTCAGGAGGTAAATGAAATGACAAAGAAACTCTTATGTGTTTTACTGACCCTCACCCTCGTTCTTGGACTTACTGCAGCATTCACGCTTGAAAGCTCTGCAGCTTCCATCGCTCTTATTTACGAGAGCGCTACCGACCCCGTTATCGACGGTGTTGTTGATTCAGAAGGTTACAGACTTGTCTGCGAAACCGGCGCTGACCCTACAGGCAACCTTAAGACCTGGGAAGGCTGTACCGTAGATGACACCATGCAGCTTTATGCTTGCTGGAAGGGCGATTATCTCTACCTTGCAGTTAAAGTTGTTTGTAACGGTGAACACGTTGCTTACATGGATAATGCAGGTGAGCACTTCATTTTTAACGCACATTATATGATGACTTGTATGTGCCCCGGCGATCCTTATCAGGAAGTTTATAAGGGCGATAACGAAGACGGCACTTGGACTTGGGGCGCGCTTTACAACGCTTCTCACGTTTGGGAATGGACTGTAATCAATCCTTCTCAGGAAACTGATTCTGACATCGCTGACCACTTCCGTAACATGTCTGCACAGGAAGGCTTTGAATACAAGGTTGCTACTGCTGACGGTTTTGATACCTATGAACAGAAGATTCCCCTTTCCAAGGTTGTTAACAGCACCCAGGCAGGCGGTATCAAAGCTGAAGTTGGTTCTCTCTTCGGTCTCGGCTTCATGATCGGCCTTACCGACGTTGGTACCGGCTATGTTGCTACCGATGACGAAGTTTACTTCTCTGATTACTTCACCGGCGATAAGTACATCAACGGTATGGCATACTGCAAACTGGCTTCCGATATCGAGAAGGATCCTTCCGATGTTCCCGAAACTCCCGCTGCTCCCGAAGCTATTGACGAACAGTATGACATATTCCCTCAGCTTGACGGTCTCTGGGTAGCTACTCCTCATGATGAAGCAACCGTAACCGTTACCTATTCTCAGGGCACCACTGTTATCGGAGGCAGTATCTCCGGCAAATGGCCCTCCGCTTCCGCTAACCTTCCCAAGACTATTTATCTTGGCGAAGGCACCAGCCTTGTTTATGACTTCTCCTTTGATGTTGGTACTACCAGCATTCGTGTAAATGACCAGAAAGAGCTGCACAAGCTCATTCCCGACGCTCCCATCGAAGCCGGCTCCGGCGACCTTCAGCCCGGTACCTACAGCGGTGCTATCTCCTATGAACAGCTCGTTGAGCTTCTCGGCGCAGATGAAAACGGTCTCGTAAGAATCGACTCCTTCACCATTTACTCTGTAAACGGTGCAGAAATCACCTTCAACACCTTCAAGTTCGATCCTTCTTATGTTCCTCCCGTTGTTGAACCCGAAGTTTCCGAGCCTGAAACCGACGATTCCTCTGAGCCCGTTGAAGATTCTTCCGAGCCCGTTGACGAATCCGAGCCCGCGACCAACGATTCCTCTGCACCCGCTACCTCTGATGACGCTTCCGAAGAAAAAGGCGGCAACACCGGCCTTATCGTTGGTATCGCTATCGCAGTTGTTGCAGTTATCGCAATCGTTGTAGTTGTAGTAATTGTCTCCAAGAAAAAGAAGGCATAATTACCTTACTTAATTTAACGGACGGGTATTAACCCGTCCGTTTCTTCATCTAACTGCTCGTGTATACACAAAAACTCCGCTTCAAACAGAAGCGGAGTTATTTTTTTATTTACCTGCAACAGGCATTTTGGGAATATAAATATCAGGACCTGCAAAAACTGTTGGTGAAGTGGAAAGTCCGAAATCTACAGTATCACCCAGCGCAGCGATATCTTTAAGAAGCTTAAAGAAATTACCTGCAACAGTAAAAGACTTGACGGGTCTTCCCAACTTACCGTCTTCAATCATATAACCGGCGCTCTCAACTGAGAAATCGCCTGTGGTGGGATTTGCGCCCGCATGCAGACCCTTGACCTCGGTAATGAAAATACCGCCATCCGCCGTTTTAAGAAGCTCCTCGCGGGACACGTTACCGGGTTTGATATAGAAGTTGTGGAAACGAATGCCGTTGGAATGGTTACCATTACCTGTAGTGGTCTTCCCTGCCTTTTTCGCAGAAGAAAGGTTATAAAGCAAGGTGTTAAGCGTACCGTTTTCAACAACGCACTTAGTATAGGTAGCAACGCCCTCGCCGTCAAATGCAGACTGCACCGAACCGGGACGGAAGGGATCATCAACAATAGTAACACAATCAGCAGCAATTACAGTGCCTTCCTTTCCCTTAAGCAAAGAAAGTCCTTTTTCAGCATTCTTGGCAGAGAAGACGGGAGCAAAGGTGGAAAGAAGACTACGAACCGTCTCACTTGCAATAACGATAGGATATTCACCGGTAGGTGCAGGAGAAGCACCGATCTGTGAAAGCGCTTTATCAACCGCCTTGTTGCACGCAGATTCCAATTCTTCAAAAGTAGAACCGTTAGCACCCTTGAAAGCAGAAACGCTTTCCTCGCCTTCACGTACAACGACAGAAACATAGCCATAATTCACACCGTAACGCTGAGAAAGCTCAAGTCCGTGAGAGTTATACATATGACTACCGCTGATTCCTACGCCTACAGCAGATTGGGTACCATCTGCGATTTTTTCAGAAAGAGAATAAGTTTTCTTTTGAAGCGCAAGCGCAGCTTCACGTAGCGCGGCCGCGGATGGAATAACAGGCTCAGGCATATCAACTTCCTTATATGAAGGACTGCCTGCAAAAAATTCAAGTTCGTCTTCACTCTCGGAAACAGATGCATTTGCAGCGGCTTTTTTAACAAGGTCGGCAATTTCATCCACCTCAAAAAGCTGAGTGGAAGCATAGCCTGCTCTGCCGTTTATAATACAACGAAAATCAACAGAAGAAGCGCTTTCGGAAGTGAAGCTGCTTATTTCATCCTTAAGAGTTTCGGTGCTCATGCCCTCGCTCTCGGAATAGTAGATCTCATACTGGGTAACGCCGACAGCTTTAGCAGCTTCGGCAACTATAGCTTTAATTTCAGAAAATGTCATAATACGCCCTCCTTATTTGCTTACGCCGCCAACTGTAATGTTGGAAACTCTGATAAGAGGCTGACCAACGTTAGTGGGAATACTACCGGAGCTGGAACCGCACATACCCTGACCCATTTCAAGATTTTGTCCAACCATATCAATATCCTGAATGATCTGGCTGCCGGTACCGATAAGAGATGCACCGCGTACGGGCTCACATATCTTACCGTTTCTGATAATGTAGCCTTCATTAACGGAAAAGTTAAAGGCTCCGTTGACGGGATTTACAGAACCGCCACCCATATTAGCGGCATAGAGACCATACTCGATAGAAGCAATGATATCTTCATTCTTATCAGGGCCGTTTGCAATGTAGGTATTAGTCATACGAGAAGTAGGCTCATACATATAACCCTGACGTCTGCCGGAGCCCGTAGAAGGAACTCCCATGCGACGTGAACCGAGTCGGTCAACCATATACGACTTAAGAATACCATTTTCTATAAGAACATTTTTCTGTGAAGGATGTCCTTCATCATCTATATTAATAGAACCCCAAGCGTTAGGAATAGTACCGTCGTCAATAGCAGTAACCTTTTCGTTAGCTATCTTCTGACCAAGCTTGCCGCACATTTGAGATGCACCGATTGCAACAGATGTAGCTTCAAGAGAATGTCCGCATGCCTCGTGGAAAATAACGCCGCCGAAACCATTTTCGATAGCGACAGGCATCTGTCCGGCAGGACAAGGAACTGCACCGAGATTGACGATCGCTTGACGAGCTGCGTATTTACCGGTATCTGCAGGATTAATAAACTCAAACATCTCCATACCCATTGCTCTGCCGGGTCCTATAAAGCCAGCCTGGTTTTCGGTTCCGTTGGAAGCGATTGCAGAAACAGCAAGGCGGGTACGAACATGTCTGTCGGTAGTATAAAGCTCCTCGCTGTTGGCAACGAGAATATTATGGTCAATAGAAATAAGATTACCTGTAACCTGAACGATACGT
Source organism: Eubacteriales bacterium (assembly GCA_045595785.1). GTDB lineage: Bacteria > Bacillota > Clostridia > Oscillospirales > CAG-382 > SFLA01. The sequence goes on from JAZOBE010000013.1 coordinate 14,823, forward strand.
TCATCATATTCCTTTGCAGCGAAGCATGCTTCTTTAAGTATACCGATACGCTCGGTTATAGGAGCGTCACCGGGCAAACGCTTTACACCATGTATATTGGGGAAAATACGCTCTGTAAGGTTGATAGAGACCTGTGCAGTGGACTGCGCAATAGTGTCAGCGACTGCAGAAGCACAACGAAGTAAACCTTCACGAGAAAGATCAGTTGTAGTAGCATAAACGGTACGGGTACCGAAGAATGCACGGATGCCAACACCGGATATTACGGTATCATCGATAGCATCGATCTTACCGCCGATAAGCTTGATAACGTTTCCGCGGGTAAGTTCCTGATAAATCTCCGCGAAATCCGCTCCGGTAGACATGGCACGAGCCAGTATATCGGAGCATAAGGCTTTAGAAAGCATAATTTTTCCTCCTTGATTTAATCAATATAATTATTTTACAACATAGTAAAAACATTGTCAATGCGAAATTTTGTTAAAAATATTTTCTGCTTGAGAAATAATAAAATCATGCTCTTTTTCTGAGCAAGTGCTCAGCTTTCTAATTTTTGGATAACCCCAGACATCAAACATCCAAGGCCCTATCCATTCACAGTTTCCACATTCAGAAAATACCCCTTTAATAACAGAAAGACAAGCTTTCCTGCGGCTCATAAATATTACCTTCATCGGATGCTTGATAACGGCAAATAACAGTTTCGGATAATGAGCAGTAATATTGGTAAAGGTGATACCGGGATGTACCACAGAAACAGGCACATCACTCAAGGCAAATAGTGAAAACATGAGATATCGCTTTGAATTGCCATAAACTAAATTTGATTTTTTACGAGTAGAAAAATCGATATCATTTTCGTCGGTTTTTGAATAGTTATGAGCAATACTGCCGACAGCTACTATTTTTCCTCCTCTACTTGACAAAACAGGCGAAAGCACGCGTGCCAAATAATACTGGGAAACGAAATTGATCTGAAACACGTTATCATAGCCTGTACTGCAGATTTTTCGCGGAATACTGTATGCACCTGCGTTAAGAATAAGATAGTCTATAGGCATAAGCTTTAAACGCTCATAGGCGCCCTTAACAGACTCCATATTCTCTAAATCCGCAGTAACAAGATGAACCTCTGTTTCCGGACATTTTGAAATTATTACATCTCTTCTTGCAGCAGAACGTTCTAAATTGCGGTCAATTAGTATAAGATCTGCGCCTAAGGAAGCTAAAATAAGACACACTTCCCCGCCGATACCCCCTGTAGCACCGGTTATGGCAACCAGTTTTCCTTTTAATGACGAAGTGTTATTCTTCAGCCACTTTTTAATACTCATATTTATCTCCAATAAGTATACCCCGCGAAAAGAAAACGCGGGGTAAATTAATCATAAAAGAGTTTTACGAAGTTCCTCACCGGAAAGCGCGCTAAGGTATGCGGGAGGAATATCAAGTACGGTTTTACAGCCGCTTGCACCTTCCTTGCTTAAACGATAAACTGCACGAGCGTAAGAAACAAGAACAGATGATGTAAACTCAGGATTAGAGTCCAATTTTAAGCTATACTCAATAACATGACCGCTTCCACTTCCTGTTCTACCAGTTCTGAACACCATTCCACCGTGTGCCATTCCGGAATGATCACGCTTTAACTCTTCCAAAGAAATAAAGTGAACAGTAGTGTTATAATCTGCAAAATATGCTGGCATTGTCTTGATTTCCTGCTCGATACGAGCCTTATCGGCGCCATCTTCGACAACAACAAAGCATTCACGGGTATGCTTCTGACCGGCAGAAAGCTGAGGACAAAGGCCGGCTCTTACGTCATCAACAGCCTCATCAATTGGAATTGTATACTGTCGAGCATCAACAACACCTTTAATACGGCGAATAGCGTCAGAATGACCTTGACTTACACCTTTACCCCAAAAAGTGTATGTTTCGCCTTCAGGCAGGACCGCGGATGCGTACAGACGATTAAGAGAGAACATACCGGGATCCCAACCACACGAAATGAGAGAAACATGTCCGCTCTGCTTTGCCGCAGAATCAACATTCTCAAAATGTTCGGGAATTTTGGAATGGTTGTCAAAGCTATCCACACAGTTAAATAACGAAGACAATTCAGGAGTCTGCACTGGGAGATCCGTAGCACTGCCGCCGCAAAGTATCATAACGTCAATATCATTAACCAGATCAGCTGCGCTGTCAGCACTGATAACTCTGACGTCCGGCATATCTATCTTCAATGAAGAAGGATCACGGCGCGTAAAAACAGCAACAAGAGACATATCGGGATTTTGTTTGATAGCTGAAACGACACCTTTACCAAGATTGCCGTATCCAAAAATACCAATACGAATACTCATTAAAATCAAACAACCTTTCAGGAAAAAAATAGAATAATAAAATATAACACAAAATATTCAAAAATTCAATAATTAATTATGCTGTATTCAAACATTTCGCAATGAAGTCTTGTACCTATATCCGCACCTACAGGTAACAACGCAAGTGCTATAAACACCTCGTCTCCCCCATCATCCGGTTTCAAATACGCATATTCTCCTTCAATACTGATCAAAGTATAATCTTTAGGCTCCATAGTTTAGACCTCAAGCACAAAATACGGCGATTTCGTAAGGACGGAAAGTGTTTTCCGAGCCATTACGATCAGAATAATTCTTTAAAGCCAGCGTACCGTATTCGTCGCAGTCAATAACAGAACTATCCTCAAAATTACAAACTACTGTGTATTTTTCGTTTCTAAGCAGTCTTTCGAAGATAAAAAATCCATCTTGCTCGGAAGAAATAACCTTGAATTCGCCTTTTCGGAAAGCCGCAGCGCTCTTGCGAAGGCTTAATAAATCTTTATAAAAGCGGAAAATGGATTTTTCAGAGGCGAGATCGTTTTCGAGATTGATCTCCTTCACACGGGAAGACAGAGGTATCCACGTTTTATTCTCAGAAAATCCGCCGCCAACACCATTATTCCAAGGCATGGGACGTCTTGAATTATCTCTTCCGCCAAAATTAATCTTTTTAACGGCTTCCTGCTCACTTAAACCGCTTTCAATAAGACGGTTAAACATATCAAAGCTTTCTACATCATCAAAATAAGACATGTTGTCATATTCAGAAGAAGCAATACCAAACTCCTGTCCTTGGAAGATAAAAGGAACGCCTTTAAGAAGATAGAACATTGTCGCAATACACGTAGCAGACTCGTATCTTAACTCTTTGTCATTTCCTGCACGGGAAATGAAGGGAGGATTATCATGGTTATCGGTGAACAAAGAGTACAGCAACCCATGCTGCTGGGTGAGTGTTTGCCATTTCACGAGAATATCGCGTGTAGAACGAAGAGAATCGTTCATAGGAGTGAATTTTTCACTTCTTCCGGTTTCAAGATGGTCAAACTGAAACAGAGTGGAAAGCTCATTTCGGTCTTCTCCGATATGACGTTTTATTTCTTCAATATCATTTGCCCAGCATTCACCAACGGTAAAGAGGTGCGAAGCTTTTTCTCTGCCGAAAAGAGCATTAATATACTTATGAAGATTAGGTCCAAAGCAGTTTCTTCCTGCAACGAAATCCTTGGAAATCTGGTCTATAACGTCAATTCTGAAACCGTCAACACCCATGTCGACCCAAAAATCAACTACTTTTTGCATCTCTTCAACAACCTTGGGATTGTCCCAATTCAAATCGGGTTGTTGAACGGTATAGGAGTGGAGATAATACTGTCCTCTGCTCTCGACATACTCCCAGGCAGAACCGCCAAAGCTTGCACGCCAATCGTTTATTGGCTTATCAAACCAATAATAAAAATCGCTGTAAGGATTATCTTGAGATTTGCAGGATTCTTTGAACCACTCGTGCTGATCGGAGGTATGATTGGGAACAAGGTCCATGATAAGCTTCATTCCGCGTGAGTGCATCTCAGAAATAAGCTCACGGATATCATCCATAGTACCGAATTCATCCATTATATCGCGATAATCGGCAACATCATAACCGTTGTCTTTGTTAGGACTTTTGTAGCAAGGACACATCCATATTGCGTTTATGCCGAGATCACACAGATAATCCAGTTTGGAAATAACGCCGCGAAGATCACCAATACCGTCGTTATTAGTATCCATAAAGCTACGGGGATATATCTGATATATAACTAAATCGAGAAAGCTTTCCTGTTTTTTATTCATAATTAGCACCACCGTTATTTTATTAAAATTATTATACCATATATTATCTTTTTTAGCAAGAAAAAAGACAGTATCGTTGAAAGATACCGTCTTCTTATAACACAAATTAATCTGAAAAAGTAACGCTCTTTGCCCAAGAAACAAAATACTGTCTGTAAGTATCATAAAAGGGCTCATCGGTCGCAAACTGCAAAAGCCAAAAAGCATCGGTGGATTTGTAGCAAACAGCGAAATACTTATATACATTACCTTCTTCTGCTGTAGCGCTGAATTCAAAATACACAAGTCCGTCTTCAGTATACACATCAGTAATTGTATCGGTTGAATAACCGTCATGCACAGCCCAGGCATAATCCTCCGAAGAATAAGAATTGTCAATACCAAGATCTTCGAACGTTTCTTTCAATATAAGCAGAGTTGCATCAGGTGCGCCGAATGCCGCTGTATACCCTTCGGCAAAAACAGACATTTTCATAAACTCATCGGTGAGTGTTACGGTAAGTTCTTCAACGGTAAATTTTTTCAAAGCGCCCTCATAAGCTTTTGTATATGAACAAGCGGTACAAGAAAGAAGAAATAAAAGCGCAAAACATAAGCTAACAAATCTTTTCATTTGATTTTTACTCCTTTTTTATAATGAAGATGGGCAGGAAGAAAGATGAGATATGCACCCAAGCACACCGTTGGAATATATAACAGCGTGCTTACATACCACCCGAACATTTCGGATATCTGTTTAAAAACAACAAGTGAAGAATTGCGGGGTCCGACAAAGAACATATTTATTCCGCCGTTGGAAATATCCCAAAGAGATAGGTTTATTATAAAGGCAACCACGCACAACGATACAAAGGTTATTACTGCATACAGGTAATCCTTTTTTGTTTTTGCGCCCCTTCCCGACATAAGCAGATACGCGCCGATAAAAATGAGAGAAAGGTGCCATACAAATGCGTGAATGGTTAAAGTGAGATGGTCGTGTACTATTCCCGACGGCTCGATAAACGCCATAATACCGCCGAGGAGATTAAATGTAGTCATAAAACCGTACATACCGTTTTGTATTTTACCCGGCTTTACCAAAGCGGCAATCAAACAAAGATACATCGGCACACTGCAAAGCTGAAAAGGGAAGATTCCGAAATTATATTTCTCGTTTTCCATGTGGTAATAATAAAAAAGCTGTTTGTAAACCTCTGTAATGATAAGAAAAAGGCTGACGCTGATAAGTAATATCTTATTGCCTTTTTCGCCTATTTTCCGCAGCTTCCACGCAAGTAATAAACAAACCGCAATGCCTACAAAAGAAAAAATGAGATGGAAAGGTCCGTATGCTTTGGGCTTTGTCATTTCCCACGCAGTAAACTCAATAAATCGATCCAACAAATCGCCAATACTACCCATATCAATCCTCTTTTCTACACAATTTTGCTTATTATATCACATTCTTCGCTTACTTTCAACCTACAAAATCATACAAAAAGCAGTGTGTAAAATATACACACTGCCAAAAAACGAGATAATAAATCAGTTCCTTGTAAATACATAATATTTAGGTTCAAAACCGCCGTACACGTAATCACCGCTTTTCCATTGAATAAAAAGATATTCGGTATCTTCGATTATACGAATTGTATAAGCACAAGCAGTGCTGTTGAATTTACGCAATATATATCCTTTTGTCCATACTTGCATGTTTTCGCCTTCAACAATTGATTCACCAAAGTTATACCGGCTTTTAACCTTCCCTTCATTTTCAAACTCTACTGCGCTGAAGAAATACTTTTTATCTTGCTTTGAATTCGGTTCAAAGGATTCGGGAGTGCTGCAATATCCACACGCCGTCCAATTACCAATTACAACGGGATCGTCAACGAAGGGCAGGCTTATATCGTCTTTGATTGAAATATCATCTACGGAATACTCGTTGTTATCAACTTGACGCAACACAAGGACGGATGGTCTGCCGCCGAATCTGTATTCCCTTGATTTATATGAAACAAACATATAAGTTTCGCCTTCATATTCCTCAAGAGTATACTCGTTTACAGTATTCCCATCTCCGTTACTGCAAATCAACTTGCCTTTGGTCCAACCGTAGCACCAGTATCTCTCCCCTCCGGGAAGAAAATATATTTCTTTCGCTTTGGTTTTGCGATGGTCGATATCACCGTAAAAATCACCTTTAACTGCATATTCTCCCACCGTTTCCCATTTGCCGATAACGCGCGGATCGTTTTCAAAATGCAGGTTAATATTATCATTAAGCTCAATGGGACTGTCAAGTAATTTTACTACTTCGCAAGTAATATATACATTGTTCGAGTAGGGCTTGCCCATTGTAACAAAGTCTGATACACGCTGATAACCCTTTGCAAATATTTCTTTTGCAAGAGCGTTACGTGCTTCATTTTGATTATTTGCATCAAAAACCCTGGTTGAAGCATTAATTACTCCATTTTCATTATTAAATTGAATTTTATACATCATACCGTCTCCTATAATAATTTTTTGTGCTTCCTCCAAATCGGAAAGCATACTGGCAAGTAGTTTTTTTCTGTTTTGGAAAAAAGACAAAAGCTCCTCGTCACTATTGATACGGGAAAGCATTTGCTTAATTTCGGACAGAGAAAACCCCGCTTTTTTGAGTGCAGTTATGCGTAAAAACACATCGATCTGTTGACGCGAATAATATCTGTATCCCGTAAATTTATCCACAGTTTCGGGAATTAAAATTCCCTCTTTATCGTAGTGTCTCAAAACAGAAATTTTAGTGTTGCAAATACTTGCAAATTCTCCGATACGCATATTTACCTCCGTTAATTTGCGACGTTCGCGACCGACGCAAAAACCTTATAGGATATCCTGTGATTTGATTATAAACCTGAAGTATGGTTGAGAGTCAATAGTTTTTCATAAAAAAATACCGCCTTTTTCGAAAAAAGACGGTAAAAATCTCATCAGTTATATTGAAAACGCTTATTTAATACAAGCTCGTTTTTATACTTGTTTACATAATATTTTGCCATTGCCAGATTTTGCTCGCTGTAATTTCCGCACTGTTCGGGAGCGGCACCGGGAATATCACCTTCAAAATCAAGAACAAAATCACACATTGAAACAATAAGATCAAATATATCCTCAGGATTAAGATCACCAAACATTACCACATAACATCCGGTTCTGCATCCCATGGGACCAAAATAAACAATATCATCCTTACGAGCAGAATTTCTGAGATAAGTGGCACCAAGATGTTCAATAGTGTGAAGGGCGGGCATATCCATAACCGGCTCTCTGTTGGGTGCTGTAAAACGCATATCGAATGTAGTTATAACCGTATCGCCGCGACGGTCTCTGCGGGAAACATAGAGCCCGGGAAACAGATTAAGATGGTCTATTGTAAAGCTGGCTATTCGTTCCATAAGTTAATACCTCTTAAAAAAATATAAATTTTTTACCGCTTACAATATTTTCAGTTCAAAAGAGACAACCAGAGCGGTATTGTGACCAACGAAAAGATGTGGGAGATAAGCGCAAGTCTTGCTCCCGGCTTGCAATCCTCATCTACTAGCTTAGGAAAAACAATTGTATTCAGCCCACTGGGCATACAAGACATAAGTAAAGCGGAGTTGATAATATCAAGCCTTAATAGCTTGCACAAAGCAAATATTACCGCGGGCAAGCCCACAAGTCTTAACGCAACAACGATATACGCCTTTATATCTCCCACAAGTTCCTTGAAGGAAAAAACAGAAAGAGTTAGTCCGGTCAACACCATGCTTATCGGTGCAACGCAGGCAGAAGACATATCAAGTATGCTGAAAACAGAATCCGGCAAAGTGATTCCTGTAAGTCCGAATACCATTCCCAGCAGAATTGCCACAGTTATAGGATTAAATATACGCTTTACGGAAGTGCCCTCTCCGGTAAGCATAGCGTATCCAAAAGTATAAGTATACATAGCAAAAGGAATACAGAACAATATCATATCCGTAAGCCCTGCCTCACCGAAAAGGTTTTCCGACAAAGCGTATCCCATATATGCGTAATTTGCAATTGTAAGCGTATAGCGGTAAACCTTTTGCTCGTATTGATTCTTGGTAAGCAGTTTTGATATGTATTTTGAAGCAAAATGCAATACCAAAAGCAATACTACGGAAATAATAATTGCTATATATTTTTCTTTTATGTAAGAAACCGTGAAATTTTTCGAAAAGCTGGTAAACACCTTTGTCGGCAAGAAAAGGTTTACCAGTAAAAACGACAGTATCCCCGTTTGGGACGGCAAGCCTTTTTTGAGTTTGCCAAACAGCCAGCCCGCAAACAGAAATATATACAGTATAAAAAGCTGCTCTAAAACAATAAGCATTATTAACAGTTCCAATTCTATTTTTGTACAAAAGGATTATATCACAAAAATCGAAATATGCAACTGAAAAAACAAAACGAGTAATAATTACAAAGCAAAACTTTCTTTTATTATTCTAGCCACTACCTCGGGCGCAAGATTTGTATTATTGATTTTCAAGTATTTCTCAAATTCAACCTCACCGTCATAGCTTTCAACGCTGAATTGTTTCATCGTCAATAAGCCTTTGAGTCGAAAATTCAATGTTTCTTTTTGACGCCTTGTTTTTAAGACGGTTTTCTGTTATGTTTCTTTCAAGCCGTACTTTCTGCGATGCTACCAGTTCAACATAATAAAATTCTGTTTCGTACGGAGGCTCGTTATTTTCATAAGCTCCTGCCCTACTGTCATTTTTACCACGGCTGCGGAACCGATAATAAATACAAGCTTCATAATATCGCTCATTAAATAAAATAAAAAACAGTGCAGGCTAAAATATCAATAGCTCGCACTGCGTTATTCTTATCAAAAAAAATATTAATTACCTTGATAAGAGTACGACAATGTAAGCCCGAGGGGTTCAATATTAATGACAACCGCGGACTGGATACGCACTTCGGTATTAACAAGAGCGAAAATGCAAAACATTGTTTTACCTCAAAAAATAATTTTCCGCATTATACTATCGGAATCAGTTTTTGTCAAGGTTTTTATTACATCGGCAATCTGTTCCAAAGAAGAAACCGAAATGTCAGGTACAATATCGGTATATGTTATATTCTTGCGGTTTACATGGCAGGTTTTCATTCCGAATTTACTCGGACCGAAAACATCGTCAACAAGTGAATCACCCACAAACAGCACTTCATCGCAAGACAAGCCCAGTTCGTTGAGTATAGATATATAAAACTCTTTTTGGGGTTTATATACTTTGAGAGCTTCCGAAGTAAAAACCTTTTCTATGGAAAGACCGTTTTTTTCCATATTACGATATAATGGGTAATCATCTGTATTTGACCCTATGCAAAGCAAATAATCTTTTTTAAGGCATTCTACTGTTTTTAACACTTCGGGAAACAATTCTCTTTTATCGAAGGTGTTAATAAGTAAATCTGCATCGGTATATCCGTTGCCGACAACAGCATATTCGCAATACAGCTTTTCAAGAGCTATGCGAAAGGCCGTTTCTTCCCTTACAAAGCTCTCTGAAGAAAGAAGAATATCGGTATGATATGCTTTCCATTTTGAATAAAAAGCCTTTGCATCTATATTAGGGTAGTTCTTGATACGCAGCAATTGCTTGGTGGCATCCAGGGAGCCGCTTCCGGTAGAAATAAGCGTACCAAAGGCATCAAAAATAATTGCTTTAATCATTTAATCGCACCACAAAACTCTTACAACATCTTTAATTTCTTCAAAGGACATATCCTGAACACCTTCTATGATGCGAATATTCATATCATTGGCGCGCTGTCTGAAATACTGACTAAATTCTCCCATAGTATCCAACGCTGTTGCAAACAAGACCTTTTTTGCATACTGCCTTCCGAAACGAAATGCCACCGAATTGAGCTTATATAACTCTTCGGTCTCAACCGTGCCGTTTTTACATGAGATAAACACGGGAACAAGTCTGCGCATTAGAAGCACGTCTATTTCGTTTTTTGTATCATATTTATCGGGCATACCGTCCCAATCGATATTCACGCCGTTTCGCACATCGTTGTATGTCTTGTTTCCGTCTTTATCGGTCACTTCAAGGGCGGCGAGATATATTATCATTTCAAGGGCAAGACCGGCTTTTGTGAGACACCTTTTAACTTGAGGATTTTTATACTGTAGTTTTCCATCGGCATAAGATATAAGCCCTGCGCCGATAAGCTCTGCTTTGATATTATCGTTAAACTTGCCCGAGCCGATGTAGGAATTCCATTTCTTAACATTTTTTCTGCAAACATCCCACATAGCGAGGATATCGTTTTTGAACTCATCGCTCATTTCCCATTGAGCAAAATCGCCGCTTACAATGTCACCGCCGTAAATACGTATATTTTCAGCAACCGAAAGGCATGTTGTATCTGTAACAGAATAAACGTTACCGTCGTTATCACAATCGTATACCACGTTGTTGTGTATATTATAACGATGAAGCTGAATGTTTTTATCCTTATACCGTTCATACACTATTCCTGCGGCAGTGAGAAACAAATCTCCCCCGCCGGTAAGTCCAAAAGCGCAATCATCGTAAGTTTCAACAAGAGAAGAAAGAACGCCGACAATGCTTTGGAGATTGTTGCGATTAATGCTTTTTATAATAAATTCAACGTCATGACCGCGCTCGGCAAATATAGCCTTGTATCGCTCAGCATGACGGGAGAGGACTTTATTCTTATCTCCCAAAAGGACAACACGTTCAGGCACCTGTACAAGGCAGGCACAAATATTCTCGGATGCAGTTTTATCAAAAAACTCAATAAAAGTCATTCTTATCTCCCCTATCGATCCAAGAGATTTTCACTAATATAAACGGCAACACCGTCTTCATCATTTGAAGAAATAATAAGGTCCGCTGCTTCTTTAACCGGCGTGATTCCGTTACTTACAGCTAGGCCAAGTCCGCATTTTTTAATCGGTTCAATATCATCGTTGTCATCACCAAAGTATACACAGTCTTCAGGTGTTATATTAAGCTTCTTCAAAACAGAAATAATACCGTTCCACTTGGTAGCGCTTTTATGCATTATCTGAATAAGTTGAATACTTGCAACCGTTCTGTACAACTCGTCCGAAAGACATTGATCGACTGCTGCCAGCGCTTCCTCGGAATAGCTGACAATAATCTTATGAACGTTTCCATCGGGAAGACAAGGAAAGTCGTTATATAGAACTGTCTCCCATTCAGGAAAAATTATATTTGCATAAAGCTTGCCATCTATCTCTGCGGAAATAATAAAATCACCCATTTTGCAGACGTTTTCAAGAAATAATTCACCTACAGTTTTGGGGATAAAATTACTGATCACATTATGTCCAACGGTGCTTTCTGCGCCATTAAGACATACCATCGCATCAAATCCAACTAATAAATTAAACTCTTCGGCAGTTCGTTTTGGTCTTGCTGTTGCAGCGATTATATACACGCCCTGTTTTTTTGCCTTACGCAGAACCGAAACAGTATATTCCGACAACGTTTTATCTGTGCGCAAAAGCGTTCTGTCAAGATCCGTAATAATAGCTTTGTACTGCATAATTGAACTACTCCTTTTAATTTAGTATATATTATTGTTACCCAAAAGTCAACATATCAAAACGAGACCCCAAAAAGGAGTCTCGTTTGGTTTTATTCGGTTCTAAGTGCAACTACGGGGTCTTTCTTTGCCGCGCTTCTGGAGGGAATTACGCCGGAAAGCATAGTAAGAATAACGCTTATTATTACAAGTATGACAGCAGTGAAAACAGGAAGTACCGCACTAAGGTTGCCGATACCGGTAAGGTGGTGCAGTATCATATTAATGGGTATGCACAGCAGATAAGTTACGGCAACACCCACTAAACCGGAAGTAAAACCGATAATAACCGTCTCTGCGGTAAACATGGAAGAAACGTTCTTCTTGGAAGCGCCAATAGCGCGGAGAATACCGATTTCTTTTGTACGCTCCTGAACGGAAATGAGGGTGATAACACCGATCATTATTGACGAAACGATGAGAGAAACCGCTACAAAAGCAATAAGAACGTAAGTAATTGCATTGATGATGGTGGTAATAGAAGACATCATCAGTCCAATATAATCGGTATATGCAATCTTCTGAAGATCATCAGCACTGTCATTATAAGCAGTGATTGCATCTTCGATTATATCCTTGTTCTCAAAAGAAGAAGCAAAAAGGTTTATTGAAGAAGGTGTATCAATATCAACGTAACCGAGCTTAATAAGGTTAGTGTCAAAATCGGAATCGGAGAATTCAAGAACTACTTCATAGTAATCAGCACACTGCTCTGCGCTGAAGGTGGACAGTGAACCATCCAACAATGCCGCAAGCTGTGCGGGCGCCATTCCGCCAAGCTGTTCCTGAACTCGTGCTGCATACTGTGCCGCATACTGCTCTGAAAGCATTGCTGTGAAGATCTCGGTTATCTCCTCGTCGCTCATTACATCAATATATGAAGCGATGTTATCTTTGCTCATACCCATCTGCTCAGCAAGACCATCGATCAGAGCATTTCGCATATCTTCCATAGTCATTGATTCGAGCATTGTGTTTACCGCAAGAGACACTTCTGTATCGGAAGGAATGGACATTATTGAAATATATGCCTTTGCTTTGCCGGCTTCATCTAACGTAGCAACGTGGTCCAAAAACAGTTTTTGCTTTTCTTCAACAGACATATTTTCAGAGGCGTCCTTAAACGGAAGTCCGGTGAAAATATCCGTATCGGGAGAAGCGATCTGCTGTTTTACAGCATCAGATGCAACTCCCTGCGCGATAATGTATTCGGTTAGTTCGCTGGTATAACAAATAGAGCCAACAAGCATTGAAGAAATGGAGTTTTCCGCAGGACGGATAATTCCGGAAACCTTGAGGGGAATTCCGTTGTTATAAAGATAACGTAGACCTGCATCCGTATCGCGAAGATCAACGTACAAGCCGGTTTCCGTATCTATTGAATAGCAAGAGGAATTAAGAACAGTACGGAACTCCATATCGCAGATTTCTTCATAAGACCAGCTTTCAGTGGTCAGCTCCAGCTCGGTGCCGTTAAGAACTGCGTCTACCATTTTTTCCATGTCTTCCTTGGTCGTAAGTCCTAGAGCATACAGGGTCATATCATCAAGCTCGTTGTTTTCATCCAACACAAGTACTACTTCGTCATACTCTGTCGGCCATGTGCCGTATACAAGATCATACTGTTTTTCAATAAGCTCACTTACTAATTTACCATTCTCGCCGGGAAGCATTTCCTGCCACAAGGTAACTCCGGGAGACATTGTCATTGAAGAAGACATTCCGGAAAGCATAGACGAGCCGGAAAGCGCATTATTACCCATCATAGTGGAAGACATATCCATACCAAAACTTTCAAGCAGTATCTCTTGCAACAATGCTTGAGTATCGGAATGAACTATTTTTCCGTTTTCATCCTTTGTGTACACCAAAAGATTAAGATTGTAAGTATATTGAATGCCGTTTAACGCTTCCTTAAGTTTTTCATTATCAGAGCTTTCTGATACTGCAGATTCAATATATTCCTTAAACGCTTTAAGGTCATTTTCTGTTGCTTTTGTATTGTTAAGCGCGTTTATCATTGCAGATAACATGGCTTTTTTGTAAACCGCATCGTTTTCGTGGTCATTAACAGATTCAGCTTCACCGATAAACGTAGCAAGCAAGGTGCTCATATCAAGATGCTGTGCTTCTATCGTTAAAGGATATGATGAAAGCGTTTCTTCTTGAACTGCATCTATATAAGCTGTCATACCGTTTGAAACCGCATATATCAACGCAATACCTATTATACCGATACTTCCTGCAAAAGAAGTAAGTATGGTACGGCCTTTTTTGCTGATAAGATTCTTAAGGGACAAGCCAAAGGACGTACCGTAAGAAAGAGACGGCTTTTTGGCGTTTTTCTTTGTATCAACAGCTTTTTCCTTCAGACGCTCTCTGTCAACCTCGTCATCAGTCAAGGGCGCAGAATCACCTGTAATGGTGCCATCGACCATATTAATAATTCTTGTTGAATATTTTTCTGCAAGATCAGGGTTATGAGTAACCATTATTACCAGTCGGTCACGGGATATCTCTTTCAAAATATCCATAACCTGAACGCTGGTTTCTGTATCAAGAGCGCCTGTAGGCTCATCTGCTAGAATAATATCCGGATTATTAACTATTGCACGGGCAATAGCAACACGTTGCATCTGACCACCGGACATTTCTCCCGGTTTCTTTTTAAGATGGTCTCCAAGGCCTACCTTTTCAAGGGCTTCTTTCGCTCTTTTTCTGCGTTCACGCTTGGGAACACCTGAAAGCGACAGCGCCAGCTCAACATTCTGGAGTACTGTCTGATGAGGGATAAGATTATAGCTTTGAAATACAAAACCAACAGAATGATTGCGATATGTATCCCAATCTCTGTCCTTAAAATCCTTCGTACTTTTACCGTTTATAAACAGATCGCCGTCGCTATATCTGTCAAGACCGCCGATGATGTTAAGCATCGTGGTTTTTCCGCACCCCGATGGTCCGAGAATAGACACAAACTCACAATCCCGAAACTGAAGGTTAATTCCGCGAAGTGCATAAACCTTGGTTTCCCCTGCGGAATACTCCTTTTTTATGTTTTTTAATTCAAGCATTGGTGTTCTCCTTGTTCAAAATGTTCTCACGAAATAGCGTAAAATAAAATCTTATATAAAGGCTCAAACTTATTACTAAAGAAACAGTACAAGCCGTTAAAAGCAGCAATGAAGCAGTATGAGACATATCAGGAAAAAGCACAAAAAGAATCATGGCAGCATAGAGGATAACCGTATTTGCTTTTCCGTACCATCTTGCGCTGTTAACAGAATCAAGCTTTTTCATAGCAGCTACTCCCATTAACATCATAACGGTTTCTTTTGCAATAAACATTCCGGCTAATAGCCACACCTCGGGAATACGGATAGCTATACAAAAAATAACTGTTATTTGTGTTAATTTATCTGCTACAGGATCAAGTATCTTTCCAAAATCGGAAACCATATTGCATTTACGTGCTATTATACCGTCAACAACATCGGTTACCCCTGATAATAAAATAAATATTACCGCCTGCAGATACATTTGTCTGAAGCAATATAAATAAACAATTAAGGGTATAAGCATTAATCTTACAATACTTAATAAATTTGGTATTGTAATTATCTGCTCCTTTTTGAATAATCTTTTCATTATTTATTTCCCTCGTAAAACCTCTTAAGCATTTAATATATCCATAAACTCTTTGCCGCTAATAGTTTCATTTCGGTACAGATATATCGCCAATTCATCAAGTTTTTTACGGTTATCGGTTAAGATTGCGATCGCCTTTTTGTATTGTTTTTCGATAATATCTGAAACAGCTTTGTCAACAGCAGTTTGCGTTTCCGGTGAGCACGCGGAAACTGTATCTCCACCAAGATACCGGTTGTTTTCATTTTCCAAAGCAACCATTCCGAATTCCTTGCTCATTCCGAATCTTGTAATCATTGAACGTGCCAGCTTTGTGGCTTGTTGGATATCGTTTACTGCGCCGGTAGTAATATTGCCTACAGCTACATGTTCGGCAGCGCGTCCGCCGGTAAGCATTGCAATCTTGTTTTCTATATCTGTTTTAGAAAGAAGATATCTGTTATTTTCTTCTGTTTGCATTGTGTATCCCAAAGCGCCGGAGGTTCGGGGCACAATAGTGATCTTTTGTACCGGCGCTGAATTTTCTTGCTTTGCTGCAACCAAAGCATGACCTATCTCGTGATAAGCTACTATGAGCTTCTCCTTGTCGGTAAGAATAGCATTTTTCTTTTGATATCCGGCGATTACAACTTCAATGCTTTCCTCAAGATCACTTTGATTCACTTTGTCTCTTCCGAACCGTACAGCACGAAGCGCAGCTTCGTTAACTATATTAGCCAGTTCAGCGCCTGACGCTCCCGATGCCATTCTGGCGACGGCAAGAAAATTGACGTCTTCTTCAGTTTTAATTTTCTTGGCGTGAACCTTCAATATCTCTTCCCTTCCTTTTAGATCGGGAAGCTCTACCGGTACTCTGCGGTCAAATCTGCCTGGACGGGTAAGCGCAGGATCTAAGGTTTCGGGACGATTGGTTGCCGCAAGAATAATAACACCGGTATTGCCTTGGAATCCATCCATCTCTGTAAGCAACTGATTAAGTGTTTGTTCCCTTTCATCATTGCCGCCAAGACGACCATCACGTTTTTGACCGATTGCATCAATTTCATCAATGAACACTATACACGGTGCTTTTTCTTTTGCTTGCTTAAACAGATCTCTGACTTTGGAAGCGCCCATTCCCACGAACATCTCGACAAATTCTGAACCTGACATCGAGAAAAAAGGCACGTTCGCTTCACCCGCAACCGCCTTTGCCAGCATAGTCTTTCCAGTGCCGGGAGGACCAACAAGTAAAATGCCTTTGGGCATTGAAGCGCCGATTTCAGTATATTTGGCAGGATTATGAAGATAATCAACTACCTCGGCAAGGTTTTCTTTTGCTTCATCTTCTCCGGCGACATCGGAAAACTTTATGCCGTTGCTGGATTTAACATAAACCTTGGCGTTGCTTTTACCCATATTGAACATCATAGAGTTGTTGCCGCCGGCTTTTTTCATAAATACTCTTGATATGATGTTACCAAGTAATATTAAAAAGATTATGGGAAACACCCATGAAAGAAAGAAGGATAAAACGGGTGAAGTTTCTTCTATTATTTCACCGGAGAACACCACGCCTGCATTATGAAGACGATCAATTAGGTTAGAATCCTCAAGTATTCCTGTTTTATATATCTGTTTTTCTTCCTTATCAGTGAACAGAATACGGTTTGCTTGTATTTCAACCTTGCCGATTTCTCCTGAACTTGTCATCGACATAAAGGTTCCGTAATCCACTTCTTTTATTCTTCTCTCAGCAATATTTGGCATTGCTATGAGATTAAACAAAAGGAGTACAGCAAGAGTTATAACGTAATAAAACAATAATGACTTTTTGGGCTTCTTAACTTCTTTCAATTCATGTTCTTCCTTTGCTTTTCGATTACCAACATATTATGCTCAATTTCTAAACCGAAAATCAACTAAGAAGATTAAAAATTATATATTTTTTGTTATTTTGGTAACAAAACTGTGAACATGGTCATATTATTTTCACAATTTACAGTTATTTTACCGCTATGAAGATCAACTACACGTTTGGCAACAGCGAGTCCTACGCCATTACCATCAGTACAGTGTGATTCATCTGCTTGATAAAATTTATTAAAAATTCGTTCTCTTTTCTCAACCGGGATCTCGACACCGGAATTAATAACGGAAACATAGATATTTGTTTCATCAGTCTTAATACTTATCTCAACAGTGCCGCCTTCAGGAGAAAACTTTACCGCATTATCAATCAGATTAATCCATACCTGTGCAAGCAATTCCTGATCTGCATTAATAAAATGCTCTCTGAAATTAAGCGCAAAAACCACATTTTTAGCCGACCATTTTTCTTCAAGCATTAAGATGCAAACACGAAGCTGTTCAGATAAATTAAAGCTTTCTGTATTCGAAAGAATAGTTTGGTTTTCTATTTTTGTAAGCTCCAATACATTTGTCGCCATACGAGATAAGCGTAATGACTCTTCTTCGATTACCGATAGATATTCTTCTTTTTGTGTTTCAGAAAGTTCACCCTTGCGTATAAGCTTTGCAAATCCTGCGATTGAAACGATGGGCGTTTTGAATTCATGAGAAAAGTTATTAACAAAATCCGAACGAAACATCTCGGTATTCTGCAGCTCTTCAGCCAAAGTATTGAATGAATCTGCAAGTTTACCAAACAACGGAAATCTGTTTAATACACTATTTAACTTGATACGAACAGAATAATTACCGTTTGCTAACGCATCAATACTCGAAATAAGTACGTTTATCGGCTTTAGCGGAATATGAACAATGATACCGGCAGCAATTGCGCCGACAATAAGACTTGCAACGCTCATTGTAACCATAAACATTGCAATACCGCTATATCCGTGAAGTTCAGGTCGATAAATGCCGGTTGATATTAAAATGAGAATAGATCCGTTTACCAAAACAAGTGCAAACAGAAATATCAAAAAAACCACAATTGAAAGAAGCACTGTAAGGGCAAAGCGAGAATTACTTTTTTTGTTTATCATATCTTTTTTACCGCCTTGTAACCAAGTCCACGGACAGATTCGATATCAAATTCTTTCCAACCGTCAAAACGTTTTCTCAATCTGCCAATATGGACAGTTACGGTTTCCCAACCGGTTTCGCTGTCGGAACCCCATATCTCGTCCATTAACTGAATTCGAGTGAAAATCTTACCGGGATATGACAGCAACTTATAAAGCAGCAAAAATTCCTTTTGAGGTAATTCTACAGTTTCGCCGTTTCCCGAAACTGTATACGAGTCATAATCCAATACCACATTTCCAATGACAATTTTTTTCTCGTTAACAATTTGTGCACGTCGCAAAAGCGCTTTTATTCGAAGAAGCATCTCTTCTTCATCAATAGGCTTTGTCATATAATCATCGGTTCCAACGAGAAAGCCACGTTTTTTATCTTCCTGGCGTTGTTTTGCAGAAACCATAAGTATAGGCAAAGTATTATTGCTTTCGCGCAAAATCTCGGTAAAAACGTACCCATCCATTTCAGGCATCATAATGTCAAGGACAACCAGGTCTATGTGTTCTTTATCGAGAACAGCTAAAGCTTCCTTCCCGTTGGAAGCGGTATATACAGTATATTTTGATTTTTCAAGAATAGTTTTCAAAAATAAACGCGTATTTTTATCATCGTCTGCAACAAGAATATGAAACATTACCATTCCCCCGTTTAAATTACTATAAACAACAAACATAAACTGTAAATAAACTTATAGATTATATTAACAACTGAAACCGAAAAAATCAATACAAACGTTGAGAAAAATAAGACTTTGTGTTATACTTTTAAAAAATGTCGGAGAAAATTTATGACAGAGAAAATAATAAGCCTGTTGTTGCAAAACACAGATGAAAAATACAGATTATTTCAGTGCGCTTTGATGCCGACGGTTAACCCTGACACTGTTCTCGGAGTGCGCACGCCTATCCTAAGAAAAATGGCAAAAGAGTACAAAAACAACTATAACATAAATTCTTTTCTACATACACTTCCCCACAAGTATTATGAAGAGAATAATCTACACGCATTTATAATTAAACAAACTAACGAGTTTGAAGAATGTGTTTTACAAATCGACAGTTTTTTACCATACGTCAATAATTGGGCGACCTGTGACAGTTTGAGACCCAAATGCTTTAAGAGCAACAAAAACGAGCTTATGCATTACGTACAAAAATGGATAAAATCGCAGCAAATTTATACTGTTAGATATGCTATCGGTATGCTTTTGACATACTATCTTGATGAAGATTTCTCGCCGTCCCACCTACAAGCAGTCGCTCAAATACAAAGTGAAGAATACTATGTGAATATGATGAAAGCATGGTATTTTGCAACTGCGTTGGCAAAGCAATACAATGACACTATTCCCTATATCGAAAACCGTTTGCTGACTGATTTTGTGCATAAAAAAACTATTCAAAAGGCTATTGAAAGCTATAGAATATCTGATGACAAAAAGCAGTATTTAAAACAACTTAAATAGTATTTTTTGCAACTGCATTTAAACTAAACAATAAAACCGGAGAGCAAAGCCTTTGCCAAGCCTGTGCATAAGTTATTATTAAAAAACTTTATTGTATTTTTGCATAAATAAGCACAACAAATAAAGTCAAACAGTAGATAAAAGGTAAAAAAACAAATGATTATCTCAATTTCATTGACAAATTTAAGATAGGGTTGTATAATGTTGCATAAATATGTAGCATTTTTTACGGAGGAAACAAAAAATGAACAAAGAAAACATAAAGAAAGTAGTTCTTGCCTATTCCGGCGGACTTGATACATCAATAATCATTCCTTGGCTCAAGGAGAATTATAATAACTGCGAAGTAATCGCCGTATCCGGCAATGTCGGACAAGCTGATGAGCTTGAAGGACTTGAAGAAAAAGCACTTAAAACCGGTGCTTCCAAGCTTTACGTTCTTGATCAGACTGACGAATACGTTGATGAATATATTATTCCCACAATGAAAGCTGGCGCCGTTTACGAAGAATACCTTCTCGGTACCAGTCACGCACGTCCCTGCATCGCTAAAGGTCTTGCGGAGATTGCTATTAAAGAAAATGCAGATGCTATTGCACACGGTTGTACAGGTAAGGGCAATGACCAGGTTCGTTTCGAGCTTGCACTCAAGCACTTCTGTCCTAACATGCCTATTATCGCTCCTTGGCGTGAATGGGATATTAAATCCCGCGAAGAAGAAATCGATTACGCCGAAGCGCACAATATCCCTCTTAAGATAAATCGCGAGACCAATTATTCCAAGGACAAGAACCTTTGGCATCTTTCTCATGAGGGTATGGATCTTGAAGACACCGGCAACGAACCTTTGTATGAAAAGCCCGGTTTTCTTGAAATGGGCGTATCTCCCATTCAGGCTCCCGATGAACCCACTTATATCACTCTTGATTTTGTCCAGGGTACTCCCGTCGCACTTAACGATGAGAAAATGAGCGCGAAGAATATCATTCTCAAGCTTAATGAGATTGGCGGTAAAAACGGTATTGGTATTATTGACATCGTTGAAAACCGTTTGGTTGGTATGAAATGCCGCGGCGTATATGAGACTCCCGGCGGAACTATTCTTTATAAAGCACACAGCGTTCTTGAGAGCATTTGCCTTGACAAGATGACTCTTCACGAAAAGCAGCGTCTTTCCATCACCTTTGCAGAGCTTGTTTATAACGGTCAGTGGTTTACTCCTCTCCGTGAGGCACTTTCCGCTTTTGTTGATAAGACTCAGGAGCGTGTTACCGGTAAAGTTAAGCTTAAGCTCTATAAGGGCAATGTGATTAACGCAGGCGTTTGGAGTGATTATTCACTTTACAGCGAAGAAATTGCAACATTCGGCGAAAGTGATTATGATCAGACTGACGCTACCGGATTTATTAACCTTTACGGTCTGCCTATAAAGGTTCAGGCTATGGTTGATGGTAAATAACCCCAAAATCTAAAAAAATACTAACGATACCGGATGACCGAAAATATCAGTCAGCCGGTATTGGCGTATGTTGCGGAAAATTCATTTCGCCAAGGAGAAACGGATATGGCAAAAATGTGGGCAGGAAGAACTGACGGAATAACCGAAAAAATCGCCGATGATTTCAACTCTTCCATTCATTTTGACAGCAGAATGTATCGTCAGGATATTACCGGAAGCATTATTCACGCACAAATGCTTGCAAAGCAAGGCATTATTTCCGATGACGATGCTGACAAGCTGACTAAAGGGCTTGAAGGCATCTTGAATGACATCGAGTCTGGTGCACTATGTGTTGATTTGGAGTGCGAGGATATCCATATGTTTGTTGAACAGATACTCACCGAACGCATTGGTGATACCGGTAAAAAACTTCACACTGCAAGAAGTCGTAACGATCAGGTAGCTCTGGATATCCGTATGTATCTCCGCGAAGAGATAGATGAGATTTCGGCTTTAGTAAATGACCTCATTCTCGTTGTCACCAATAAAGCTGACGAGTATAAGGACGCAATAATGCCCGGATATACTCATCTGCAGCGGGCGCAGCCCATAACATTTGGTCACCATTTGATGGCATACGCTATGATGCTGCTTCGCGATATTGATAGACTTGCAGATTGCAGAAAAAGAATGAACCTGTCCCCTATCGGTTGCTGCGCACTTGCAGGCACCACCTACGATACCGACAGACGCTATGAGGCCGAGAAGCTTGGATTTGACGGAATATGTCTCAACAGTCTGGACGGAGTTTCCGACAGGGATTTCTGTGCTGAACTTATGAGCACGTTAGCTATAATGATGATGCACCTTTCCCGTTTTTCCGAAGAGATTATTCTTTGGTCCAGTTGGGAATTTAAGTTTGTTGAGCTTTCCGATGCCTATACAACCGGTTCATCGATAATGCCGCAAAAGAAAAATCCCGATATGGCAGAGCTTGTGCGAGGAAAGACCGGCAGAGTATACGGTGATCTGCTTGCTTTGTTAACAACGTTAAAAGGACTTCCCCTCGCGTATAACAAGGATATGCAAGAGGATAAGGAAAGCGTTTTTGATTCTTGTGACACTGTTATAATGTGCCTCAAGGTGTTTACCGGAATGATACATACGCTCAAGGCAAACACTGCGAACATGAAGCGTGCAGCGCAAAAGGGTTTTATAAATGCAACTGACCTTGCAGACTATCTTGTAAAAAAAGGTCTCCCCTTCAGAAGCGCCTACAAAATATCTGGAGCTCTTGTTGCGCTGTGTATAGAGAACAACACTGTTTTGGAAGAGCTTCCTATCGAAACCTATAAAGAACACAGCGAACTGTTTGAAAATGACGTATACGCCGAAATTGATCTGTTAACCTGTCTTGAAAAGCGTGTTTCAGAAGGCGGTACGTCTGTAAAATCTGTTATTGCTCAGATAAACTATGTGAAAGAGATGCTGAAAAGATGACAAACGTATTTATTGACGGAAGCGCAGGGACCACCGGTCTGCGAATTGCTGAAAGGCTTTCTGCACGATCCGATCTCTCTCTTATAAAGTTACCCGAAGAAAAACGTAAAGATATTAACACAAGAAAAGAAGCAATATTAAGTGCGGATATCGTTTTTTTGTGTCTTCCTGACGCCGCAGCAATAGAAGCTGTAGAGCTTGCAGGCGATGCTAAAGTCAGAATCATTGATACTTCTACGGCCCACCGCGTCGACCCTGAATGGACTTATGGCTTTCCTGAGTTAAATGGGCAGCGAGAGAGATTAAGAAACAGCAACCGTATCGCTAACCCCGGCTGCCACGCCAGCGGATTTATTTCACTTGTAGCGCCTCTGGTTGAAAACGGGATTATTAGCAAAGACGCTAAACTGTCCTGCTTCTCTTTGACCGGATACTCCGGCGGTGGCAAGAAAATGATTGCCGAATATGAGGATGCTAACGCATCTGAGCTGCTAAAAGCACCAAGACAATATGGCCTTACACAGCAACACAAGCATTTGAAAGAAATGGCGCATGTGTGCGGGTTAGAATCCTTCCCCGCGTTTTCACCGATCGTTGCCAACTTTTACAGCGGTATGGAGGTTTCGGTGCCTCTGTTCAGAAGCGATATTAGCGCAGGTATAAGCGATATCAGAGCATATTATAAAGATTACTACAACAACGGTCTCATTTTTTGTGATGATTGTGAAGACCCAAACGGAATGCTATCTGCTAATGCATTTTCCGGCAGAGACGATATGTGTATAAGCGTACACGGAAACGAAGACAGAATTTTACTTACTGCAAGATTTGATAATCTGGGTAAAGGAGCTTCGGGGGCTGCAATACAGAATATGAACATCCTTCTGGGTGTTGACGAAAAAACCGGACTTTGTTTTTAATATAAGGAGAAAAATCAAATGAATCTTATTTCCGGCGGCGTATGTGCCGCAAATGGATTTAAAGCAAGCGGAATACATTGCGGTATTCGTAAAAACCGCACAAAGAAGGACCTGGCACTTATTTTAAGTGACGTCCCTGCTTCTGCCGCTATTGTATATACCACCAACCTAGTTAAAGGCGCACCTCTTCTTTTAGATATGCGTAACCTTTCTGATGGAAAAGCACAAGCTATAATCTGTAACAGCGGTAATGCGAACACTTGTAACGCTAACGGTCTGCAGATAGCTAAAGAAATGTGTGAGCTTACTTCCGCTGCCACAGGCGTAAAAGCAACTGACGTTGTTGTTGCATCTACCGGTGTTATCGGACAGCCTTTGGATATTTCTCCCATTGCAAACGGAATGGCTGAGCTTACCGAAAATCTTTCTTATAACGGCAGTAACGATGCTGCAAACGCTATAATGACTACAGATACCGTTTCAAAAGAAGTAGCGGTTGAATTCACTATAGACGGCAAGGTGTGCCGTATGGGCGGCATTGCAAAAGGAAGCGGTATGATCCATCCCAATATGGCAACCATGTTAGTATTTATAACAACAGACTGCGCAATTTCACCTGAAATGCTTCAAAAAGCACTTTCTGCAGATGTTAAAAATACATTTAATATGGTTAGTGTTGATGGTGATACTTCTACTAACGATATGGTGGTTGTTCTTGCAAACGGAATGGCAGGAAATCAGGAAATTACTGAAGATAACGAAACGTTTGCAACATTCATGAAAGCGCTTAACACGCTTACCGTTAATCTTTGCAGAATGATTGCAGGTGACGGTGAAGGCGCGACCAAGCTTCTCGAATGTATTGTTACAGAAGCCAAGGATGAAGAGACTGCAAAGATTTGTGCAAAGAGCATTATTTGTTCCAGCCTTGTCAAAACTGCTATGTTCGGTGCTGATGCTAACTGGGGACGCGAAATGTGCGCTATAGGTTACAGCGGTGCTGATGTTGATGTTACAAAGATTTCTGTTGCTTTCAAAAGCAATAAGGGCGAGATCAAGGTTTGCGAGAACGGTGTCGGCGTACCATTCTCCGAAGAGATAGCTAAAGAGATACTGCTTGAAAAAGAGATTGAGATACTCATTTCCCTTGGCGACGGCACCTGCTCTGCTTCCGCTTGGGGTTGTGATCTTACTTACGATTACGTTAAGATAAACGGCGATTATCGCACTTAAGGAGAAAACCAAATTATGGATAACATTTTTTCCAACGCACAGCGCGCAGAGGTACTTACTGCCGCTCTGCCTTATATCCGACGCTATAATGGTAAATGTGTTGTTGTTAAATACGGCGGTAACGCAATGATAAATCCTCAGCTCAAAGAGCAAGTTATGGAGGATATAGTTCTTTTATGGCTTATTGGTGTTAAAGTTGTTCTGGTTCACGGCGGCGGTCCCGAAATAAGTGAAACCATGGCGAAGCTTGGCAAGAAGTCTGAATTCATTGATGGACTTCGTGTTACCGACAAGGAAACTGTTGATATTGTTCAAATGGTTCTTGCCGGAAAGGTAAACAAAACTCTTGTTAACATGCTAGAGATGAAGGGCGGAAAAGCAATGGGAATCTCCGGCATCGACGGAAGACTCATTGAGGCAGATTTTAAAGACAAGCGTCTGGGTTACGTTGGTAATATTACCAACATAAACATTCAACCTATAAATGACCTGCTTGAAAAAGGTTATATTCCCGTTATCTCAACCGTTGCTTGTGATGAAGAAGGAAATACATATAATATAAACGGTGATACTGCTGCAGCACGCATAGCAGGTGCTCTTGAGGCTGAGCGACTTATAATGATGACTGACATAGCCGGAATACTCCGTGACAAGGATGATCCTTCAACGCTTATTCCTAAAATAACAATAAATGAAGCCCAAAAGCTTTATGAAGAAAACGTTATCTCGGGCGGTATGATTCCAAAGGTTGATTGCTGTATCGATGCACTCAATCACGGTGTTGATAACGTGGTTATTATGGATGGACGTATCCCCCACTCTATTCTTATGGAGCTCCTTACCGACGAAGGTGCAGGTACTATGGTTACGAAAGGTTAAACTATATGAACAGTTTCATTTCTATTGATAAGGAATACGTTGCCGGTACTTATGGCAGGTTTCCTTTGGAACTCGTTTCCGGCAAAGGAAGTATCGTTACCGATATAAACAAAAAAGAGTATATTGACATGGGATCCGGTATCGGCGTTACATCCTTTGGTTTTTCTGATGATGAGTGGACACAAGCCGTAACTGCTCAGATAAACAAACTTCAACATACCTCTAACCTTTATTACACCGAGCCTTGTGCGCTTCTTGCAAAGGCACTATGTGAAAAGACTGGAATGAAAAAGGTTTTCTTTTCAAATTCCGGTGCTGAGGCCAACGAATGTGCTATCAAAGTTGCCCGTAAATACACAGCTGAAAAAAAAGGCAATGATTATTTTACAATCGTAACATTAAAAAACAGTTTTCACGGCAGAACGCTTACAACGCTTTCCGCTACGGGTCAAGATGTTTTTCACAAGCATTTTAATCCTCTCACACCCGGTTTTGCTTACGTCACAGCTAATGATACCGAGGAACTTGAAAAAGTAGTTAAGGCGACAAACGCCGCAGGTATAATGATTGAGATCGTCCAGGGCGAAGGTGGCGTTATAGCGCTTGAAAAGGAGTTTATTCATACGGCGCAAAGACTTGCCAAAGAAAACGGAATTCCGTTAATTATTGATGAGGTGCAAACCGGCAACGGACGCACAGGTAGTCTTTATGCGTATATGCAGTATGATATATCGCCTGATATCGTCTCTACGGCAAAGGGACTTGGCGGCGGACTTCCTATTGGCGCAACTCTTATGAGCGAAGAAGTACAATACGTGCTCTGTCCCGGAGACCACGGCTCCACCTATGGCGGCAACCCGGTTTGTTGCGCAGGTGCATTAAGTGTGATAAATCGTCTTGACGAAAGCTTTTTGAATGACGTGAAGCGCAAGAGTGATTTTGTATTCAACGCTTTAAAAGGCGCTGACGGCATCGAAAGCGTAAGCGGACTCGGTCTTATGATAGGCATAAAAACCACTGCAAACGCCAAAGAAATAGTTAACAAATGTATTGAAAAAGGCGTTATTTGCCTTACTGCAAAGGACAAAGTAAGATTATTGCCTGCATTAAATATTCCCGATGAATTGCTGAAAAAAGCTATTGAGACCATAAAATCCGTTTGTAAGGAGGCAATATAAATGGTTAATTTTAAAAACAGAAGCTTTCTTAAGTTATTAGATTATACACCTGCTGAAATCAACCAGCTTTTAGATCTTTCCGCAGAGCTAAAATCCAAGAAAAAGTCCGGTGTTTCTCACAGACTTTGCGAAGGAAAGAATATTGCCCTTATATTTGAAAAAACGAGTACTCGAACCCGCTGCGCTTTTGAAGTGGCAGCGGCGGATCTTGGTATGCATCCCGTTTATCTCGATCCGAAAGGATCTCAGATAGGCAAAAAAGAGAGTATTGCCGATACCGCCAGAGTCCTTGGCAGAATGTTCGACGGAATTGAATATCGTGGATTCGAGCAGGAAATAGTTGAAGACCTTGCTAAATATGCGGGAGTGCCTGTTTGGAACGGTCTTACCAACGAGTTCCACCCCACCCAGATACTCGCCGATTTTCTCACAATTCGTGAACACTTCGGTTCTCTTGAAGGCAAAAAGCTGGTGTATATGGGAGACGCGCGTTATAACATGGGTAATTCTCTCATGGTCGGCTGTGCAAAGATGGGTATGCACTTTGTTGCATGCGCACCCGAAAAATATTTCCCCTCACCCGAGCTTGTTGACACCTGTAAAAAGATTGTTTCCGAGACCGGCGCTGTTCTTGAATTTATTACCGATCCTAAGACCGCTGTTATCGATGCAGACGTAATTTACACCGACGTTTGGGTTTCTATGGGTGAACCAGAAGAGGTTTGGAAAGAGCGTATTGAAGAGCTTTCTCCTTACCGCGTAACCATGGATTTAATGAATACTGCAGGTGCTAAATGCGTATTCATGCACTGCTTGCCTGCTTTCCACGATCTTAACACCACAACCGGTAAAGAGATATACGAAAAATTCGGTATCGACTGCATGGAGGTTACTGACGAAGTTTTCGAAAGCGACCGTTCGATCGTATTCGATGAAGCTGAAAACCGCATGCACACCATTAAAGCCGTTATAGCAGCAACTTTGGAATAATACTAATATAAACAGCCGGGAAAAAATCCCGGCTGTTTGTTTAATATTTAATTTGTTCTTTCTTATATTTCGTAATACCTTTGTCGGCGGAAACAGATTCTCCGGTGTATGTTTGATACACATAGCTTGCCGTGCCGGAAAGGTAACCGCATTTTTTGAACGTACTGCTTTGCTGTGTACCGGCGAACGCACCTGAGAAGACATTTCCATTCACATCGCCTGCATTATAACAATTCTTAAAGGTGCCTCGCATAGAATTACCCACAACGCCACCGCATATAGTATCACCTTTTACAGTACCGACATTATAACAATCTGTTGCCGTGCCAAACGCCAACTGACCGATCACACCGCCAACCCAATCTCCAATGGCGTTAATATACGCCCCGTTATAACAATGAGAAATATCATAACCGCCTGCATAATCGACAACGCCTCCGCCGCCGTTAACAATACTGTTTACGATGTAACAATTGGAAATAACTGTCTCTACGGTAGATTTATAATCTTTTGAAGCTGTACCTATTATTCCGCCGCAGAAGTTAATATAAGAATTAGTAACCCCTACATTGATAACACTGCCTCGAATTGTATTAAACAGACCGTCTCCGTAAATACCGGAAACAACGTGCCCATCACCATCAAAGGTGCCATAAAACGGAGTCTTTGTACCGCCAATACCTATCCAGACCTTAAAGCTACCTATAAGATTTTGCTTATTCAGCTCGCCACTATTCAATTGGATATTATTTGCAAGTTTGATGTATTTGCCTTCGTACATGTTGCCGTTATTGACGGAATCACGGAAATAGGCGAGCTGCGCCGCGGTTTTGATAATATACGGATCTTTTTTGGTACCGCTCCCCTGTTCAAATCCGTTGGCAGAAGAACCATCCCAAACCGGAGAACTTATCGTCGGAACGTTTATATCGGGGAATTCTACAGACGGTTTTGTAGATGGTGTGGTTGGTTTACTCGTTTCGTCCGGCTCAGAAACCTCAGGTTCACTAACATCAGGCTCAGAAACCTCAGGTTCACTAACATCAGGCTCAGAGACAGCAGGCTCGCTAACTTCGGGAGCGGAAACCTCGGGTTCGCTAATTTCGGGAACACTGACATCTTCACTTACTTCGGGAACAGAGACTTCGTTTTCACTAACTTCCGGTTGAATTTCCTCAGGCAAGCTGCTTTCCGAATTGCTTTCCTCGTGTGAACTGACTTCAGGAATACTTACCTCAATATCGCTCACATCATGGCTTTCTTCAATTGTTTTACTTTCTTCAGGAGCTGATATTTCCATTTCAAACGATGTTTCGTCCCATAACGAGGTATCGGGCTCCGCAAAGGAGTACTCGGGAAGTGAAACATCACTAACATCATCGGAAAATTCCTGAAACGGCAAGGAATAATCAAAAGATATCTCTGACACCTCAGGTTGTGATGAATAGTTATTTGAGGATTCTTTGGAAGAATCGGATATATTACCGGTATCGGGTACAGATACACAGTGATGCTCTCCGTTGCCCTTACAAAGTAAAACCAGCGCTGCAATACAAACAACAGCTACAAGAATTACAATAAATATATAAATATTCTTTCTTTTGAATACACGTTTCGTCATAATCACACCGCCTTATATAAAGCATACCATAATATAACAAAAATTGCAATAAGAAACCCGGCTTGTTATAGCCGGGTAAAGTTCTTATTCAGCTTTTTTTAAAACCACAATTTCATACGCCTTCATCATTGGAGGATATGATTCAAATGTATTACCGTCGTAGGTTATTAATACCTTGTCGCCTACAGAAAGCTCGGGTATTTCTGCAAGGTTCCAAGTGGAAACTTGCATTTTATCACATTCCCAATCATACCCTGTTCCTTCAATGGGATCAACGTATAGCCCATCAGTTTCCGTAACGTACGCTTCAAAGGTTATCATCGGCAAAACTTCAAAAGCCATTATCATAGGAGGATCAGAAGTGAAAGTAGTACCATCATACTCAATCAAAACTCTGTCGCCGACTGCAAGTTCAGGCATTATACCTTCTAGCTTTGAAGTGTTTACATACATATTCTCACATTCACTATTGTATCCCTTGCCCTCTATTGGATCGACATACAGAGGATTTGTTTGGGTAACGTAAGCAAAAAACGAATTGCGTTCGTTCTCCGGCACAGTACTGTTCCCTACGTCGCCGCCGTAAACGACCTCATTACAAACAAGCAAAACTTCCTTTGCGTTTTTTGCCTTTTCTTTATTGACAGAAGTTAATAAAATCTTATACTGCTTTTCACCAACCGGCTTAACGTGGGTATGGTATTCTAAAGTTATATCTATATGCTCCATTTCGGGATTTGTGAAGGCGCTATACATAATTACGTCTTCGTTATCGCCGTCAACGTATGCAAAAACAGCTACGAGAAGATTCTGTTCAAAAAAATCATCTGAAAGCTTGGAGGCAAATTCAGCAAGCTGTGTTCCGTCCTGCTTTGCAACAACATCATTAAGCTGTTGTGGGGTGGCAATGATGTACGAAGGCAGCGGACAATCATCGGAAAAGTCTTGATATCCGTTCAAATACCCTCCTTCAAGAGAATACCATTCTAAACCATTCTTGTTTTTGATGGGTGAAAGATAATCATCACCCGAGGTACCTTGCCCTGTTAGAAAAAGTAAAGAAACGATACCGCAAACAATTATTGCGGTAAGTACTATCCAAAATGCAGGTTTTTTATATGTCATTATTTTTTTCACCCTTTCTTTTACACCTGCCTCACAAAAAGCGACGGGACAAGCGGAAATACGCATCTGCCGAACAGAGCATTCAAGCAAAGCGTTTGCATATAATTTACGTAAATTCGGTGACAGATCTTTTAATACACGCTCGTCACAAGCGTATTCGATATCACGGCACAGAAGGATATAGGCAATCCACGCCAATGGATTAAACCAATGAATAGCAAGTAACGCATATCCAAACGGTTTTATAAAGTGATCCATACGTTTAATGTGCGATTGCTCATGTTTTATTACAAACTCTTCCGTATCAGAGGAAAGACCGCAAGGCAGATATATACGCGGGCGAAAAAGTCCTAATACAAAGGGAGAACAAATCTTTTCACATTTTCGTATCTTATCACTTACAGGAACCGACGAAGACACGCGATGCCGCAGAATCAGATAATTAATGACCGCATACACAAGCACGACTATAATACCGCACAACCAAATATATCCGGCAGCTTCAAACGCATTTTGAAAAAAGTTATTTTTGACATAGCCGGTATTATTAATAACCGAATTAACGTTACTGTCAATAACTTCAAACCCGCTGTGGATATATTGGGTCGGTTTATCAACTATTACGTCGGTAATGTTAGTGTCTGTGTTTTGTATCACAGAATCAGTTATAACTTGGTTACTTGGCACTAATGAAATACTGCTTTCGATAGAAAAGGGTACTAATAGCCTGAACGCAACTATCCCCCACAGTAAACAATTTATCCATTTAGGAAAATGATTAGAAAACATGAGGCGGACAATTATTACTGCAAGTATCAGCCAACTTGCAGAAAAGCTAAGATTTAAAATGTCTAAAAATAAGTCTGACATATTATTCACCTTCGCGCTCTATTATCTGTCTTATCTCCTCAACATCTTTTTCCGATAAATTCTGCTGCTTTGCGAAAGCGGCAATAAACGCGGGCAAGTTACTTTCGAAACGCTTTTGGAAAAGCTCGTTCAACTCTGCGAACTGAATTTCATCTTTGCTTATAAGAGAACGAACAATAGAATTCTCGTTTACGACAACGCCGCGGTCTGACAGGCGCTTGATTACTGTATAAGTTGTAGTACGAGACCATTCAAGCCTTTCCTTGCACAGTGCTGCCAGCTTTGTGCTTGAGATGGGTTCATTCTCCCAAAGAATAAGACAAAATCTGTATTCGCTTTCAAAAACTTTAGGTGTATTTTTCATACTATTCTCCACTTCACAAAGTCTAATACATTCGACGTTAATATTCTACCCCATTAGACAACGTTTGTCAATAGTAAATTTAAAATTAAGCGATTTTTTCATTTTAGAAAAAATCGCTTATTTTTAGTTCATACAGGCACCGCAGGCAGTATATCCATCATTCAGTAAATCGCTTAAATAACCTGTATATACTTTTTTATTATGATCTGCGATAGAATTGACGGATCCGCAAGTGGGAAGATGCACCTTTTTGCTGTTTGTATTAAGAACGTATGTTGCTTCTTTTTCATCACTGTTAATTTCGGGAACATACTTATTCTCTCCGGTAGTATAATCAATTTCGACCTTTGGCTGTACGTTATAACAGAATACATTAAAGCAGATACCGTCGCCGCTGTCTTCAACAGAAAAAGCTTCCATAAGTACGCCACGGCAAACAAGTTCGTTATTTTTGAAAATAGGTGTGACTCTATACATGACGTGGTTACCGGTCTCCTTGATATAGTCAGCTATCATATTTTCAAAAGGAAGCATACCGTTTACGTTCAGATATCTGGTTCCTGTAATGAGATTCTTGGGATTTGCGTCCTCACCCGTTAACTGCCATCCTATCAGATGGCAACGATTATACAGATACTCGCCGTCAACAAAGGAATAATACGCTTGTACCCAGCCGGTCGGCTTGATAGAACTGATATCGCCGCGTTCGGTAACCGGCATAAGCTCTTTTCCGCAACATGCAATCGCCGGACCGCATCTTCCAAATGAATCAAGAGACGAATATTTTTCAAATGCTTTTGTTGTTAATTCCGCAGAAGAAAAGTCAGGAATATTATTATTTATTACAACGTAAGGAAGTCCCGAAAATTCGGGGATATTGCTTAGATCGTAAGAATAATTATCGTTATATGTATTACTGGCTTCTTGTGACGGGATTTCGATATTCTCACGGTCTGAAACATTCTCATTTACATCATAAGATATATACAGACAAGAAGACAAAATCACTGCAATAAGAAGTACAAAAAGTAGTTTAAACTTATTCTTTAACATAAATCTCCTCTGTGATATTCTCGTGTGAATTTCCCTTGAAATCGAAAGACGAAACTAATTTAAAGCCTTCAGAAAAAAGGTCAAAAGCGAAAAATTTGTCTGCAGGATAACTGCGGTTCCATTTATACAGCACAACCTTTTCAACGCTTTGCAACGATATGTTGTCAATCTCAATAAAGCAATAATCGCCATTCCCTGCTTTAGAAAGATAATTGTTATCGACATTTATATTCTCAGCATTTTCAAACTGCCTTGCGGAATATTCGTTCATCCAAAGAGAGCATCCTTCGGTAAGAGAAAGAATGCGCTCACGCAACAAACAGTCCTTACTTTGTCTGCGGTTAAAAAACGAATAACCGTTGTTTTCATCTATGCAAATAATGAGGTTCATAAAACACCCTGTATGTTATTTATCATCATTCTTCGGTTCTCTGTAAACAAAAGGAAGCGCGTTTCCGGGTACAAAGGCTTTGATTCCCGTTTTTGCTTCACAGAAATTAAAGACTTCTTCTAAAAACAGAGGACCGTCCGGAGAAACGGGATAAACGGTAAGCGGGCAAACATCAAGCCACCAAGCCTTTACGCCGCGAAGCTTTTTCTTGCCTTTATTTATGTCGGTATCGCACTCTTGGGTAGAAAAATATACCTTGTATATTCTTCCGCTTACAATACGGTTTCTGCTATAATGATAACGATTTCCGCCAAAGCCTGAAAGAAAATCATATTTCTTGCCAACATAAGACATACCGTAATCCTTGATATCTTCAAAACGGATATGCTGCTTAAAGAACAAAAACTTAACGTGAATACCATCATTATCAATTATCAAAGGATGAGGAGAATCAAATATATTTATTACAATTTCGTAAAGAAAGACAAGCGCACCTGTACCAAAAACAAGGTATGCTATAAATTGCAAAAATACCCAAAGAAACTTTAATAGTATATGAGTTTCGGGTGTTGGCATAACGTTGATTACTATTACAACAGACAGCACCAACATCGAGAGACAAATGCAAAACATCACTCCGCAAGCAACATTTGCAATTATGGCAGTAACACGTTCTCTTTGTGTGCGTGTAAATTCTATTTTTTCTTCAGTAATGTTATACATAAATCCACCTTTCAAGAATTTTTGAGACATATATTTATCGTGTTTTCCCCTCACTGTAAACAAAATCATGTGCGTTCCCCGGAACAAAAGGCTTTATTCCCGTCTTTGCTTCGCAGAAATTAAAAACACTCTCTAAAAACAGAGGGCCTACCGGAGGGTCCGGATGAACAGTCAGTGGACAAACGTCAAGCCACCAAACCTTTACACCGCGCAGTTTTTTCTTGCCGGAATTAAGGTCAGCGTCGCATCTTCGTGTCGAAAAATAGACAGTATATATTCTTCCGATTACTATACCAAAGTTGTAACGTTTTCTGAAAAGCCGTGTAAAATCGTATTCTTTCCCGACGTATGACAGCCCGTAATCTTCTATATCTTCAAAACGTATGTGCTGCTTAAAAAACAAATACTTAAAATGAACACCTGTACTGTCTATACGTACATAACGGTATTTCTGCAAAAAGGAAACCACAAACTCGTACAAATGTGAAAAAAACAAAAAGCCGAAAAGGGCGTATGCAATAATTTGCGCACCAACCCATGCATTTTTTTCCAAAGACTTTGCGTCGGCTGCAGGGAAAAACTCAACCGCGAGATAAACTGTAACAACTATGGGAATGAAAAAAATCAAAAGTAAGACCGCACCTAAAATATCATCCCAAATATCGGAAGACAGGCATTTTTTATCAACAACGGTTTCTATTTTATCATCTGTAACGTTATACATATTTTCACCTCTGTGTTTATTATAGCAAACAACAGGTACAATTGCAACAAAAAGCTTTTCGTATTTATAAGTAACGAAAAGCTTTTTAAAGATTAATTTTGTGACACCAAACTGTCGATAAACTGTGTTGCTGCCCGCGCGCTTCTGCCGCCTTTTTCCAAAGCAAAGCGTTCCGCAAGAATATATAATTCTTCCAAAGGCATATCTATCCCCTTTTCATCGGCAAGATAGCTGACAATATGAAGATAAGTCTGCTTATCCGGCTTGTAGAAAGAAACGTGTATACCAAACCGCGCGGAAAGAGAAAGAATTTCTTGCATCGTATCATTACGATGCACATCATCACCGTCTCTGGATGAGAAAGTCTCTTTAACCAAATGTCTGCGGTTACTGGTAGCATAAATTGCTACGTTACGGGATTTAGCGGAAACACTTCCCTCAAGTATTGCCTTAAGTGCACTGAAATTATCATCATCACGCTGGAAGGATAGGTCGTCTATAAAGATAATAAACTTAAGCGGATTCATGCTTAATTCATCCAAAACGGCGGGAAGGGCGTGAAGCTGTTCTTTGCGTACCTCAAGTATACGAAGACCGCGGTCACACAATTCATTGACAACAGCCTTTATTGTGGAGGACTTTCCTGTACCCGCATCACCTGTTAAAAGGATATTTGCTGCCGGCTTGCCCTCAAGGAGAGCAACGGTATTATCCATTATAATTTTCTGCTCACGTTTGTAATCGACCAAAGAAGCCAAACGTATACTGTCAGGATTACGCACAGGAACGATATGACGGTTTTGGTCAAAATAAAACATATGATACTTTGCGTATATACCGTATCCGTAAACCGAAATGTTATCAGTGCGGTGTTTATACTCAGCAGGGATATTAACGTTCTCTACCACAAACTCAGGCAAAAAACCATCATAACCTATGTCCGCCCTTAAATCTTCAGGGGTAAGAGAGGCAACCGCTTGCAAAGTATCCAGCTCCGCGCTGACACTCTTCAAAAGTTCTTTTGAAGCGCATCTGCCGACACCTACAGTACGGATATAGACATTTTCACAATCGCCTACGATACTCTGAACATATTTTGCAAAAGAATCCGCACCGCAAGAATAAACGTCCGAAACAAACGCGGAATACTTGGATACCTTTTCTGCTTTGCTTACGTCACAGGAAAGATATTCGCAAAGACTGTTTATTACCTTATCATCAAGCAGCTGACGAAATATGGCAAGAGACTGCAAACGAGTATATAAATTCAAAAAGCTTGTACTCATCAGTTTAATATCGCACCTTTCGCGCCGCTGGAAACTAAAGAAGCATAGCGCTTGAGATAGCCGGAAAGAGGCTTCGTCTTGGGAACGAAATTTGCCATACGAGAGGCTATTTCTTCATCACTTACCTTAAGCTCAAGCTTATTCTCGGGAATATTAATGCTAATAATATCGCCATCTTTTACAATACCGATAATACCACCGGAAGCGGCTTCGGGAGAAACATGACCGATACAAGCGCCTCTGGTAGCACCGGAAAAACGTCCGTCTGTAATAAGTGCAACAGAACTTCCCAGACCCATACCCATAATTGCAGATGTGGGATTAAGCATCTCGCGCATGCCGGGGCCGCCCTTGGGGCCTTCGTAGCGAATAACAACAACGTCACCGGGTTGAATCTTTCCGGCATCGATAGCAGTCTGAGCATCCTCTTCACATTCGAATACTTTAGCAGGTCCTTCGTGTACAAGCATCTCCGGCAATACCGCAGAACGTTTTACAACGCTACCTTCAATTGCAAGATTTCCGCGAAGAACTGCAATTCCACCGGTTTCGCTGTAGGGATTTTCAATAGGACGGATGACCTCAGGATCAAGATTTATACAGCCGTTTATATTTTCGCCTACTGTCTTTCCGGTTACGGTAATACAATCAATGTTAAGAAGATTTCTCTTGTTAAGCTCGTTCATAACAGCATACACGCCGCCCGCTTCGTTAAGATCTTCCATATAAGTAGGACCTGCAGGAGCAAGGTGGCAAAGGTTGGGGGTCTTTGCACTGATATCGTTGGCAATATCAAGATTAATCTCAATGCCGCACTCATGTGCGATTGCGGGAAGATGCAGCATACTGTTGGTAGAACAGCCAAGTGCCATATCTACAGTAAGAGCATTCTGGAAAGCCTTTTCGGTCATAATATCACGGGGACGGATATTCCTATTGAGCATTTCCATAACAGCCATACCTGCATGCTTTGCCAGCTCGATACGCGCAGAATATACTGCAGGAATCGTGCCGTTACCTTTAAGACCCATGCCAAGCACCTCAGTAAGGCAGTTCATAGAGTTTGCGGTATACATACCCGAGCAAGAGCCGCAGGTAGGACACACTTTGCACTCAAACTCTTCAAGGTCGCACTCCCCTATTGTACCTGCGTTATACTGGCCGACTGCCTCAAACATGCTTGAAAGGCTGCGTTTCTTTCCGCCTACTCTGCCAGCAAGCATAGGTCCACCGCTTACAAAAACGGTTGGTATATTCAGA
This sequence comes from Eubacteriales bacterium, assembly GCA_045595785.1. Lineage (GTDB taxonomy): Bacteria > Bacillota > Clostridia > Oscillospirales > CAG-382 > SFLA01. The sequence continues at coordinate 52,364 of JAZOBE010000013.1, forward strand.
CGGGCAGCTGCCATAAGCAGGCCGGGAACATTTTTATCGCAGTTTGGTACCATTACAAGCGCATCAAATCCATGAGCACGCGCCATCGCTTCGGTAGAATCCGCGATAAGATCACGTGTAACAAGAGAATACTTCATTCCTTCATGTCCCATCGCTATGCCATCACATACAGCTATAGCAGGAAATACCACAGGATTTCCGCCTGACATTGCAACACCCATGCGTACCGCTTCAACTATTTTATCAAGATTCATGTGTCCGGGAACTATCTCATTATAAGAGCTCACGATACCGATCATCGGCTTATCAAGCTCTTCGTTTGTCATTCCAAGCGCGTGATACAGAGATCTGTGAGGTGCATTACCTGCGCCTTTAATTATTTTTTCCATAAATCAGGATCCTTTCTAACAAACGGGAAATCCCGGAGCAAAAAACTGCTCCGGGTAAAAAACATTAGTTGTTAATGAGCTTGTCCTCATCGCTCCAGCTGTAGAGCTTTCGGATATCTTCACCAACGATTTCGGAAGGATGCTCAGAAGCTAATTTGCGCATTGCATTAAAATGAACCTGTGAACCTGCATCAGACATATCAAGCAAGAAATCCTTTGCAAAGGTACCATCCTGAATGTCCTTAAGAACCTTCTTCATTGCCTTCTTGGTATCCTCAGTAATGATCTTGGGACCGGTAATATAGTCACCGTATTCTGCGGTATTGGAAATGGAATATCTCATACCGGAGAAGCCGCTCTGATAAATAAGGTCAACGATAAGCTTCATTTCGTGGATACATTCAAAGTATGCATTTCTGGGATCATAGCCTGCTTCAACAAGAGTTTCAAAGCCTGCCTGCATAAGAGCGCAAACACCGCCGCAAAGAACAGCCTGCTCACCGAACAGGTCGGTTTCAGTCTCGGTGCGGAAGTTGGTCCCAAGAACGCCGGCACGTGCGCCGCCAATGCCAAGTGCATATGCAAGACCGATTTCAAGAGCGTCACCGGTAGCATCCTGCTCAACAGCGATAAGACAAGGAACACCCTTGCCTGCCTGATACTCACTGCGTACAGTGTGACCGGGGCCTTTGGGAGCAACCATAATTACGTTAACATTCTTGGGAGGCTTAATGCAACCAAAGTGAATATTAAAGCCGTGTGCAAAAGCGAGAGTTTTGCCCTCGGTAAGATTGGGCTCAATGCTTTCTTTGTAAAGCTTTGCCTGCTTTTCGTCATTAATGAGGATCATAATGATATCCGCAGCCTTCGCAGCATCTGCCGCGGTCATAACTGTAAGTCCCTGAGCTTCTGCCTTTGCCCAGCTCTTACTGCCCGTATAAAGACCAACGATAACGTTTACGCCACTATCCTTAAGGTTAAGTGCGTGTGCATGACCCTGGGAGCCATAGCCGATGATGGCAACGGTCTTGCCGCTGAGTTTCTGAAGATCGCAATCCTGCTGATAAAAAATTCTATTCATGATATATACCTCTTTCAGTATTAATAATTTTTATAAATTTGTAACTCTGCGAATAGTTGTGTCTCCTCGCTCAAGAGAAGCTGCGCCTGTGCGGCATATCTCAAGAATGTCAAAATCACGAAGGAGATTTATAAACGCGTCTATCTTGTGACTGTCACCAACCATTTGTATCATTGTGGTTTCGCGGGTATAGTCAACTATCTTACCTTCAAAGGCGTCAATAGCGGCGCGTACATCATTTCTTGTTTCGGGATCGTTGGCTACTTTCACAAGCAAAAGCTCTCGACTTACGGTTTCTGCAGGGTCAAGCTCAACGATAGAGCAAACGTCGGGAAGCTTGTAAAGCTGGTTGATAAGCTGCTGTTTGCTGATCTCATCGCCCTCGGAAAGGACGGTGATACGGGAAAATTTAGCTGATTCAGTTTCACTAACGGTAAGTGCGCTAATGTTAAACTGTCTTCGACGGAACATGCTGGTTACACGGTTAAGAACACCGAATTGGTTGTTAACAAGGATTGCAACGGTAAATCTATTCATAATCAGTCACCTATCCTTACAATAATATCGTCCATTGAACCTCCGGGAGGAAGCATGGGTAGAACGAACTCATCTTTATCAACAGCACAATCAATAACGAAAGGTCCGTCAGTCGTAAACGCCTGAGTAAGCGCGTTGTCCAATTCATTCAGATTAAGAGCACGCATTCCCTTTGCGCCGAACGCTTCCGCCAGCTTTACAAAATCGGTTTTTCTATCAAGCACCGTGTTTGAATAATGCTTGTCAAAGAACAGCGTCTGCCACTGGCGCACCATACCAAGCACACCGTTGTTTAGTATAAGAATAACCACGGGAAGATTTTCGCTTACGGCAGTAGCCATCTCGTTAAGACACATACCAAAGCTTCCGTCACCGGTGATCAGCACGCTTCTTTCTTTGGTTCCCATTTGTGAGCCGATAGCGGCACCTAAGCCGAAGCCCATGGTACCAAGACCGCCGCTGGAAATAAATCTGCGTGAATTCTTGAAATTAACGTACTGTGCTGCCCACATCTGATGCTGACCAACATCAGTAGCTACGGGAGTGTTGGGGGTCAGATGTTTATTGAGAGTATTAATAATTGCGCGAGGAATCATGCCTTCGCGTTTATCAAGACCAGTTTCTTCATCTGCACGAAACTGTGATACAACAGATTGCCACTGGGGTCGTGAAACCTTATTAAGCAGAGGAATAAGCTTTTGCAACGTAAGCTTTACGTCACCGCGAAGCCCGTGAGTAGGCTCAACGGTTTTTGCAAGCTCAGCACCGTCAATGTCGATATGTACGATCTTTGCTTTTTTTGCAAATTTTGCACGATTTCCGGTAACACGATCATTAAATCTCGCGCCCAGTGCAATTATACAGTCAGCATTATGCATTGCCATTGAACAAGCGTAATGGCCGTGCATACCTTGCATGCCGAGAAAGCGAGGATGATCTGTAGGAACACCGGAAATACCCATCATTGAGCATCCGATAGGTGCATCAATGAGTTCGGCGAGTGCTAAGAGTTCCTCCTGAGCATCACCTGCAATAAGACCGCCGCCAAAATATACAAAAGGCTTCTCAGAAGAATTGATACATTCTGCAGCCTGTTGAATACGAATATCCTTAGCAGGAGCTTTTGCGTCCTTTTCAACCTTTTTCTGCTCGGTGTACTCGTATTTTGCTATCTGTACGTCTTTCGGAACGTCAATAAGGACAGGCCCGGGTCTACCGGAAGATGCAATACGGAATGCTTCACGAATTGTATCTGCAAGATCTTCAATACAACTAACAAAATAATTATGCTTTGTAATAGGAAGAGTAATACCGGTGATGTCTATTTCCTGAAATCCATCAGTACCGATAACAGAATTGGGAACGTTACCGGTAATAGCTACTAACGGTACAGAATCGATATAAGCGGTAGCAATACCCGTAACAAGGTTAGTTGCACCGGGACCGGATGTCGCAATTACAACGCCTACTTTTCCGGTGGCACGAGCATAACCGTCTGCGGCATGTGCCGCGCCCTGCTCGTGTGCGGTGAGCACATGTTTAAGCTCATCGCGATATTTGTATAATGAATCATATATGTTTATAACCTGACCGCCGGGATATCCGAAAACAACGTCACACCCCTGCTCGATTAAGGTACGAACAATAATATCTGCGCCTGAAAGTATCATACTATTAACCTTTCGAAATATTTTCTATAATAAGTCTGCCCATCTCGCGGCAACCGACGAGAGTACAGTTTTCTTTTCCTTCGGAAGGAAGTATATCTCCGGTGCGGTAGCCGGCATCCAAAACCTTATTTACTGCGTTTTCTATTGCATCAGCCTCAGCAGCCATATCAAAGCTAAAGCGAAGCATCATTGCCGCAGAAAGAATTGTTCCAATAGGATTAGCAATGTCCTTTCCCGCAATGTCGGGAGCGGAACCGTGAATAGGTTCATATAAACCGCACGTAGTCGCACCAAGACTGGAAGATGGTATCATACCGATAGAGCCTGTAATCATAGAAGCTTCATCGGAAAGAATATCGCCAAACATATTCTCAGTTACAATAACGTCAAACTGAGAAGGATCCTTTACGATCTGCATTGCACAATTATCCACAAGCATATCGGAAAGCTCAACATCGGGATATTCTTCTGCAAGTCTGTGCATAACCTTTTTCCATAGACGGCTGGAATCGAGCACATTACTCTTTTCTACCGAACAAAGCTTTTTACTGCGTTTTTGAGCAGTTTCAAAGCCAATTCTGCCAATACGCTCAATTTCGCCTTCGGAATATTTAAGTTCGTCAATGGCAACATTCTCGCCATCGACAACTTCGGTATTATGTGAACCAAAATATATACCACCGATAAGCTCACGAACGATAATAAAATCAATTCCTTTTTCTACAATTGACTCTTTAAGAGGAGACGCGCTGGAAAGCTGTCGCCAGATTTTTGCAGGACGGTTATTACTATAAACTCCCATTCCGGCACGCAGTCTTAGCAAACCTTTTTCGGGACGCATATTTCCTTGTACATCATTCCACTTGGGACCGCCAACAGCACCTAACAAAACGCTATCGGAATTAACACATTTTTCAAGCATTTCCTGAGGAAGCGGATTTCCCCATTTGTCGATAGCGCATCCGCCCATATCAACGTCGGTATAAATAAACTCATGTCCGTAAAGGAGAGCGATCTTATCAAGCACCTTCAGGGCTTCGCCAACGATCTCCGGTCCAATACCATCACCGCGGATGACAGCGATATTCTTTTGCATACTAATCAACCTTCCTTAAGCGAATTAAGCAAACCGCCTTTTTGAATTATATTCTGAATAAAAGCGGGAAAAGGCTCTGCCATGTATGTTTTTCCGGTGGTTATATCGGTAATAACTCCGGTATCAAAATCTACTTTAACCTCGTCGCCGTCTGCTATTTCTTCCGCCGCCTGCTCACATTCAAGTATAGGCATACCGATATTAATGGCGTTTCTGTAGAAAATACGCGCAAAGCTCTTGGCAATAACGCATCCTGTACCGCATGTCTTTATTACAAGAGGAGCGTGCTCACGCGAGGAACCGCAACCAAAATTCCAACCTGCAACCATAATATCTCCCTCGCTAACACGGGAAACGTAAGTGTTGTCAATATCCTCCATACAGTGCTTTGCCAGTTCTTTTGCGTCGGATGTGTTGAGATAACGGGCGGGAATAATTACATCGGTATCAACATTATCGGGATACTTAAAAACTTTACCTTTTGTTTCCATTACTTAACCTCCGAAGGATCTGTGATATATCCTGTGAGAGCGCTTGCAGCAGCAGTTGCGGGGCTGGCGAGATAAACTTCACTCTCAACGTGACCCATTCTACCTACAAAATTACGATTTGTTGTAGCAATACAACGCTCTCCTGCAGCCAGAATGCCCATATATCCGCCTAGACAAGGACCACAAGTAGGTGTTGAAACCACTGCGCCGGCATCTATAAATGCAGTAACGTATCCCCTTTCAACACATTCACGAAGGATCTGCATAGTGCCGGGAATAATGATACAGCGTACGTTATCAGCAATTTTCTTACCGTTAAGGAAATTGAAAGCAGCCTCCATATCCTCCATTCTGCCGTTTGTACAGCTTCCGATAACTACCTGATCAACCTTGATTTCCTTAAGCTCAGAGGCAGGAAGTGTATTTTCGGGAAGGTGAGGACAAGCTACGGTGGGAACAATGGAAGAAAGATCTATTTCAATTATCTTTTCATATTCAGCATCTTCGTCCGCTTCGTATATAACGGGAGTACGCTCACAGCGTCCTTCTATATATTCTTTGGTTATGGCGTCAACGGGAAAAATTCCGTTCTTTGCACCTGCTTCGATAGCCATGTTACATATGCACAAGCGATCGTCCATACTGAGAGATGCAACGCCTTCACCCGTAAATTCCATGCTGCGGTACAACGCACCGTCAACACCGATCATACCGATAATTGTCAAAATAACGTCTTTACCGCTACAAAGAGGAGATAGTCTTCCTTTAAGCTCAAAACGGATTGCTGAGGGCACCTTGAACCAAGCGGTTCCGGTAGCCATACCTGCCGCCATATCGGTACTGCCGACACCGGTTGAAAAAGCGCCCAAAGCACCATATGTACAAGTATGGCTGTCCGCGCCGATGATGCAATCACCCGCGGTTACAACGCCCTGCTCAGGAAGCAAAGCATGCTCAATACCCATTTTACCAGCGTCATAAAAATGACTAACGTTATGAAAACTTGCAAATTCTCTGCATTGTTTGGATTGTTCTGCCGCTTTTATATCCTTATTGGGAACGAAATGGTCGAGAACAATAGCAATTCTATCTTTATTAAAAACGCTGTTGAATCCGGCTTTTTTAAATTCGTTTACAGCAACCGGAGTAGTAATATCATTACCAAGAACGATATCAAGCTTTGCGCTGATAAGCTGACCTGCATTTACGGATTCCAAGCCTGCGTGTGCAGCAAGAATCTTTTGGGTCATGGTCATTCCCATAATGTGGTTCTCCTTATTTGATCATATTATTATACGCGCTCATAAGAGCATGGATACTTGCACGGATGATATCAGTATCCGTACCTGCACCCCAATACATCTTACCGTCTGCAGATTCAATACCGATATAAGCAGCAGCAGTTGCATCAGAACTTCTGCCTTCTAAGCTATGTTCGGTGTATATCTTTAATGTATAGCAGTCGCCGGTGTACTCCTTGAGAGCATTACTTACTGCATCAAGCGAGCCGTTACCGGTGGTGTGAACAGTATTTTTTTTACCATCACGAGTAAAGGTAACATAAGAATCCACTCCCCCATCCTTTTGGACAAAGCTCATATTTGAAATCAAAACAGGTGCATCCAAATTCAGATAGTTGCTTGTAAAGATGTTGAGAATATCATCATTTTTAAGTTCTCTGTGATTATGGTCAGATATGCTCTTACACAGATAACTGAAATGCTCACGCATTTGAGGAGGAAGCACGTAACCATGTGCCTGTTCAAGCAAATAGCCAATACCCCCCTTGCCGCTTTGAGAATTAACTCTTATAACGTCGGCATCATAGGTGCGGTTGATATCCTTGGGGTCAATAGGAATATAAGGAACCGTCCAACGGGAAAGTTGTTTTTCTTCACGCCATTTCATGCCTTTTGCAATAGCATCCTGATGACTTCCGGAAAAAGCAGCAAACACTAATGCGCCTGCATAAGGACTTCTTTCATAAACGTGCATACGCGTGCACTTTTCGTAAGCCTCAACAATGGAAGGAATGTCCGAAAAATCAAGTTCAGGGTCAATACCGTGAGAATACATATTCATCGCAAGAGTAATAACATCCACGTTACCTGTACGCTCACCATTGCCGAAAAGAGTTCCCTCGACACGATCAGCTCCTGCAAGAAGAGCAAGCTCGGTATCCGCAACACCTGTACCTCTATCGTTATGGGGATGGAGAGAAAGGGATACAAATTCACGGTATTTAAGATTTTCGCTCATATATTCAACCTGACTTGCGTATACGTGAGGCATACTCATTTCTACAGTTACCGGCAGGTTAATAATAACGTTATTGGTTTCAGAAGGCTCAAGCACGTCAAGAACTGCGTTGCAAACCTCAAGCGCATACTCAGGTTCGGTACCCGTGAAACTCTCTGGAGAATACTCAAAACGGAAGTTACCTTCGTATTCACTTGCAAGCTGTTTGACAAGCTTTGCACCATCAACAGCAATTTTTTTGATTTCTGCTTTGGATTTTTTGAAAACCTGCTCTCTTTGCGCTACGCTTACCGAGTTGTAGAAGTGAATAATTGCACTGGGAGCACCCTTACATGCATCAAACGTTTTACGTATAATGTGTTCTCTGCATTGCGTAAGTACCTGGACAGTAACGTCCTGCGGAATCATATCTTTTTCAATAAGAGTACGCAAAAATTCATATTCAGTCTCGGAAGCTGCCGGAAAACCAACTTCAATTTCCTTGAAGCCTACCTTGAGCAATAATTTGTAAAACTCAAGCTTTTCTTCAAGACTCATCGGAATAACAAGAGATTGGTTACCGTCACGCAAGTCAACGCTGCACCAAGCAGGTGCTTTTTCAATATGATCTTTATAAACCCATTTATAATGAGAGCCCGGTGCGGGATAATATCCGATACTGTATTTGCTGTTATTCATTATTTACTCCTTGGAAGGCAGTGCGTTAATTTCTGCAATTGCTTCTACTTCTACCAAAACATTTTTGGGGAGGGTCTTAGCTGCAACGCAGGAACGGGCAGGTTTGCCCGTAAAATACTTTGCGTATATACCGTTGAAAACGGCAAAATCGTCCATACTGCTTAAGAAGCATGTAGTCTTTACAACCTTTTCAAGAGAAGAACCTGCTGCCTCAAGAACAGCAGACAGATTCTTGCACACCTGTTCAGTCTGTTCTTCAATAGTTGTTGCCTCAACAGCACCGCTCTGGGGATTTATTGCTATCTGTCCGGAAGTGAAAACCAAATTACCCGTAACTATTGCCTGGGAATAAGGACCTATTGCATCCGGCGCGTTTTTAGTGTATATGTAATTCATTATAGTTTACTCCTCTACAATTTTGAAGCCTTCTGTTTTAAGTGCTTCAATGATTTGACTAACGTGATCGTAATCACGGGTCTCCATAACGATACGCAAGTAACACCCGTTAATACTTGCAGTGTTGCTGTTGCGTTCGTGATGTACACCGGTTACGTTACCGCCGCAGTCAGCGATAATACGTGAAACGTCCTTAAGCTGACCGGGCTTATCTGCCAATTCAATAAGAAGACTGGAACTTCTACCAGATTTCATAAGGCCGCGCTCAATTACTCTGGAAAGACTGGTAACATCTATATTACCGCCTGAAATAAGGCTGACAACACGCTTGCCTTCGATAGGAAACTTATTAAACATTGCCGCTGCCACAGAAACCGCGCCAGCACCTTCTGCGATCATCTTCTGTTTTTCTATTAGTGCAAGGATAGCGGAAGATATCTCATCCTCGGTAACGAGAGCGATATCGTCAACATACTTGCTTACCATCTTGAAAGTGTTTTCACCGGGCTTTTTAACCGCAATACCGTCTGCTATAGTGGAAACAGCAGACAAACACTCGATCTGACCGTGGTTAACAGAATTATACATGCTTGCTGCACCTGCAGCCTGAACGCCGTAAACTTTTACCTTTGGGTTAATGGCTTTGATAGCGTAAGCAACACCGGAAATAAGACCGCCGCCGCCGACGGGAACAACAACAGCATCAATATCATCCAGTTCGTTAACTATTTCAAGTCCTATAGTGCCCTGCCCTGCAATAACGTTTTCGTCATCAAAGGGATGAACAAACGTAAGACCCATCTCATCCTTCAAAGCCATAGCTTTGTTGTAAGCATCGTCGTAGCAGCCTTCCACCAAACATATCTGTGCGCCATAGCTTTTGGTAGCCTCTATCTTGGAGATAGGCGCTGTGTCGGGAAGGCATATAAGAGAAGATATGCCGCATTTGGAAGCCGCAAGAGCAACACCTTGAGCATGGTTACCTGCCGAGCAAGCGATAACTCCTTTTTGTTTTTCTTCCTCAGGTAACATCGCTATCATATAACCGGATCCGCGAAGTTTGAAAGAACCGGTATTCTGCAAATTCTCGGGCTTTAGATACAACTCACACTGAGGAGCAATACCATAAGCCTTCGCCAAAGGGGTGGGGCGGATTATGCTTTTCAATACAGTTGATGCGTGAAATATCTTATCAATAGTAACCATAGATTATATCCGTTCCTTTCAACAGCAAAAGAATTTATTATAAATTAAGCCCACCCTCTTACGCAAAGAGAGTGGGCTGAGAAAATTAATAAATAGTGTATACCGTTCTTTTTGCCGTGAATTTCAAAAAATTTCGCATTATAAATTATTGAATGATTATATCACTGATAGTTAATAAAGTCAATAGCGAAAACGAAAAAATATTCTAAGAAACGATATAATTATTCATTTTTTATTCAATAACTTTTACCCATCCGTTGGGAGGCGTAATTCTTCCCATCTGGATTCCGGTAAGAGTATCATAAAGCTTCTTCACTGTATCTCCCATACCGCTTTCACCGATGTTGAAGCATATCTCGTTTCCGTGGTCAACGATCTTCCCTACAGGAGAAATTACAGCAGCTGTACCGCAAAGACCGCATTCCGCAAAATCCTTGATTTCAGATAAAGCTACTTCCCTTTCCTCAACTTCCATACCGAGATAATCCTTTGCGACCTGAAGCAAGGAACGTCTGGTGATAGAGGGCAGTATAGTATCAGATTTAGGAGTAACCAGCTTGCCATCCTTGGTAACAAAAATTATATTGGCACCGCCGGTTTCTTCAATGTGAGTACGTGTAGCAGAATCAACATAGACGTTTTCGTCATACCCCTGCTCGTGTGCATCAACAATTGCATAAAGACTCATAGCATAGTTAAGACCGGCTTTAATATGACCGGTGCCTCGGGGAGCTGCACGATCAAAGTCAGACACGCGAAGAGTAAGCGGTCTTACTCCACCCTTAAAATAAGGTCCGACGGGAGTAGCAAAAATACGGAACTGAAACTCATTAGCAGGTTTTACGCCGATAATAGAATCATAACCGAACATATAGGGGCGTAGATACAGAGACGCGCCCGAGCCGTAAGGCGGTACCCATTCAGAGTTTGCTTTTACGGTTTTAACAACAGCTTCCACAAAACGTTCTTCAGGGAAAACCGGCATTTTCATTCGACGACACGAATCAGCCATACGAGCGGCATTAAGGTCAGGACGGAAACAAACTATTCTGCCATCCTCAGTAGTGTAAGCCTTAAGACCCTCGAAGCAGGTCTGCGCATATTGTAAAACACATGCGCATTCGTTCATCGTAACAGTTGCGTCACCGGTAAGTATACCATCGTCCCAAGCACCGTTTTTGTAATTGGAAACGTAACGAAGGTCGGTCTGAATATAACCAAAGCCCAAATTGGGCCAATCTATATCTTTTCTTGCCATAGTAATATACCTCTTGTCATTCATTAATTTAAGCTTTCTTGCCTAATTCACGATTCTTCTCTGCGGCAGCAACCACACAATTGATTACTGCACTTCTGAATCCCTCTTGCTCCAAAACACGCACCCCTTCTATAGTGCTTCCGCCGGGTGAGCACACCGCGTCCTTCAATTCTCCGGGGTGCTTTCCGGTAGAAATAACCATTTCGGCAGCGCCCGCAAGCACGTTTGCAGCATATTCCACCGCTTTGGCTCTTGGAATACCGCATGAAACGGCACCATCTGCCAACGCCTCGATAAACATATAGGCATATGCAGGACCGCAGCCGGATACAGCAGTGGCGGGATCAAATAATTTTTCAGGGAGCATATCTATTTTTCCCGCAAAACGAATATCGTTTACGAAGTCATAAAGGTCCGCATCGGAAACAAGTTCATTACGGCAATACAAGACCACACCTTTTTCAACGCTGACGGGAGTGTTTGGCATAATACGGATAACCGGCATATCACCGCCAGCCATATCAGATATCGTGTCAGTTGTAAGCCCTGCTGCCATTGAAATAAGCACGGGACGGCGTTGTGTTAAAATTTCAGAAATACCTTTAATAACATCAGCCATCATCTGCGGCTTTACACATAGAAAAATCCTATCACAATTTAATGCTATATTTTTTACATCAGTATAAGAAACACCAATTTCATCAGCAAAAATCTTTGCTTTTCCGCTTCTGTCGGAAACGCAAAAATCGGTATTCACTTTTACCAAAGCGCGCGCAACAGCGCTTCCCATGTTACCGCATCCTATAAATCCGTATTTCATAAGCAATCTCCTATCTGGTATGTCCGTTTCCGGAGATAATGTATTTATATGTTGTAAGTTCTTTGAGCCCCATAGGACCTCTTGCGTGCAGTTTTTGTGTTGAAATTCCCATCTCGCAGCCTAAGCCGAATTCTCCTCCATCTGTAAATCTGGTAGAAGCATTTATATATACTGCCGCACTATCAACAAGTTGAGAGAATTTTTGCTGTGCTTCAGGGTCTCTGCTTATTATCGCTTCACTGTGACCGGTTGAATGAGCAGATATATGAGCAATAGCCTCGTCGGTATTGTCTACACATTTTACAGCAAGAATGTAATCAAGAAACTCAGTATCAAAATCTTCTGCTACGGCAGGAGTACCTTCAACTATTCCGGCAGCAGTTTGATCAAGCCGCAGCTCTACCGGCTGTAAGCCTTTCTCTGCTCTGTCAGTAACGATCCTCCGATGCAAACGAGGTAAAAAGTCACAAGCTATATCTTTGTCAACCAACAACACTTCCTCAGCGTTACAAACACTGGGACGGCTGGTTTTTGCATTTTCAATAATATCAAGCGCCATATCAAGATCTGCGCTTTTTTCAACGTAAACATGGCAGATACCCGTGCCGGTAGCAATGCACGGAACGGTAGCCTGACGCACGCATGCGTTAATAAGTCCCGCACCGCCTCGGGGAATAAGAATATCAACGTATCCATTGGCGGTCATAAGCGCAGTTGCGCTGTTTCGTGAAGGGTCAGTAACCAGATTCACCGCATCCTCTGTAACACCGGCTTTTTTGAGTCCGCATTTCAAAGCATCAACAATTGCTTTGGCTGAATTAAACGCCTCTTTGCCGGAACGAAGAATACATACGTTTCCGCTTTTAAGAGCCAGTGCCGCAGCGTCCGCAGTAACGTTAGGGCGGCTTTCGTATATAATAGCAACTACACCGACGGGAACAGCTACCTTTTGAATAACAAGACCATCATCACGTGTATAGGTATCAAGAATATGTCCCACAGGGTCAGGCAAAGCCGCAACAGCTTTAATTCCATCAGACATACCCTTAATACGGGATTCGTTAAGCATAAGGCGATCGAGCATAACATCGGGGATATTACCCTTTGCAGACTCAATATCCAAGCGATTAGCTTCAAGTATTGTGGTGGAATTTTCCATAAGCGCATCCGCCATAAACAGCAGAGCCTTGTTTTTTTGTTCTGTATTAAGCGAAGCAACGAGCGGTTTTGCGTTTTTTGCGGAATTTAACAGGTTTTGCATATTTTTCTCTCCGTAAAAGTGGTACCTACAGGCTTACCATCAAGAATATCATACAGATTTTCGGGATGATTACCGTTTGTAATTATCATATCGCAACCACATTCAAGACAGATTTTCGCTGCTTGAAGCTTGGTTACCATACCGCCTGTGCCCTGATTTGAAGCACTTGCGCCGGCGACAGAACACAACTTGTCATCAATACAGTAAACAGTGGGAATAAGCTTTGCATTTGGATCAGTGTGAGGATCTGCAGTATACAGACCGTCGATATCCGAAAGCAAAATCAGTTTTTGCGCCTTTACAGATGCCGCAACGATTGCTGCCAAGGTATCATTATCTCCTATAACAATCTCATCGGTTGCGACAGTATCATTCTCATTAATAATGGGAATAGCATTCAGTTCCAGCAGACGGTCGAGTGTATTATTAAAATTATTGTGACGGGTCTCATTCTTGACGTCTTCACCGGTTATCAGAAGCTGAGCTACTGTATGATGATACTGACTGAAGATTCTATCGTAAGTATACATAAGCTCGCACTGACCGACAGCCGCAGAAGCCTGCTTAGTGGGAATGTCCGCAGGTCTGCTTACCAAACCAAGCTTGCCCACGCCCATACCGATAGCACCGGAAGACACAAGAATTATTTGGTTTCCCGCATTTTTCATATCACTGATTATTTTACACATCTCTTCCACCCTACGGATGTTAAGGTGTCCGGTAGGATGAGCCAAGGTGCTGGTGCCGATTTTAATAACAATACGCATAACTTTGCCCCCATTATAACAATACACACTAATTATATTAATTAAATCAGTAAAAATCAAGATGTTAAATGCCCTTATTTATAAGTTTTTTTGCTTAATAATTGTATAAAATAGAATATTTATTCACCAGCTATTGACTTTAGCGCGATAAAGTGATACAATAGCGAAAATTACAGAAAGGCGTTGCCGTATGAAAGATATACATAATATTGATACTGACATTCTGTTTGATGCAATATTATCTCTAAAGAATAAGGAAGAATGTTATACCTTCTTTGAAGACATATGTACCCTCAAGGAGCTGGAAGCCATATCACAGAGATATCTCGTTGCCAGACAGCTTGACGAAGGAAAAAACTATAATGATGTATCCGAAGACACAGGTGCAAGCTCCACAACAATATGCAGAGTAAACAAATGCCTTCAACACGGTGGCGGATACCGTATGGTGCTTGACAGAATGAAAAAAGCGGGAGATGCGCAAAATGATGAGAAAAGATGAGCAAGCGGTATTTGCATTACGCGAATTATATGAAAAATACGGATACAACCGTTACAAAATGAGCAGATTTGAGGAATACGATCTGTATGTCAATAACAAAGATTTTCTTATTTCTGATCAGGTAATTACATTTACGGATAAAAGCGGCAGACTGCTGGCTATGAAGCCTGACGTAACGCTTTCCATTATAAAAAACGCACCTGATGTAAAGAATGAAGTGCAAAAGGTTTATTATAACGAAAACGTTTACAGAGCTTCCGGTAACCAAGCGTTTCGCGAGATAATGCAGACCGGACTTGAATGTATTGGCGACCTTGGCAGCTATGAAATAACCGAAGCTGTCCTTCTGGCGGCTAAAAGCT
>JAZOBE010000014.1:0-160278 GCA_045595785.1 Eubacteriales bacterium
CACCGCAAACGGGCAGGTACCTCTAACTTCACGCCGCCGGTGGCGGAAGAAGTGAAGTGATTTATTGTGCAGCGGTCGAAAAAAACGAGGAAGAAGCGTGAGCGCCGAAGTTTTTTTCGGGTCACCGCAAACGGGCAGGTACCTCTAACTTCACGCCGCCGGTGGCGGAAGAAGTGAAGTGATTTATTGTGCAGCGGTCGAAAAAAACGAGGAAGAAGCGTGAGCGCCGAAGTTTTTTTCGGGTCACCGCAAACGGGGCTTTACATCATAGTGATGTTCTAAAACAAAACAATTAAATCAAATGCCCGAAAAAGCCTTGCAAATACAAGGCTTTTGGGCATTTATGCTTTTAAGAATGCGATAAGTATCAAAAATTGCTTTATCAAGAAGGAGGTTTCGTAATGAAAAAGCGCACCAAAATATGGCTTATTACAGCGGCTTCCATTGTCCTTATCGGAAGTGTTGCTTTCGTCGGCGTTATGACAATGCTTGGATGGGATTTCACAAAACTATCAACTGTGAAGTACGAAACCAACGAGTACGAAATTGATGAAGGTTATAAAAACATATCCATAATAACCGATACTGCCGACGTTGTGCTTGTGGCAGGCGAGAGCTCAAAAACTTCGGTTGTCTGCTTAGAGCAAAATAACGTGAAGCACCGAGTTACGGTGCAGGACGACACGCTTGTTATCGAGGTAGACGATACGAGAAAATGGTATGAATATATAGTTATAAATTTCGGTACGCCGAAAATAACGGTATGCATTCCGCAGGGTGAATACGGCACGCTGTCGGTGAGAACTAGCACCGGAGATATCGATATACCGAAGGATTTTAGTTTTAAGGACGTTGATATTTCCTTAAGTACAGGCGACGTTGAGTTTCGCGCATCCGCTTCTGATATAATTAAGATCAAAGCAAGCACGGGAGATATCCGTATAGGAAACATATCCGCAGGCGCTCTTGACCTTTCGGTTTCCACGGGCAGCGTTAAGGCTTTCGATGTGATCTGTAAGGGCGACATCAAGATAGATGTATCAACGGGTTACACGGGTATGACGGACGTTGAGTGCAAAAGCGTAATTTCCAGCGGAAGCACCGGCGCTATTTCTTTGACCCGCGTTATCGCACAGGAAAGGTTTGACATTGAGAGAAGCACGGGAGACGTAGAGCTTGGCGACTCGGATGCCGCGGAAATTTATATCAAAACCGATACGGGCGACGTGAGAGGAAGCCTGCTTTCGGGCAAAACTTTTATTGTCAATACAGACACCGGCAAAGCTTTCTATCCCAAGGAAACGACCGGCGGGAGATGCGAAATTACCACCGATACGGGCGATATAATAATTGATGTGATCTCTTAAAGCATTTATAGTTCTGTTGGTTTTCAGACAAACGAAATGCCCCGAGCCTTTTGGTTCGGGGCATGTTTTGTTTTACTGCAAAATATATTATTTTGCTTTGGGACGGAGAGATTCTCCGCCTGATTTTATTACGTCCCGATACCAGTAAAAGGAATCCTTGGGAGTTCGCTTCTGGGTAATGTAATCAATATGAATAAGTCCGAATCGCACGGAATATCCTTTTGCCCATTCGAAATTATCCATTAAAGACCAATACATATATCCGTCGATTTCAATTCCGTCGTCAATTGCACGCTCCAGCTCAAGGAGATATTTGTGTATAAAATCAATTCTGTCTCCATCGTGGATCTTGCCGTCAAGTGAAACCCCATCATATCCCGCCATGCCGTTTTCTGTAATCATTATGGGCTTCTTATAACGCTCATAAAGGAATTTAGGTCCCCAGTAAAGGGATTCGGGCACAACTGGCCAATTACAGTTAGTGACGGGCATATTTATGGAATTCGGCACCCATTGGGGACCGTTTTTGCCTGCACGGAAGCGAGCGCCGTTATAAATGTTCTGGCAATAAAAATCAATGGGCTCGCTTATGATCTTCAGGTCTTCCTCATACCCTTCGGGCAGATACTTTCCTAACTTTTTGAACGCCGCAGTCTCCTCGGGATATCTGCCTAACATGATGGGATCGCTCCACCAGGAAACGTTCCAGGTCCAGTTGTTCAGATCAATATCGAAAAAGCTTGTGCGCGCCGCTTCAATATCCTCCTTACTGTCCGTTGCAGGTATTGATACGCCTCCCGTGGGGGCGTATCCTATTTTACAATCGGGTGCGATCTGCCGTATTTTTTTAACCGCTTTGCCGTGGGCAAGCATAACGTTGTGCGCCATTAAAACCACGTCTTTGTCGGAGCATCTTAGTCCCGGTGCATGTATGCCCAGTGAATATCCCTGACCGATAAAGCACTGGGGCTCGTTTATCGTAACGAAATATTTTACTCTGTCGGAAAAGCTTTTGAACGCTACCTCGGCATAATCCGCAAACCATTCCGAGCTTTCGGGATTTTTCCAGCCACCCTTTTTTTCAAGCTCATAGGGGTAATCCCAATGAAAAAGAGTGATTATGGGTGTTATTCCGTTTTGAATAAGCTCATCAATAAGAGCGTTATAAAAGTCTATACCTTTTTGGTTTATTTCACCCGTTCCGTTGGGTATGATACGGCTCCAAGAAAGGGAAAAACGGTACGAATTTATTCCCAATTCCTTCATAAGAGCAACGTCTTCGGCAAACTTGTGGTAATGGTCGCATGCGGTATCTCCCGTGTGTCCCCCATAAACCTTGCCGTCTTCGCAGAAAACGTCCCACACAGAAAGACCTCTGCCGTCCTCATGAGCGGCGCCCTCTATCTGGTAGGAGGCGGTGGCGGCACCCCACATAAAATTATCCTTGAACATAATCAAAAACCCCTTTCCGTTATAGTAAACTGTCAGCAATCTCATTATAATACCAATCTTTTGAATTTTCAAGCCCCGACCCTTGCTTTGTATTACAACCGCCTTTTATTTCCGTAAAATGTGGAAATATGTCCCAATGTGTGATATAATGGCGCATAACGATATTTCAAGAGGAAAAACATGAACAGAATTTTATGCTCTACCGGCGGTATCATCGGGCGGCCCAACGGCAGAGATATAACCTTATTAAAAGAGTGCGCGCGTAACCTTGAATGTGACGGATTCGAGTTTATGATGTACGGCACTTGGTATGAAAAGATAGACGAAGTCAGGGCTTTTGTGCGTTCTGTCGGCGCGCCCACTCCCGTGTTCCACGTTGAAAAGCAGGTAGGTAACCTTATAAGCCGCAACGGGGAAGGGGACACACAGACGGCGCTTGAATTGTTTGATATCAACTGCGCCCTCGCTCGTGATCTGGGTGCGGAAAAGCTGGTGCTTCATCTTTGGGGCGGCATTGATTCGGATAAGGATATCCGCCACAATATAGATTGCTATAAAGAACTGCTTCCCATGGCGGAAAGCAGGGGTTTGAAGCTTACCGTGGAAAACGTGGTCTGCAACCACCTTGACCCTATGACACATCTGAACACCCTTGTAAGCGAATTTCCCGATATTTCCTTTACCTTTGATACCAAAATGTCGCAGTTCCATAACCAGACAGAACAGCTTTACGAAAACGAAGCTGTTTTTAACCGCATAAAGCATTTCCACGTAAACGATTACGGTGGCGGATATATGGATTGGTCAAGCCTTAAAACACTTCATCTCGGAGCGGGCAACGTGGATTTTGACGCCTTCTTTTCATTTGTAAAGAAGATAGGCTACCAAGGGGATTTTACCGTAGAAGCCACCTCCTTTGATGAAAACGGGGTAATCGACTTCGCTTCGCTGAACGCCGATTTCCGTAGAATAAGGGAATATATGCTATGAACAAAACCGAAAAACGCCGTAAGATTCTGGCGGCGGTATCTATATTTACGGTCGTCGCTTTGGCGCTGCTGGCGACTTTGTTGGTCTGGCACTGGCTGTCCTCTTTTTCAAAGGATGGTTTTCGCGATTACATACAATCCTTCGGAGGGCTTGGCTGGCTTGTGTTGTTGGGGCTCCAGTTTCTGCAGGTGTTTATCGCCCTCATTCCCGGCGAACTGCTTGAAACTGCCGCAGGCTACGCATTCGGACCGTGGGTCGGTACGGCAATCTGCTACGCAGGCGTTGCTTCTGCATCTGCGGTAATATTCTTGCTTACCAGACGGTTTGGAGTCCGTATGGTAGAGGTGTTTGTCTCCCGTGAAAAGATAAACTCCCTGCGCTTTATAAATACCGAGAAAAAGCGGGCGCTTTTAATCTTTTTCCTGTTCTTTTTACCCGGTACGCCCAAGGATCTGCTTACCTACTTCGTTGGTCTTACCGATATAAAGCTGTCCGTTTTTTTGGCAATATCTCTGGTGGCACGCATACCCTCGGTCATATCCTCCACCTTCGGCGGACATCTGCTGGGTGAGGGCGAGTATTGGGGCGCTCTGATCTTGTATGGGATCACCGGCGCGGTAAGCCTTGCGGGACTGACGTTTTATAACGCATACGTCCGAAAAAAGCAAAAGAAGGGCAGTACGCAAAAATAAACAAAAAAATTTTCCCGTAACACATTATTTTTTTGTATCACGTACTTGTCAAACGTTTTGCCGTATGATATAATAAACCAATATTAAACCAAGAAAAAGTTAAACTTAATCTATATAAAAGAAGGTTTTAAAAACAATGAAGACACTTTACACCGGTAAAACAAAGGACGTCCTTCTGGACGAGGAAAAGAACATAGTTCATCTTCTTTTTAAGGACAGTATGACAGGCGAAAACGGCGTGTTTGACCCCGGCTCCAACACCGTGGGCGGCAGCGTTGAGGGTAAGGGCAAGATCGGTCTTGCCATCTCCAAGTTCTTCTTTGAGCTTATGGAAGAAAACGGAGTTCCCACCCACTATATCGCAGCAGACGTTGACAAGGGACTTATGCAGGTTCGCAACCTCACCGTTCCCAAGCTTGAGTTTGTTCTTCGTTATTATACCGCAGGCAGTATGTGCCGCCGTTTTACTCTTGAGGAAGGCATTCCCTTTGATCCTCCTTATGCAGAGGTTACTCTTAAGGACGATATTCAGGGCGACCCTCTTATCAGCGAGCGTATCTGTATAATGAAGGGTCTTCTCAAGGAAGGTCAGTATGACGAAGCTCAGGCTATCGTCGTAAAGGTTGGCGAAGTTCTCAAAAACTATCTTGCAACCCTTAACCTCACTCTTATCGATTTTAAGATCGAGATCGGTTATGATGAAACCGGCAAGATGTACGTTGCTGACGAGATCACTCCCGATATCTGGAGAGTTCGCGATGAGAACGGAAACATCCCCAACCAGCTTGATTGCTCCAAGATGCTCATCAAAAAAATGGGTCTTTAATCCAAACAAAAACAACGGCAGGAGTTTTCCTGCCGTTTTTTATCGGGGTGATTGTTATGGCGAAATTCTTAAAGTCTTGGCAAAGCCAGCCTAAGCGAAGGTAGGACGCAGGATATTTGACGCAGAAACCGTTTTTGCAAGCGAGAGCTGTAGTAATCTACAGCGAGTGAAGCGAAAACGGTTAAAAACGCGAATAAAAAAGAGTTCGTGGTATAAACGAACTCTTTCCCTAATGAATGTTATTAAAGCGAATCGCACTGCAATTGTTGAAAAATCGTGGAAAATCAGTAAAAAGCATTGCTTTATTTCGCGTTTTGTTCTGCGTTAAACAGACAAGTCCTACAGATCTGCGGTTTCGTGGGACTTGTATCCCTCGCCCAAGATCTCCGTTGCATTGGTTACAATAAGGAACGCGCTGTTGTCCTCCTCGCGGATAACTTCCTTTGCACGGGGGAGCTGCTGCTTTTTAAGCACGCACATAATTACGGGCTGGTCTTTTCCGGTGTATCCGCCGTGGGAGTGGACTATCGTTGCGCCTACGTCCAATTCCTTAAGCAGTCTTTCGGTAATCCTCTCGTTCTTTTGGCTTACGATATATATCATCTTTGCGCTATCGAATCCGTATAGTATCTTGTCCAGCACCACTGTCTGAATAACCACGCAAACACCTGCGTACAGAGAAAGCTCAAACCGCTTGAAGGCAATGGCGGAGGCGATGATAACCATTATATCGAATATCATAAAGATTGTTCCGGTAGAAATTGCTTTGAATTTAAGCCGCATCAGCTTTACCAGAATGTCTGTGCCGCCGGTGGACGCGCCTGCGTGAAAGAGGATTCCTATACCTGCAGACACCATCACAGGGCCCGCAAAGGCGGCAAGCATCGGGTCGTGGGTGGCAGCGCCGATATATTTTGAGCCCAGATTCATAAAAGCAGAGGATATTACAATAGCATATATTGTGGTAAACACAAACTTAAAGCCAAACTTCCATATTGCAATAAGCAGCAGGGGTACGTTAAGTATAACTATCCAGGTGCCCGTAGGCAAAAACTTAAGCAAGTGGCTGAGTATTATAGACACACCCGATATACCGCCGGAGGCAAGGGAATTCGGGTCAAGGAACAGGAAAACGCCGCCTGCATATATGGCGCATCCGATAGTGATGAGCACCATATTTACCAGAAACTGTATCTTTTTGTTTTTGAATCTGTGGAAGATATTCACGTTTTCACCTCTATATTATTATGGGTAAAAAATACAAAATCTTGCTCTCGCATTATAACATCGAGGGGGATTTTTGTCAATAAAAAACCGCTTCGTCTGAAGCGGAACGTTGTATGTGCGGCTTTGCCGTGATGATATACAGCCTTCGGGTTGGATAGAAAAAAGCAAGCCTTTCGACTTGCTTTTTCTTGGTGGGGGCTACAGGACTCGAACCTGTGACCCCCTGCTTGTAAGGCAGGTGCTCTAACCAACTGAGCTAAGCCCCCGTGTTCGACTTGTACAGTATAGCACAAGTCTTTTGGTTTGTCAATACCTAATTGAAAGAAAAATTTGAAATTATTTTATCAAAATCGGGAAGTACGGTTTCATAATCATCTGCGCTGGCGGTAAAGGTGATAATATACGCGGTATATCCGCCGACAGCAATGATCTGATCAAAGTGATAAGTGCTTCCGTCAACCGTTGCGGTATAGTGATATCTGCCTGCGGTGTTACCGCCGATCTCAATTTCCTTTTCCTCAACGGACTTATAATTCTTAAGCTCCTCGTCCAGTCTGTCGGAATAAGTTTTCCAATATTCGCCGTGGTTAGCGGCGTTGGTGGAATACTTGGTTACCGAGATGCTGGCGTATGTACTTACCATGGATGCCTGAGAGGTGTCCTTAAGGAGAGAAAGCATACCGTCGTTTCTGTCAATCGTCCATTCCATAGGATAGCACACGGTTACTTTAAGTACGTCGTTTTTAACACCCATCATTCCTACGGGCGCGCTTACGTCGCTTCCTTCGGAGGAGCAGGCGCAGAGAGATAATATCATACAAGCCGCAATAAGGGCAAAAATTATTTTTTTCATAGCGGTTTCCTCACTTTCTCTCCGTATTATATACTACCTCAGACAAAAACGCAATAGACGGAATGTGAATTTTTTTGTTTTTATATTTTTATTTTACAGGGCTTACGGTCCTTGTAGTAATATATATGTTCAAATCCGGTTTGCTTAAGAAAACATACTGCTTGTTCAAATCCCTTGGCGGCATCCTGTGCTCTGTGGGCGTCCGATCCCAATGTTACCATACGTCCGCCCATATTATAATATTTTTCAATAACACTGCGCGGCGGCATATAGTCGAAAAGCAGGTCCGACGTAGAGGTGTTAACTTCAAGTGAAATGCCTTTTTCTATAACCTTTTTCAGTATATTTTCTATTTTGCTTTCAAAAGGGGATATGTCAATTCCACGGCTGTATTTGCCGTTTATATACCGCAACGGGCAGGTGATATGGCATAAAACATCAAAATCCGTTGTTTCCAGCAGTGTAAGAAGGTCGTCGAAATACGTGTCCAGATAAGCGTATATCCTTTCTTCGGGCAAAAGGGAAAAATCAATTTGTGCATACGCCTCGGTCATATTTTCAAACCGTACCTGATGTATAGAACCCAGCACAACGTCATAATTTTCTAAATTAATTATACGTCGGTAAGCGTCATTGTTCCAAAAGCCTTCGCCCAATTCGACTCCGCACAAAGCGGTGCACTCTTTTCCGTATATTTCATTTAGCCGCCTGCATTCCGCCGCGGCGTTTTTTATGGGCGTAAAAATATCCGTTTTTCCGTAAAGGTCGGTATCGAAATGGTCTGTCACCGCAAAAAACAGACTGCCGCGCTTTATCTGCGCTTTTACCATATCCTCAATTTTGCAGCACGAGTCGTGGGAATTTTCCGAATGAGTATGCATATCGGCGAAAAATATTGTATTTTGCACGGGAACCGAGTCTTCTGTTTTTATCTCTTTTTCCATTTCATCCCACCTCTGCCTGCACAGATTATTTTTACGACATAATTATATCCGATTTTTATAAATTAATCAATGATTGTTTTTGTTTTATTACAGCTTTGCTTTTTATAAATAACGCAACACACGCCGGTTAAAGGGTTTTGAAAGAATTTTATCGATTCCTCTTTATTTTTTAACAATTATGTGGTAGAATAAAATGATAAAATGCCGTTTTTGAAAGGGAGGTCGGAAAACATGCCGGATAAGTTCATATTACATTCGCCGTATCAGGCGACGGGCGACCAGCCGGAGGCGATACGCACTCTTTGCGATGGGCTTGACAAGGGCTATACCGACCAGACGCTTATCGGCGTTACCGGCTCGGGTAAAACCTTTACCATGGCGAATATCATCGCCGCCGCAAACCGTCCCACGCTGGTGCTTGCCCACAACAAGACTTTGGCGGCACAGCTTTGCTCGGAATTCCGCGAATTTTTCCCCGAAAACGCGGTGGAATATTTCGTTTCCTACTACGATTATTACCAGCCCGAGGCATACGTTCCCGGCAAGGACATTTATATTGAGAAGGATGCTTCCATCAACTCGGAGATAGACAAGCTCCGCCATTCCGCCACCACCGCGCTTATGGAAAGACGGGACGTTATCGTGGTAGCATCCGTGTCCTGCATATATTCCTTGGGCGACCCCGAGGAATACGGCAGAAACGTAATTTCTCTCCGTCCCGGAATGGTGTTTCCCCAGCGCGACCTTATAAAAAGACTTGTGTCTCTGCAGTTTTCCCGTTCGGATATCGGATTTGACAGAAACAATTTCCGTGTACGCGGCGACGTTATCGAAATATTCCCCCCTAATTCGGACAGATATGCTTACCGTGTTGAGCTTTTCGGTGATGAGATAGACAGAATCTCCCAGGTGGATACCGTTACCGGTGAGATAGACGCGCGCCTTTCCCATGCCGCAATATACCCTGCGTCCCATTACGTTACCTCGGCGGAAAAGCGTGAAAACGCTATTCACGAAATCCTTGAGGAATTGGACGAGCGTATCGAATACTTTGAAAAACAGCAAAAATACGTTGAGGCACAGCGTATCCGCGAGCGTGTGCTCTTTGATGCGGAGCAAATACGTGAAATGGGCTTTTGCTCGGGTGTGGAAAACTATTCCCGTGTGCTGGCAGGCAGAAAGCCGGGAAGCACGCCGTACACTCTTCTTGACTTTTTTCCTGCAGACTATCTTTTGCTTATAGACGAAAGCCACGTTACCGTGCCTCAGGTAAGAGGAATGTCGGGCGGCGACCACGCCAGAAAGAAAAATCTTATAGATTATGGCTTCCGTCTTCCCTCTGCCTTTGACAACCGTCCTCTTAACTTTAACGAATTTCTTGATAAAAAAGGCACTACTCTGTACGTTTCCGCAACTCCCGCGCCCTTTGAGAAGGATAGGTCACAGCAGATAGCGGAGCAGATAATCCGACCTACGGGACTTCTTGACCCTGAGGTGGAGGTGCGTCCCGTAAAGGGTCAGGTAGACGACCTGCTTACCGAGATACGCGCCCGTGCCGAAAAGGGAGAGCGGGTGCTGGTTACCACTCTTACCAAAAAAATGGCGGAAGACCTTTCGGAATATCTTGTTTCATCAGACGTAAAGTGCCGCTATATGCACCACGATATCGACGCCATGGAGCGAATGGAGCTTATCCGCGACCTGCGTAAGGGCGTTATCGATGTGCTGGTGGGAATAAACCTTCTTCGTGAAGGTCTTGACCTGCCCGAGGTATCTCTTGTAGCTATTCTGGATGCGGACAAGGAAGGCTTTTTGCGTAGCGAGACCAGTCTGGTACAGACTATCGGACGTGCTGCCCGCCACGTTAACGGAAAGGTAATAATGTATGCGGATAAGATGACGGGCTCTATGGAGCGTGCCATTAACGAAACCAACCGACGCCGCAAGATACAAAAAGAATATAACGAAAAATACGGCATTACGCCAAAGAGTATTATAAAGGAGCTTCGCGATCCCATTGCTATTACGGGTGCGGTAAACGAGCAAGCCGACCCCAAGAAGATGAGCGAAAGCCAAAAGAAGAAGCAGATAGAACTGCTCACCAAGCAGATGAAGGAAGCGGCAAAGGTTTTGGATTTCGAGACAGCCGCCGCACTGCGTGACAGAATAAAACGATTAATGTAAGGATATAAAAATGGAAACAGAAATCAAGGTAAAAGGCGCACGGACACATAATCTCAAGGATATTTCCGTAACCGTTCCCCGCAACAAGCTTACTGTTTTTACGGGGCTTTCGGGCTCGGGTAAATCCTCCCTTGCCTTTGATACTATTTATGCCGAGGGACACCGCCGATTTGTGGAATCTCTGTCCTCTTACGCCCGTCAGTTTTTGGGTCAATTGGACAAGCCTGACGTAGATTTTATCGAGGGACTTTCTCCTGCCATCGCCATAGACCAAAAGACTACCTCCAAAAACCCCCGTTCCACCGTGGGTACTGTTACCGAAATATACGATTATATGCGTCTTTTGTACGCCCGTCTCGGCGTGCCTCACTGCCCCGTGTGCGGAATTCCCATAAAGCAACAGACTATTGATGAAATAGTTTCCCGTGTGCTCACCCTTGAAGAGGGCACAAGATTTATGGTTACTTCTCCCGTTGTTTCGGGCAAAAAGGGTATGCACGAAAAGGTTATTGAGGACGCAAAGAAAAGCGGCTTTGTCCGCGCTTACGTTGACGGAAGCCTGTATGACCTTTCCGAGGTGCCTGCTCTTGATAAAAATCTGAAGCACGATATTGATATCGTTGTTGACCGTCTTGTTATGCGTGCTGACGGAATTTCTTCCCGTCTTACCGACAGTATCGAGACCGCCTCCAAGCTTTCAAACGGTATTATAAAAATTATGCTGGCGGACAGCGGTGAGGTAATACGCTTTTCCCAGAATTACGCCTGCCCCGAGCACGGTATCTCTTTGGGAGAATTGGAGCCCAGACTCTTTTCCTTCAACAGCCCCGTGGGCGCTTGTGAGGATTGCTCGGGCATCGGTATGAACCACGTCGTTTCTCCCGACAGACTTATTCCCGATAAAAGCATGTCTCTTTTCTCGGGTGCGGTAATCTGTAACGGCTTCAAGACCTTTGACCCCGGCAGTTATACCTATGAGCTTTTTAATTCCGTAGGCAAGCATTACGGATGGGACGTGCATACTCCCATTCAGGATATGACCGAGGACGGTCTCCACGTGCTGCTTTACGGCAATAAATACGCGCGCAGAAATTACAGTATCCCCAAATTCGAGGGTATTGTGAATATGGTTAAGCGCAGATACGACAGCAATACGTCTCCCGAATCCCGTGAGTATTACGAGGCCTTTATGGACAACGTGCCCTGTCCCTCCTGTGAGGGAAGAAGGCTCCGTCCCGAGGCGCTGGCGGTTACTGTCGGCGATAAAAATATAACCGAGCTTTGCGATATGTCCGTTTCCGTTTTGCGTGATTTCTTCAGGAATATTTCCTTTACCGAAAGTGAGCGCGCCGTGGCTAAGGAGATACTTAAGGAGATAGATTCCCGTCTCGGTTTTCTTGAAAACGTAGGTCTGGAATATCTCACTCTGTCCCGTGCCGCAGGCAGTCTTTCCGGCGGTGAGGCACAGCGTATCCGTCTTGCAACTCAGGTTGGAAGCGCACTCGTCGGCGTTATGTACGTTCTGGACGAGCCCAGTATCGGACTTCATCAGCGTGATAACATCAAGCTTATAAATACACTTAAATCCTTGCGTGACCTTGGCAATACCGTGCTTGTGGTCGAGCACGATGAGGAAACAATGCTCAGCGCAGACCATATCGTGGATATCGGTCCTTACGCAGGCGTCAGGGGAGGAGAGGTGCTGTTTTCCGGCACACCCGAAGAACTGCTTAAAGCCGAAGGCTCCATAACCGCCGAATATCTTTCAGGCAGACGGGTAATCCCCGTTCCCTCAACCCGCAGAAGCGGCAACGGTCTGTATCTCACCGTAAAGGGCGCAAGGGAAAATAACCTTAAGAATATTGATGTAGATTTCCCTTTGGGCAAGCTTATATGCGTTACCGGCGTTTCGGGAAGCGGAAAGTCCTCGCTTGTGAATTCCGTTTTGTGTGAGGGCGCGGCAAGAGCTTTGGGCAGATTAAGCGCCACTCCCGGCAAGTGCGACTGTATTGAAGGACTTGAAAATATAGACAAGGTCATTCAGATAGACCAGTCTCCCATAGGACGTACTCCCCGTTCCAACCCCGCAACATATACGGGAATGTTTACGGATATCCGTTCTCTTTACGCCTCCACCCCCGACGCAAAGGCGCGGGGCTACAAGGAAGGCAGATTTTCCTTTAACATCAAGGGCGGCAGATGCGAAGCCTGCGAGGGTGACGGTACAATAAAAATAGAAATGCATTTTCTTCCCGACGTTTACGTTAAGTGCGACGTTTGCGGAGGCAGACGGTACAACCGTGAAACGCTGGAGGTAAAATACAAGGGCAAGAATATTTATGACGTTTTGGAAATGACGGTAGACGAGGGAATGGAATTCTTCGCAAACTACCAGTCTATCTTCCGCCGCTTAAAGACTCTTTCCGAGGTAGGTCTGGGCTATATTAAGATAGGTCAGTCCTCCACCACCCTTTCCGGCGGTGAGGCGCAAAGAGTAAAGCTTGCAACCGAGCTTGCACGCCGCAGTACGGGCAAAACTCTGTATATTCTTGATGAGCCCACCACAGGTCTCCACAGCTATGACGTTGATAAGCTCAACGACGTACTCCACCGTCTTGTGGATACGGGCAACACAGTTGTGGTTATCGAGCATAATCTTGACCTTATAAAAACTGCCGATTATATTATTGACCTTGGTCCCGAGGGGGGCGACGGCGGCGGTACCGTTATTGCCTGCGGTACTCCCGAGGAGATTGCAAAGTGCCCACACAGCTATACGGGTCAGTTCTTAAGAAAGGTGCTTAAGCAATGAAAAAAATATTTTTGTTAATTCTTATATCCGCCCTTTTGCTTGCTTCCTGTAACGGGGGTGAGAGCGAGGTGTCTGTCCCTGCCGCTTCCGCGCCGGAGGAAAGCAAGGAGGTATCCGTGCAGGTGTCCGAGCCCGAGGAAAGCGAAATAAGCGAGGAAAGCGTATACGTTCCCGTGAATTTGTTTGAAAAATCGGCAATGATAGGGGACGGCAAGCTTCAGTTCGATTTTAATCCCATTTATGCGTCCAACGAATTTTCAAATATAAAGACCTTTATGGATACCTTGTATTCGTCGGGTAATTTCACCTTCCCCGTAGACGAAAAATACGTTTTTTCGGATAATTATTCGGGCAGGGCAGGAGACTATTTCTCCTTCGTGTATATCGACCTTGAGTCAGGCTGCTCGCTGGCATATAATCCCGACGTCATTTATCAGACCTGTTCTGTAATAAAGCCGTCTCTTGCAGTATTTCTGCTTAAAAAGGGAGTTGATCTGGGCGAGGAGGTCACTATCAACTCTTACGCAGGCGGTTCGGGGGTTCTCAAAAAGTCGGATATCGGCAAAGCCTTTACCGTAGAATATCTTATTGAGATAATGATAACCGAATCGGATAACACTGCCTACGTTCATCTGCTTAAAAAATACGGACAGCAGGAATTTTCCGATTACCTTGCATCTATCGGAAATAAAAACACCAACGTAGGTGCGCCTACCTGGTATAAATTCGGACTTATCTCCACCCGTGACCTTGCTTGTATGATGAAGGACGTTTACGATTTTTCCACACAAGGCGAGGCAGGCAAGTGGGTACTTGAGCTTATGCAGAGGACCAGCTATAACGAGCTTATCACCTCCATCGAATGCGGTATACCCGTTGCCCATAAATACGGCGAGGACAACGGAATCGAGCCTTCTTTGCACGATGGCGCAGTGTATCTTGGCGAGCATCCCTACGTTTTGGTAATATTAAGTAAAAGCGACGTAAACAGCGACGTTTCCTATGATAAATTCAGAGCAATATCCGTGCTGGTAAACCGGTTCCACTGCGCAATGCACGGCGGAGCAGACGAGTTTGCCGCACCTGAAGAAATCGGAGAATAAAAATGAAAACAGATAGATACGCCCACTTGCTGTCCCGCGTTGAAAAGCCGGGAAGATATACGGGCAATGAATACGGAGAAACGCACAAAAACCTTGATGATATCGATACTCGTATGTGCTTTTGCTTTCCCGATACTTACGAGATAGGCATGTCCAATCTGGGCATGAAGATACTTATGGGTGCTGTCAACCGACTGGATGGCGTTTGGTGCGAAAAATCCTTTGCCCCTTGGGTGGATATGGAAGCTCTTATGCGTGAGACGGGTACAAAGCTTTTCTCTCTTGAGACCGGCGACCCTCTTACGGATTTTGATATCGTGGCTTTCACTCTCCAGTATGAGCTTTGCTATACCAATATGGTGAATATGCTTTCTCTTGCAGGCATACCCTTTTATTCCAAGGACAGAGGGGAGGAGTACCCTCTCATTATCGCAGGCGGCCCCTGCTCATATAATCCCGAGCCCGTCGCTGATTTTATAGACGTTTTTTCTATCGGCGAAGGGGAAGAGGCTATTCCCGAACTGGTAGAGCTTTACCGTGAGTGCAAGAAAAAGGGTCTTTCCAAAAAGGAATTTCTTTATAAAATAGCCACCGAGCACGAGGGCTTTTACGTACCTTCTCTTTACGATGTGGACTATAACGAGGACGGCACAATAAAGGCGTTCACCCCTCACGACGGCGTTCCCGCAAAAATAACCAAGCGTATTATAAAGGACCTTGACAAGGTGTATTATCCCACCGACGCAGAGGTGCCTTATATCGAAACGGTGCATGACCGTATCGTTATGGAGATATTCCGCGGCTGTATAAGAGGCTGCCGCTTCTGTCAGGCAGGCATGGTGTACCGCCCTTACAGAGAGAAAACACCCGATGTTATCAACGCTTGCGCCAAGGAATGCTTTGATAAAACGGGCTATTCGGAAATGTCTCTTTCTTGTCTGTCCGTGTCGGACTATACCCGTCTTCCCGAGCTTATAGATAAGCTTCTTACCTGGACGGACGATAAAAAGGTAAGTCTTTCTCTTCCTTCTCAGCGTATCGACGCTTTTTATGAGGAATTGATGGAAAAGGTAATGAGCGTGCGCAAAAGCGGTATGACCTTCGCTCCCGAGGCAGGCACACAGCGCCTTCGTGACGTTATAAACAAAAACATTACCGAGGAGGAGATCCTTTCCGCCTGCCGCAAAGCCTTTGACGGCGGCAGAAACTCCCTTAAATTGTATTTTATGAACGGACTTCCCACCGAGACTGACGAGGATATCGTTGGTATTGCCAACCTTTCTCAAAAAATAGTGGATGAGTTTTATTCTGTAAAGCGTCCCGGCAGAAAGGTGGAGGTAGGTATATCCGTTTCCTGCTTCGTGCCCAAGGCGCTCACGCCCTTCCAGTGGGAGAAGCAGGATGATTTTGAGGAATTACGCAGAAAGCAAATGCTGCTGCGCGACAGTATAAAGACCCGTAAAATACGTTATTCCTGGCACGAGGCAAAGGTCTCCCGTCTTGAGGCGGTGTTTGCCAAGGGCAACAGAAAGCTGTCTGCGGCGCTTGTTGAAGCAAATAAGCGCGGTCAGCGGTTTGACGGCTGGGACGAATGCTTCGATTACGAAAAATGGTGCGAGGTATTTGATACCGTGGGCATCGACCCTGCCTTTTATGCAAACAGAAAAATGTCCTTTGACGAGATTCTGCCTTGGGACCATATCGATTGCGGCGTAACCAAGGAATTTCTTATAAGAGAGTGCAAAAAGGCGTATGCCGAAACAACTACGCCCGATTGCCGTACCCAGTGCTCCGCCTGCGGTGCAAACAAATTGGGAGGTGAAAGAAAATGCTGTCGGTAAGAATGTTTTTTTCAAAAAAAGGTCCCGTGCGGTATATCTCTCATCTTGATATTTCCCGTGCCATCTCCCGCGCGCTTGTAAGAAGCGGACTGGATATAGTTTTTACCGAGGGATATAATCCTCACGTCCGTCTGGTTTTCGTACAGCCCCTTTCCATTTTTCAGGAAAGCATTTACGAGGCGGCGGATTTCCGTCTGCACACCGAGGATATTTCCTTTGAGGAGATTACGGAAGCCCTTAATAAGGTCATGCCCGACGGTATAACCGTGCTGTTTACCGCTTCTCCCGTAATGGCGGTGGGCGACTGTGCTTACGCCACTTATACCATAGCGCTGGATACCGATATGTCCGACGATGAAATTAGGGATGAACTTTCCGGCGAGATGGTTATAAATAAAAAGACCAAAAGCGGATATAAGGACGTGGATATTTCCGAATTCGTAAAAAAAGTCTCGGTCAAGGACAGGGTGGTGGATATCACCGTCTGCGCCGCCTGCAACCGTTGTCTTAATCCTGCCCTTGCGGTACAGTATTTAGGCGATAAAGTTCGGTCGTCCCTTATTACCAGAACCGGACTTTACAACGAAAAAATGGAGAAATTTATATAAAAGGTTGATTATAAACCAAAGGTCTGTTATAATTAACTGAATAAGCTCTCTTTTTTACATAAAAGGAGGAGATTATGAAAAGATTTATTGCATTAGTTTTGGTGCTGTCCGCACTGCTTTGCGCCTGCAGACCCTCGGATAATGAGGAATCCGACCTTTCCGAGGAGGTTTCGGTAGGGGATATAAGTGAAAACCAAGCGTCCGAAGACGATTATTCACCTGTTGAAAAGGCGGAGGTCTTGGACGCGGCGGAGACACTTTTAAGAACGGATATATCCCTTGTAAACATTTTCGCAGGGGGCTCTCTTTCCGATGGAAAGACGGGATCTTCCTATACCGAAGCCGATGGAAAATATTCATCCTACGAGGTGCTTTCCGTTATGGCGGAGAACACATACGCTTCGGACACTGTGCGCCGCCGTATGCTGTCATATCCCGACCACGGCGACGATAATATTATCAACGACGAGGGAAAAACCAAATACAAATACACTTATATAAACGATTTCGCCTCTGTTGCAGACGATTTTACGGTTTCGGTTGTGTCCTTTGACGATATTAACGCAACGGTATCCGTCTCTGTTTCGGGCAAGAACTTGCAGATAGGAATGGAAAAGCAGGACGGGGAGTGGAAACTGACCACCAGCGTGTATTTTGCATATCTGCAAAGCGAAATCGATGCACAGCTCCAAAGGGGCTGGGAAAACAGCATTTATCTGGGTACCCGTCAAAACGCGGGCAGTGCAAAAAAGCTTGCGGGAAAAATGCTCATACTCAATGTCTTCTTAAGCGATGCATTCACCGAATGGCCGGACGAATACCGCAAGCAGGTTGAAGACACGGTGGACGACGCCTGCGAGTGGCTTATTACAAAAAGCCGTAATTACGGAAGCGCAAATCTGGCAATAGATACCCAATCGCTGTTTTACGTCTATTCAGGCTCGGTAACTCCCAATTACCAAATGGCATTTTTGGATATTATGTTCAGCAACACCGTTTACGTTGATGTTAACGGATATGTCGAGCAAAACACTCCCTCGGGGTACGACGGTGTCTGCGTCCTTTTCCACGTCTGGAAAAACGGCGACGATTACTGCATCCCTTGCGATACCGAAAAAACAGACTATCTCACCTATTACGGGGAGAGAGCTATGTTCTACTATTCCAAAAAGGGTATGCACGGTGCATCCAGCTACGCTTCGGTAATACTTCAGCTTTGCGGCGGAGAAATGCTCTTCGGCAGAAATGACACCAAGGAAATACAAAAAATGTTTCCTACCGACCTTTTGCTTGAGAAAAAGTATACCATGCTTCCTTTACAGGAATATTCCGTCAGCCCCCTTACTGCTTTTTTAGTAGGCTGGAGCGGATATGCCGACATTCAGATAATTCCATTTACAGATATACAGGGAGAGTAATAAAAATGAAGTACAACAGAGTTTTACTAAAGCTTTCCGGAGAAGCCCTTTCGGGAAAAGACAATATTCTGGACGCGGAATTTCTTAAAGAAACCGGTATCCAGATAAAAAGAATGCTTGACGAGGGCATACAGGTAGCCATTGTCTGCGGCGCGGGAAACATCTGGCGCGGCGGCAGACAGCACGGCCATAATATCGATAGAGTCCGCGCTGACCAAATGGGTATGATGGGCACCGTTATAAACTCCCTTGCCATTCAGGACGCTATCATTAAAGCAGGCGGAAAATGCCGTGTAATGAGTGCGGTCCCCATGGCGCAGATATGCGAGATATATTCCCAGTACGGCGCAATAGAGCATCTTGAAAACGGGGAAGCGGTAGTGCTTTCCTGCGGTACGGGATATCCCTTCTTCACTACGGATACAGGCGCTCTTCTCAGAGCTGCCGAGCTTAAGGTGGACGTGGCAATGTTCGCCAAGAACGTTGACGGCGTGTATGATAAGGACCCTGCAAAATATCCCGATGCGGTCAAGTACGACCGTATTACATACGCGGAGATGCTGGAGAAGGACCTCCACGCAATAGATACCGCCGCAGGTGCCTTGGGCAGAGAAAATGACCTTAAGGTGCTTATGTTCAAACTGGAAGACCCCGAAAATATTTACACCGCCGCCATGGGCGCGCCGGTGGGCACAATACTTGAAAACTAAAATACACATAAACGGAGGAAACAAAAATGAAGCTTGACCTTAAACCCTATGAAGAGAAAATGAAAAAGAGTATTTCCGTTCTGGAAGACGAATTCGGCGGCATTCGTGTCGGCAAGGCTTCCGCAAAGCTCCTTGACAAAATAAAGGTAGATTACTACGGCTCTCCCACAGGTATGGACGGCGTTGCTACCGTTAAATCTCCCGATCCCCGTACACTTGTTATCACCCCTTGGGAAGCAAATATGCTTAAGCCTATCGAAAAGGCTATTCAGGCATCCGATCTGGGTATCACTCCTCAGAACGACGGTAAGTGCATCCGTCTGGCATTCCCTTCTCTTAACGAGGAGCGCAGAAAAGAGCTTGTTAAGCAGGTAACCAAAATGGGCGAGGAATCAAAGGTTGCTCTCCGTAACATCCGCAGAGATGCAAACGATGCTAGCAAGACCATGAAGAAGAACAGCGAAATGACCGAGGACGAGCAGAAGGCTTCCGAAAAGAGCGTTCAGGACCTTACCGATAAGTATATCAAAGAGGTTGACGTTGTTGTAAGCAAAAAAGAAAAGGAAATAATGGAACTTTAATCATGGCGGACGGCATAAAGATCCCCCGTCATATCGCAATAATTATGGACGGCAACCGCAGGTGGGCGAAAAACCGCCTTCTTCCTGCGGGCTACGGCCATAAAAAAGGCTTTGATACCTTTGTTTCAATAGCCGATGAATGCGGTAATTTAGGCGTAGAGTATCTTACAGTCTACGCCTTTTCCAC
Organism: Eubacteriales bacterium; assembly: GCA_045595785.1. Classification (GTDB taxonomy): domain Bacteria; phylum Bacillota; class Clostridia; order Oscillospirales; family CAG-382; genus SFLA01. Next base: position 19,796 of record JAZOBE010000014.1, read on the forward strand.
CGAAAACTGGTCCCGCTCCGCAGACGAGGTGGAAACGCTTATGGGTATTATAAAAAGCTCGGTAAACAGTTATATTCCCAAGCTTACGGAAAAGAACATACGGCTTAACGTGCTGGGTGAGATGCACCGCTTTGACGATGAGACGAGAAAAGCGCTGGAAAACAGTATTGAGTCTTCCCGCAGTAACACGGGACTTACGGTAAACCTGTGCCTTTCTTACGGCGGACGGGCGGATATTACCAAAGCGGTAAATGATATAATTGCTTTAGGAAAAGGCAGCGTTACAGAAGAGGACATAACCGCTTCTCTTTACACCGCAGGTATACCCGACCCCGAATTGATGATACGCACCGGCGGAGAAATACGTATATCCAACTTTTTGCTGTGGCAGTGCGCTTACAGCGAAATGTATTTTACAGACGTTTTGTGGCCGGATTTCGGCAAAGACGATCTTATGGATGCCATTAAATGGTATTCCGGCAGACAGAGACGCTTCGGCGGAACGGAAGGAGAAAGCACTAAATGACACGAATACTTACAGCGGCAGTGCTGTTTGCAATAGTTATACCCGTGCTTATTTTTTCCCATACCGTGGTGTTCCCCATATTCCTTGCTCTTGCAGGTGTAATGTGTGTGTGGGAAACAAGCCGCTGCAAGGGGCTTCATAAAAAATGGTATATGTGGCTTCCTTCTGCTTTGTATGTTGCCATAACTCCCTTTGTTGCCCGTTTTTGTCCGGATGTCAGACTGTGGCTGGTATTAACTGCCGCTTTTTTGGTATATATCTTTTTTTCAGGCGTATTTTATTATGGGAAGGTCAGCGTAAACGACCTTTCCTTTATCGCCCTTTTCGGGCTGTATATTGCCGTAGGCGTATATTCTCTTCAGACACTTCGGTGCGGCGCGCCCAAGGCGTATCTCCTTGTGTTTATTGCCCCCTGGGTCAGTGACGCTATGGCGATGTATTCGGGAAAGCTTTTTGGAAAAAGAAAGCTTTGCCCCAATATCTCTCCCAAAAAGACGGTGGCAGGCGCTGTGGGCAGTATGGTGGGAACCCTGCTGTCTGTTATGATATATATTTTCGTGGTAAACACCTGGTTTAACTGTTATTACAGCTACGTTAACTTTGCAATTTTTGCCGTTATCGCAGGAGTAATTATCCAATTAGGCGATCTTTCCGCGTCGGTGGTAAAGAGAAATTGCGGAGTAAAGGATTACGGCAATCTCCTCCCCGGTCACGGCGGAGTTATGGACAGATGTGACAGCATTCTCCCCACAGCCATTTTCGGCTGGGCGGTAATGTATATTGCAGATATTTTTACGATAGTATGAAAAGTTTAATTGTTTTGGGGGCTACCGGCTCTATCGGTACCCAGACCTGTGATGTGGCTCGCCGCCACAATTTCAGGATAACCGCTTTAAGCGGACATTCTAATATTAAATTACTTGAACAGTTATCCCGTGAGTTTTCTCCCCTCTACGCCGTAGCAGGGGAGGAATACGTATCGGACCTTAAAATACGCCTTGCGGATACAGGTGTTAAGGTGCTTCCCGAAAGTGAGCTTCACTACGTTGCGGCTGAATGTGAGGGAGATACCGTACTCAACGCCGTCACGGGTATCGCAGGGCTTCGTTCCTCTCTTTCCGTTCTTGAGGCGGGCAAGACCCTTTGCCTTGCCAACAAGGAGAGCATGGTCACCGGCGGAGACCTTGTAAACGCTATGGCGAAAAGGACGGGTGCGAAAATTCTGCCCGTGGATTCGGAGCATTCCGCTATTTTCCAGTGTCTTGACGGAAACAAGGTAAAAAAAATTCTTCTTACAGCCTCCGGCGGTCCTTTTTACGGGTATACCCGCGAGCAGCTTGACGCTGTTACACCGGAGGATGCCCTTGCCCACCCCACATGGAATATGGGCAAAAAAATAACCATAGATTCCGCTACTCTTATGAACAAGGGCTTGGAGCTTATTGAGGCGGTACAGCTTTTTGACGTTACTCCCGATAAGATTCAGGTGCTGGTGCACAGACAGTCCATAGTTCATTCAATGGTGCAGTACGAGGATAACGCGGTGCTCGCCCAGTGCGGCGCGCCGGATATGCGTACCTGCATCCAGTATGCGTTAACTTACCCCGAAAGAAAAGAGGGTCTGGCAAAGGAACTTGATTTTGCCTCTCTTGGCACACTTACCTTTGCTTTGCCCGATGAAGATACATTTACCCTGCTTCCTCTTTGCCGAAAAGCCATAACCCGCGGCGGAAACCTGCCTGCGGCTGTAAACGGAGCAAACGAGGCGGCGGTGGATGCGTTTTTACGCAAAAAAATTGGTTTTACAGACATTTTCCGCGTGGTGGAGAGAGCCTATGAAAAGGCGTGCTTTATTCCTAATCCCACCGTGGAAGACATTTTTGATACTGACCGCGCGGCAAGAGACGCGGTCGCGGAGGAATACTGATATTGCTTAACACACTTATTACGGTAGTTGTTACCCTGCTTATGCTGGGTATCCTTGTGCTTATACACGAGGGCGGCCACTATCTTATGGCGCGCGCCTTCAAGGTGGGAATTATGGAGTTTTCCATCGGAATGGGTCCCGTCATTTATAAAAAGAAGTTTAAATACAACGATTTCTGCATCCGTATGCTGCCTATCGGCGGATACGTCAGTATGATCGGCGAGGACGATACCGAGGTGCCAGAGGAGCATCAGGGCAAGCCCAGCATTAACGAAAAAAAGGCCTGGCAGAAAATGCTCATCGTACTTGCAGGTCCCTTTATGAATATACTTCTCGGCGTGTTGCTTATGGCAGGTCTTGTCATCGGGTCGGACACCATTCTTAAACCCGAGGTGGCACAGTTTGTTGACGAAGCGATAAGCGAGGAGAGAGGGCTTCCCGTTAATACCAGCAGTGAGTACGGACTTGAAATAGGCGATACAATCATTAAAGTAAACGGAAAGCGCGTTTTCGTTTATTATGATTACGCATATTTTATTCAGTCTATGGGTAACGAGCCCGTTGACCTTACGGTAAAGCGCGGAGACGAGACGGTTTTACTTGAGGACGTGGTGTTTCCCACCATGGAAGTTAACGGCGTAGTCTACGGACAGACAGATTTCCTTGTTCCCGAAAAGGAAAAAAACTTTGCAAACGTGTGCTATGAAGCGTTCTGGCAGCCCGTTTCCACCATCCGCACCACCGTGCAGGGACTTGTTGATACCGTTTCCGGCAGATACGGCATATCCGGCGTTTCCGGCGTTGTGGGTATGGGCGAAGCTATGAACGAGGTCATCGGCTCGGGAGAAAATGTCGGTATCATCGTGGAAAATCTGCTTAACTTTATGGTGCTTATATCTCTGTCTCTCGGCATTTTTAATCTCATCCCCCTTCCTGCGCTGGACGGCGGCAGGTTTGTTATCTACACAATTGAGGGAATTATCGGCAGACGGCTTAACGAAAAAGCCGTATCCATCGCTATCGGCGTAAGTATGGCGTTCCTTCTTTTGCTTATGGTGGTTATCACCTTTAAGGATATTTTCTTTTTATTTTAGAAAAGGTGTCTTTTTATGAAAAAGATTCTTATGCTTGCAACCGGCGGAACTATCGCCTGCAGGCGTACTCCCGAGGGGTTAAGACCTCTTATGGGCAGCAACGAGCTGCTTGAGTACGTTCCCATGGTAAGAGCCGTGTGCGAGACAGAGACAATACAGCTTTATAATCTTGATTCCACGGATATCCGCCCCCATCATTGGCTGGGAATGGCAAATGCAATCTCGGAAAACTATGATAAATACGATGGCTTTGTTATTACCCACGGTACGGACACCATGGCGTATACAGCCGCCGCGTTGTCATATCTTTTGCTGGATTGCCCCAAGCCCGTGGTAATAACCGGCTCCCAGAAGCCGGTGGATATGGAGAATACCGATGCGAGGGTAAACCTTTACGATAGCTTTGTTTACGCTTCGGATGATGATGCCGCAGGCGTGCATATAGTGTTTGACGGCAGAGTTATTTTGGGCACCCGTGCCAAAAAGACCAGAAGTAAAAGCTACAACGCCTTTTCTTCCATAAATTATCCTGCCGTGGCTTCGGTTTCCGAGGGTCAGGTCCGCCATTACATCAAGCCCCAAAAGGGTGAAAAACAGTTTTTCTCCTCCCTTAATACCCGTGTCTCCGTGTGTGCGTTGGCACCCTCTATGGACAGCGGCGCACTTAAGTATATGCTTGACAACAGCGACGCGGTGGTTATCGAGACCTACGGAGTAGGCGGTATTCCCGCAGAAGGCGGATTTTCCGACGTTATCCGCGAGGGCGTTGAAAGGGGAGTCACCGTAGTTATCACCACTCAGGTGCTTAACGAGGGAAGTGATATGGCGGTGTACCGTGTAGGCAAGGAGATAAAAGAGGATCTAGGCCTTCTTGAGGCGTATGATATGACCCACGAAGCAACTCTTGCAAAGCTTATGTGGATACTTGCCAATTACACAAAAAGAGAAGATATTGTGCGTGAATTTTACACTCCGCGCAATAACGACATATACAACAAGGTAAGATGAATTTTATGAAGCGTTTATCAAAAGAGGTGCGTATCGGTGCTCTTTCCATAGGAAACGGCGCCCCCGTAAAGGTACAGTCTATGACGAATATCGACACGGCTGACATCCCCCGTGTTACCGAGCAGTTAAAAAGACTGCAGGCGGCAGGATGCCACATCGTGCGTTTTGCCGTAAACAGTATGGATGCGGTTCGCGCCATTCCCGCATATAAATCGGTTACGGATATGCCTCTTGTTGCGGATATCCATTTCGATTACCGTCTCGCTTTGGAGGCGGCGGAGGCGGGTATTGATAAGATACGCATAAACCCCGGCAATATCGGCGCAGAGGAGAACGTAAAAGCGGTTGCATTAAAGTGCGCCCAAAAGAATATTCCCATCCGTATCGGCATTAACGGCGGAAGTCTGGAAAAGGATCTGCTTGCAAAGTACGGCGCTCCCACGGCGGAGGCTATTGCCGAATCTGCACTGAATAATGCAAAAATGCTGGAAAGATATGACTTTGACAACATCGTGCTTTCCGTTAAAAGCTCCGATGTTGTGCGTATGATTCAGGCAAACGAGATAATTGCCGCAAATTGTAATTATCCCCTTCATCTCGGAGTTACCGAGGCAGGAGGAGAAGCAAACGGTACCATCCGAAACGCCATCGGTATCGGCGCGCTTTTGGCACAGGGTATAGGCGATACCATGCGTGTATCTCTCACCGCAGACCCGGTTAAGGAGGTATATGCCGCCCACCGCATACTTCGTGTAATGGGAATGGAAAGCGGTATAAACGTAGTATCCTGCCCCACCTGCGGCAGAACAAAAATAGACCTTATTCCTCTGGCGTCCCGTGTGGAAAAACTGTGTGAGGATATAAAAACAGATAAATATATAACCGTCGCCGTAATGGGCTGTGTGGTAAACGGACCCGGTGAGGCGAGGGAAGCCGACGTAGGCATTGCAGGCGGCAAGGGCGAGGCAGTCCTTTTCCGCAAGGGCGAGATAGTCGGCAAAATAAAAGAATCGGATATTGAAAGCGTACTCAAAGACGAGATAATGAGGATAATAAATGATTGAACGGTTTTACAAACAGTTCGCAAAGGTAGCCTTTACGGAAATACATAAAGAAATATTGGACGTTGCGTCCGATTACAAGCTGCAGGTAGACAAAGCCGGAAACGGCTTAAGGCTGGAGCTTTGTTTCCCTGTGCCCGTAAAAGCAGAGAGAATGTTTGAACTTGAAGATATCATCGCGTCAAGCCTCAAATTAAATTACTGTATCGTCCTGCCTATATATCCTTCAGGCACCTTCGCTACCGACTATATGCCGGAGCTTGTAAAAATGTATGCCCGTATGGAAAATATCGCTTTGGGCAGGGGCGGTATGGATAAATATACTTATTCCTATGACCGTGAGCAGGCGAGGGTAGTAATAAAGCTTCGCAGCGGAATGTCCGCACTTCTTATGGATGCGGCAAACGCAGGCAAGTTCTTTTCCGGCTGTATAAAGAGCCAGTTTGAGCAGGATATCGAGTTTGTTTTTGAGGAAACTCCTGCTGATGACAGTGTGCGTATCGCCGCCGAGGAGGAATTGCAGAAAAAAGCAAAGGTGGATTACGCCGAGTATCTTGAGACGCATAAGCCTCCCGAAATCGAGGAAAAATCAAGCTTTTTCAAAACCGTTGAGGACGACGGAGACATTTACGAAATAGGCGGAACGAAAATCGGAAACATGCATTTCGACCTTTCCGAGCGCGCTCCCATATTCAAGGAGGTCATCCGCAAGGAGCCCTTCCCCATTAAGGAGATAAAGGTTGAAGCCCACGTTGGTGATAACGGCAGGGCGTATTCCAAAAAAACACCCGTTTGCATCTGCGGCGAGATGTTCCAGATAGAGGACAAGGAATCCCGCGACGGAAGCAAGATAAACTATAAAGCTTATATGACCGACGGAGAGGCGTCCGTCATTTTCAGATTTTCCGTAGGTAAGGACGAGGCGGATTTTGCCCCTCCCAAGCCCGGAACAGCCATTTTGCTGGAGGGCAAGGCGGCGTATGACGATTTTGAAAAGGAAACCGTCATAAGAGCTGAAAAGATAAACAAGATAAAGCGTCTCCGCCGTAAGGATAACCATCCCCGTAAGCGTACCGAGCTGCATCTGCACACAAGTATGTCTGCCAACGATGCACTTTCCGATCCCGAGGCTGTTATGGCAACTGCATCCGCCTGGGGCTGGAACGCTGTGGCTATAACCGACCACGGTAACGTGCAGGCGTATCCCATGATAATGAAGGCACGCAAAAAATATCCAGATGTTAAGCCTATTTACGGTATGGAGGGATATCTGGTAGACGATACCGCCCGCGCAGTTTTCGGCGTGAAAAGCGGTGTGGACTACAGCTTTGAGGAAAGCGAATTTATTATTTTTGATATAGAGACTACGGGCCTTTCCCCCGTAGACTGCGGCATTACAGAAATCGGCGCGTCACTTTATAAGGGCGGAGAGATACTTGCCACCTTCGGCACCTACGTTGACCCCGAAATGCCTATTCCCGAAAACATTACCCGTCTTACGGGCATATCTGCGGAGACCGTGGCAGGCGCACCCAAAACAAAAGAGGCGGTTGAAAAATTCCTTGAATTTGCAGGGGACAGAATGCTTGTCGCCCACAACGCCAATTTTGACGTGGGATTTATCCGCAAGGCATGTGAAAAGTACAAGATAAAGTTTAATAACCCTTATCTTGATACTCTGCCGCTTTCCCGTTATATAAATTCCGAGCTTAATAAGCATACCCTTGATTCTATCGGTAATTATTTTAACCTCGGTGAATTCAACCACCACCGCGCCACCGACGATACGGCGATGCTCGCCGCCATCTTCACTTGTATGACGGACAAGCTCCGCAGGCAGGGCGTGCGTAACATAGAGGAAATGAATATGGCGATGGCTGCCAGCAGCGACCCCAAGAAGCTGCGGTCATACCACGTCACTATTCTGGTGCAGAATTCTGCGGGTCTCCGCAATCTGTATCAGCTTATATCCCAGTCTTATCTGGATTTTTACCACCGCAACCCCCGTATACCAAAAACCGTTCTCGCCGCTCACAGAGAGGGACTTATCATCGGCTCTGCTTGTGAGGCAGGGGAGCTGTTCAGAGGTATTCTGGACGGAAAAGCTAATTCCGAGCTTATGCGGATTGCGGATTTTTACGATTATTTCGAGATAATGCCAAAGGCCAACAACTCCTTCCTTGTAGAAGAAGGCACTCTTTCGGATTACGGCAGACTTGAAGAGATAAACAAGCAAATCCTCAGCATAGCAGACAAAAAGAAAAAGCCGGTCTGCGCTACGGGAGACGCTCATTTTATCGATCCCGACGACGAGATATACCGTCAGATAATGCAGGTGGGACTTAAGTATAAGGACGCAATGCACGAAAGCAAGCTGTATCTGCGTACCACCAAGGAAATGCTTGACGAGTTCGCATATCTGGGCGACAGAGTCGAGGAGGTCGTTATCGACAACCCTGCCAAGATCGCCGATATGATCGACGGAAGCATAAAGCCTATTCCCGACGGCACCTATACTCCCGAGATCGAGGGTGCGGAGGAAGAGCTTATTACCTCCTGCCGTCAGACCGCTATGGAGTGGTACGGCTATGAGGGCGAGGTTCCCGAGATAGTTTCCGCCCGTCTTGACAGAGAGCTGGGCTCAATTATCAAAAACGGCTTTGCCGTGCTGTACGTTATAGCAAGAAAGCTGGTGCTCAATTCCGAGCGCGCCGGATATCTTGTCGGCTCCCGAGGCTCGGTTGGCTCTTCGGTAGTTGCCACCTTCTCGGGTGTGTCCGAGGTTAACCCGCTGCCGCCCCATTACCGCTGTCCCCATTGTAAATACAGCGAGTGGTTTACCGACGGCTCTGTGGGTAGTGGATTTGACTTGCCTGATAAGATCTGCCCCAAGTGCGGAGAGACAATGATTTCCGACGGACACGATATCCCCTTTGAGACCTTCCTGGGCTTCCACGGCGAAAAGGCGCCTGATATCGACCTTAACTTCTCTTCGGACAACCAGTCCGAGGCGCATCATTATACCGAAGTCCTCTTCGGCAAAGAAAATATTTTCCGTGCAGGTACCGTTGGTACCATCGCTTCAAAGACTGCATACGGTTACGTTAAAAAGTTTTTGGAGGAGCAGGGAAAGACACTTTCCAAAGCCGAGGAAAACCGTCTTGTAAACGGTCTTGTAGGCGTAAAGCGTACGACGGGACAGCACCCCGGCGGTATCGTGGTTATCCCCAAGCAGTACGAGATATACGATTTCACTCCCGTACAGCATCCTGCGGATAAGGATGATTCGGGTGTTATTACCACCCACTTCGCGTTCGAATACCTTCACGATACTCTGCTAAAGCTTGATATTCTGGGACACGACGTTCCCACCATTTATAAATGGCTGGAGACCTTTACCGGAAAAGACGTCCGCACCGTTCCCATGAACGACCGCGCTACCATGGAGCTTTTTGAATCTACCCGTCCGCTGGGCGTTACGCCTGACCAGATCGGGTCGGATTTCGGCACCTTCGGCTTGCCCGAGTGCGGTACGCCTTACGTTCGTGAAATGATACGTGACGCGCACCCCACCAAATTTTCCGATCTTTTGCAGCTTTCGGGACTTTCCCACGGAACGGGAATATGGCTGGGCAACGGTCAGGAGCTTATCAAAAACGGCACCTGCACCATTTCCGAGATAATCGGTACCCGTGACAGTATAATGGTTTACCTTATGTACGCAGGCGTGGAAAAGGAAAGCGCGTTTAAGATAATGGAGTTTGTCCGTAAAAACAAAAAAGGACTTCCCATTCCCGAGCCTATGGTAGAGACTATGCGTGCTTCCGGCGTTCCCGAGTGGTATATTGAATCCCTTGCCAAGATACGTTACATGTTCCCCAAAGCCCACGCCGCCGCATATATGATATCGGCAATACGTCTGGGCTGGTATAAGGTCCACGAGCCGTTGGCGTTCTATGCCACCTATTTCACTGTAAAATGCTCCAAGAACGCAGGCTTTGACAGCGAGCTGGCTCTGTCCTCTCCCTCTGTCATATCCAAGCGTATTGAGGAATTGGAGGCGCTTAACGATACCACAGCCAAGGACGAAGATACCATTACCGTAATGCAGATGGTGCGTGAGATGTACGCGAGAGGAATATCCTTCCTGCCCGTTGACGTGTATAAGTCGGAGGCGTACGTTTTCAAGCCCGAGGACGGCAAGATACGTCTGCCCTTGTCTGCTTTGAACGGATTGGGCGATACTGCGGCTGAAAATATTTATAAGACCATACACGAAACCGATTGCGCCACCTTAGAGGAACTGCGTATTACCGCAGGACTTAATAAAAACGTGGTGGAGATACTAAAAACCAACAACTGTTTGGGAGATCTTCCCGAAACAGATCAGCTATCCTTGTTTTAGGAGTGATATAATATGAAAACAAAACTTCTTTCCATTATTGAAAAAAATCCCCTTTTGTCCGCCGATGAGCTTGCCGCTATGCTGGACGTTTCTGTTGACACAGTCAACGAAATGCTTGAGGATTGCCGCCGTGACGGTATTATTCTCGGTATAAAGACTATCATCAACTGGGATAAGACGGACAGAGAAAGCGTTTCCGCTTTTATCGAGCTTAAGACTGTTCCTCAGAGAGACAAGGGCTTTGACGCGGTGGCAGAGAGAGTTGCCCGCTTTAACGAGGTAAAAAGCGTGTTCCTTATGTCCGGAGCATACGACCTTGCGGTGCTTGTTGAATGCCGCACCATGCGTGATGTGGCTGTGTTTGTGGCTGAACAGCTTGCCACTATCGAAGGCGTTACCGCTACCGCTACCCATTTTATTATGGAGCGCTATAAGGATTTCGGCGTTACCTTTGAAAATGACACCGTGGACTTGAGAGGTAACGGCTGGTAATGGACTATTCTTCTATACTTTCCAAAAGGGCTGTTTCCTTACAGCCCTCGGGAATACGCAAATTTTTCGATATGCTGGAGACAATGAAGGACGTTATCGCCCTTACGGTAGGTCAGCCCGATTTTACCACTCCTTGGCATATCCGCGAGGCAGGTATCCGCTCTCTTGAGGAGGGCAGAACCTACTATACCTCTAACAGCGGTCTGTTTGAGCTGCGTGCGGAGCTTTCCAAGTACGCATCCCGCCGTTTTGACCTTACCTACGACCCCAAGGACGAAATTATCGTAACGGTAGGCGGCAGTGAGGCTATCGACCTTGCTCTCCGCGCTGTTATTGACCCCGGCGACGAGGTAATCGTGCCACAGCCTTCCTTTGTGTGCTACGACCCTCTGGTTACAATGGCGGCAGGAAATCCCGTCATTCTCCCTCTTAAAAAGGAAAACGGCTTCACCCTCACCGCAGAGGAACTGGAGTCCTGCATCACCCCTCGCACAAAGGCGCTCATTTTGCCTTTCCCCAACAACCCTACCGGCTCTATTATGCGTAAAGAACAGCTTGAAGCGGTTGCAAAGGTGGCAATAAAGCACAATCTTGTTGTCATTTCCGATGAGATATATGCAGAGCTTACTTATGGCGAAAAGCACGTTTCCATCGCTTCTATTGACGGTATGCGTGAGCGCACTATCGTTGCAAACGGCTTTTCCAAGGCTTATGCAATGACAGGCTGGCGTTTGGGCTATACTCTCGCTCCCCGCGAAATAACCGCGCAAATGCACAAAATTCACCAGTACGGTATAATGTGCGCGCCCACCACCGCACAGTACGCCGCAGTTGAGGCTGTTAAAAACGGCGACGGCGATATTGAATATATGCGCGATGAATATAACGGCAGACGCAGACTTATCGTAAAGGGCTTGAAGGAAGCGGGTATCGACTGCATGATGCCCGAGGGCGCGTTTTACGTCTTTGCCGATATTTCCCGTTTCGGAATGTCTTCTCAAGAGTTTTGCGAAAGACTTCTGGCGGAAAAGGGTGTGGCAATAGTTCCCGGTACAGCCTTTGGCGAAAGCGGAGAGGGATATGCCCGTATCTCTTATGCATACTCCGCTTCCCACATCAAAAAGGCTATCGTACGTATTGATGAATTCGTAAAAGGGCTTAAATAATGACAGAAAAGGCTTATGCTAAAATAAATCTGTTTTTGTCGGTAGGCAAAAAGCGTGCCGACGGGTACCACGATATAGATACCGTAATGCACACCGTTTCTCTTTATGACGAGGTGGTGCTTGAAAAAAGCGATACTCTCCGCGTTGTATGCGATATGGATATTCCGGAAACGGATAACCTTGCATACAAGGCGGCGCAGGCGTCTTTCGCTTATACGGGCATTCGCCCCTCTGTGAAAATAACTATAAAAAAGCACCTTCCTTCTCAGGCAGGTATGGGCGGCGGAAGCGCAGATGCAGCGGCGGTACTCAGGGGACTTAACAAAATGTATTCGGCTTCTCTGGATGTGCAGACCCTTGCCTCCATCGGCGCACCTCTCGGCGCAGATATCCCCTTTTGCGTGTACGGAGGAAAGGCTCGGTGCAGGGGTATCGGTGAAAAAATAACCCCTTTGGAAAAGGAGCGTCTGCATCTGGTCATCGTCAAGCCGGACGTGGCTTGTCCCACGGGAAAAATGTACGGTGAGCTTGACAATACGGAGAAGGAAGAGGTTCCCTATTCGGAGGGAGTATATTTCAATTCCTTTGATTCTGTCTGTCCTTTTCAGTGCAGGGAAGCAATTGAAAGATTAAAATCCCTCGGAGCGTCCGTTTCAATGCTCAGCGGAAGCGGAAGCGCGGTCTTCGGTGTTTTCGATACCGAGGAAACGGCAAAACGTACTGCAAAAGCGCTGGAAACAGAATATCCCTTTTCAGCCTATGCATATACTGTATAAAAACAAGGCAAATCGGCATTGACAAAGAGTATAGGTCTATGTTATAATTTGCCTCGACGGGGCATTAGCGCAGCTGGGAGCGCACAACACTGGCAGTGTTGGGGTCACGGGTTCGAGTCCCGTATGCTCCACCAGAAAACGACAGATTCCGACAGGAATCTGTCGTTTTCAACTAAGTGCGCCTTTCGGCGCGTGAAGTTTGCTTCGCAAGTGAAGTTGTCCTACGGACAGTGAAGTTTCTGCGGAAGTGAGTAGCGCACTTAACTTCACTTTGTGCGACAGCACAAAACTTCATTATGCCTTAGGCATAACTTTACATCGGCGTTAGCCGATACTTCACTAAAAACTGCAAGAGTTCAAATTCATACGCAAAACTGCCGAAAATATCTTTTTTGTAGCCCTTAGACAAAAAATCCAAGTCGAAAGACTTGGATTTTTTTATCCAATCCGAAGGCTTGGCATGGCATCACGCACCGGCGTGCATATTTCCTGCGGATTTGCATATCTTTTGTATCTTTTTAACAATTTAGTTTGTAAATTCCTAATATTTTAGTTGCACAATTGAAAAAAATGTGTTATTCTATATCCGTATCAGTATCAATAGCTTTTGGAGGGATGTAAAAATGAGCATAACCAAGTATTTTTTTGATGCTCTCAGCAACGGAACCAGTCTTTACCCGTCTCTTGCGGGCGGTGTTCCCGTTAATTCCTACGATATACTTCAAGGTAAAATAAATTCGAACCGTTTTTCCGTCATTTCCGAGGATATGCGGCTTGCTTCGGATATGGACGTGCTTATCGTCGCAAAGGCAGTAAACACCTCTGTTGCAGGCGGTATATATTCGTCCTCCTCTCCGTCCATGCTTAAGGGATTGTATTATATCCCTGCAGTACTTCATACAGACGGAACCTTTTCCTTTACTCAAAACAGACTTCCTTATTTCAACGAGGAGTTCTTTGAAGGAGATATAATCTTCGGCAACAAACAGCGTGCGAACACGTACTTTGCCGCAAACCCCAGAATAATCTCCGCCATTTACGGCAACGGAAGCTGGGAAGCTTATATAAGACTTGCCACCGCTTATTTTGAGGAAGTGTGCGGCGTTCCTTATAACGAGTGTTATATTACAAACCGTGCAGACAACTCTTCCTTTATTCTGGATCAGAACTGTTATATGGTTCCCTCCCGTCCCGTAAAGGACACTAAGCCTATGCTTGGATTGTACGCCCGTATCTTTAAGGAAGAATGTCCCAACAAGCTTTACGGCGATCTTTGCAACGGTGTTGATGAGGACGTGTCCTTTATCACCCTCACCTCTGAGGAAAAGACGGATTTTATCTGCAAGGTTGCCACTAACTGGATAATCAATTCCGCCCTTGCAGCCACCCCTGCACGCCCCATCGTTATCGGAAGTGATATTTCTCCTTCTCTGCGTATTGCAGACGTTAAGGATGAATTGTTCTCATATTGGTCAGAGGTAAAGAGCAGTGTTCAGTCTCTCCCTGCATACAATACATCCTCCCTTTCCGCAGAAAGCGTATATGCAGGCTGTGCCCGCCGTTACGGAGTGTCCTTTTCCTCGGCTTCCGGCTGTATTGATCGTATTTATAAAGAGCTTTCCTCTCTGTCCGTTCTTAATGACAGAGTAGTAAACGAAATAAAGAACCACCCCGGCCTTGTTACCTTCCCTGTGAAGGAGGGCAAGCGCGTTACCTTCAACGCCGCACAGACAGTGCAAAAGTGCGAAGAAAAGGAAAAATTCCTTCGTGAGCGTAAAGGCGAGTGGGAGGCGTTTATTCAGCAGCTTCCCCGCAGAGTAAGAGCCTTTGGCGGTCTTGCTTCCGTAAGAGCAGAACGCGAGCGTGTGTTTACCGAGTTTATGGAGGAGGGCGACACGTTTATCAATGCGTCTATGACTCCCCAGCAGGTGCTTAACGCCTTTACCGAGGAGACAAAAAAGAACGCTTCTCTCATGAAAAAGACGGCGGCGAAGAAAAAGCTGCTGGACCTTATCGGTGAATACAGCGAATACGGCATCGACTTTTTCTCCGATGACGGAGATGACGACGTGTTCGAGTGCACCGAGCAGGATATCAACCGTCTTATTATGAAAAAGGTAACCCCCACAATGTTCTGGCTGGCAGTTCATTATTACGAATGTCTGTGGGCATCTGACCCTGAGGGCAATCCTTATACCCTTTCCCCCGTGCTTATTGCCCCCTACCACAAGATAGCCGAGCAGTTTGACGAATTCGATTCTATCCCTCTTCTTATTCTCGACCACGCAGACAGCATCTCTCCCGAGTATGCCGCAGGTCTTTTCGCCCTTGCAAGAACGGCAATTCTCATTTGTGACGGCGGCGAATCCGCTCCCGTACATACCATTCCCGCAGGTACGGATCCGCTTCTTGCAATACGCGCAGGAGCCGTGTCTTATGCCGATGAATTCAACACTCTCCGCGCAAAGGGACTTTCAGTTTCATCCTGCTCCGTAGCAGATTGCTTCCGCTCTTGACACGGTAAAAAAACTGTGTTATTATTAGAATAATAATATTGAAAGGATAAAATTCAATGAAAAGAAAAGTATCTATTATAGCACTTCTTCTTTGTCTTCTTACTGTTATTTCCGCAGTAACCGCTTGTCAGCCTGCAGATAATAACGAGGCTTCCAAAGCAGACACTTCTAACGTTTCCGGTAAGCCCGAGCGTTACGTTGCTGACCTTCCCGAGTTCTCTTGGGACGTAAACGACGACAAGTACGCTACTTTTGACGTTCTCGTTTACAGTAACAATGTTCAGAATACATATTTCTCTGAGGAAATCGGCTACAATATGTATTCCACTACCGACGAGGTTCTTAACGCCGCTGTTATGGAGCGTAATAACTACGTTGAACAGCTTACCGGCGTAAAGATCGTTGCACACGCAGTTGATAACGTTCACACCACTCTCTCTGAAGATATCGCTTCCGGCGGCGGTCTGTACGATATGGCTATGCCCTTTATGCCTTCTGCTGCTACTCTTGCACAGGAGGGCGTTCTTCATCCTCTTAACCAGCTCGACTATATCGATCTTGACCAGCCTTGGTGGGATGCAAACGCTACCGCTTCTCTTTCCGTAGACGGTCAGGTTTACTTCACTACCGGCGACATCTCCATCATGCAGAAGATCGTTTCTACCGCTGTTACCTTTAACAAGGAAATGTACGATACCCTTTTCCCCGGTGAAAAGACTCTGTACGAGATTGTTGATGACGACGAGTGGACTCTTGATAGGCTGGTAGAAATGTCCAAGGTTGCTACCGTTAACGACGGTGACGGCGACTGGGATCTTGATGACCAGTGGGGCTGCTCCTCTTCTCATGGTGATGCTAATATGTTCTATCTTGCATCCGGTAACACCATCTGCTCCAAGGACGCTGAAGACCTTCCCATGTTCACTATGGACAGCGCTTCAAGCGTTAACGCTGCAGTTAAGATTCTTGAGCTCCTCCAGCAGAGCGACTGGTGCATCCACGCCCAGGATATGGCCAATATGGGTGCTACCAACATCTGGGTTTCCTCTCTCGACGTATTCGGCGAGGGAAGAGCTCTGTTCAGAACCACCGCTTTCTCTGCTATCAAGAAGCTCCGTGCTTATGATAACGGCGTTGAATTCGGTATTGTTCCCATGCCTAAGCTCACTGCTGATCAGGATAAATACTATACTCCCTGCTCCGCACTTTACGCTTATGGCGTAGTTATTCCCATGAACGTTGCAGACGCAGATTTTTCTGCTTATATGACTGAGCTTGTTTGCTGCGAAGCAAAGAACTACGTTACCGACGCTTACTATGAAGTAACTCTTAAGAAGCGTGACTCTCAGGACGATGATACCGAGCGTATGCTTGACCTCATCTTCTCCAACGTTGTATACGATCCTGGTTATATCTATAACTTCGGTGCTGCAAACAGCGTTCTTACCAACCTTATGTCTTCCAAGTCTGATGACGTTATGTCCTCTATCGAAGAGATCACCGGCAAGGTTGAAACTGATATCGAAGAGATCATCGAAAACTTCAGAGACTAAAAAGCATCCATTATATCAAAGCATTTATTTCATACCCGCGGCGGGGGTGTATATCCCGCCGCGTGGTTTCGTTTTTGCAAGTATAAAGCTTTTCTTTTGATTTTTCTTTTGAACGGACTGACAATATATGAAAAAAGCAATCGTTCTTTTTCTTGCCTTGCTTATGATAGCGTCCTGCCTTGTTTCCTGTAACGAGAACGAGGTAACAAATACAAGCGACGTAAGCAAAGACGAGGGTGAAAAGGGCTTCAATCCCGAAACGGGACGTTATGAGGCTGACCTTCCCGAATTTTCCTGGAATGTTTCTCAAGGCGGACTTTCTACCTTTGACGTTGCCGTAACCAGCGACGAAAATCAAAGCACTTATTATTCCGAGGATATCGGATTTGATAAGTATTCCACCACCGACGAGGTGATCAACGATGCTGTTATGCAGCGTAATCATCTGGTGCAGGAGCTTACCGGTGTTAAGGTGGTTGCTCATTACGTTGCAAACGTTCTAACCGCTGTTGAGGATGATATAGCAACCGGTGCCGGTAAGTTTGATATGGCAATGCCCTTTATTCACAACGCCGTAACCTTGGCGCAGGAGGGTCTGCTGTACGATCTGAGAAGTGACGCTGTTTCCGAATATATGGATCTGGCTATGCCTTGGTGGGATCAATCTGCCAACGCAACCTTCTCTGTTGACGGAAAGCTTTATTTCACTACCGGCGATATTACTATAATGACCAAGATAAACACTTGGGCAATAACCTTTAACAAAGAAATGTATGCCACCCTTTTCCCCGGCGAAAGATCTCTTTACGAGATAGTTGAGGATGGGGATTGGACGTTTGATAAATTGGTGACCTTTTCCAAGGCAGCCACCAAGGATGACGGTAATGGCGTTTTGGATCTTAACGACCAGTGGGGACTTATAAGCGCATATTCCGACGCCCGTAACTATTACACCGCATCAGGAGAATCTCTTGCGGAAAAGAATGCGGACGATTTGCCTTACATCACATTTGATACACAGCGCTCCGTCAGCGTCGCGCAGGACGTGCTGGAGCAGTTCTCTCAGGTAAACACCTGGCATATTTACACCAACACTCTTCCCGTAGCATCTCCTTGGGTAACGGCGCTGGATATGTTTGCAGGCGGTCAGGTTCTGTTCCGCACCAGCGTGTTCTCTGCAATCAAGAAGCTTCGTAAGTATGATGACGGTATCGAATTCGGTATCGTACCTCTTCCCAAGTATGATGAAAATCAGGATAAGTATTATTCCCCCAGTGACCCTGCGGGCTATGCGGTAGTCATTCCCATTAACGCCGAGGACGTGTCTTTTTCCGCTTATATGACAGAGCTTGTCTGCTGTGAGGCGAAAAACCATCTTACTCCCGCTTATTATGAAACTACCCTTAAACACCGTGATGCGCGTGATGACGAGTCCGAGGAAATGCTGGACCTCATCTTTGATAACAAGAAATTTGATATCGGCGCAATTTACAACTTCGGCGGCTTGGCAGATATGTTCAGCCAGCTCGCTTCTACCGGAAGCTCTGACATAGCCTCCAAGTTTGAGAGCATCTCTCAGACTGTTGAGGAGGATATTGAAGATACTATCACCAACTTTGGCGATTAAAAAAGCAAAAATAACAAACGGAGGCAAAAAAATGAAAAAGATCATCGTTTTGTTGCTGTGCGTTCTTATGGTCGGCTCCTGCTTGCTGGTTTCCTGCAATAATGATCCTTCCAATACGAGCGATAGCAAAGACAATTCCGAAAATTCTATCGGTGAGGGAATGGATGAAAACGGTCAATACGTTGCCAACCTTCCCGCATTCTCCTGGGATGTTAATAACGCTACCTACGCCACCTTTGATGTAGCTGTTTATTCCAACGAGGTTCAGGAAACATACTTCTCCGAGGATATAGGATACGGCAAGTACGCTACTACCGACGAGGTTATTGACAACGCGGTTATGGAGCGTAACAACAAGGTTGAGCAGATGACCGGCTGTGTTGTTAACCCTTGCTATGAAAAAGACGTTGTAAGCGCTATAAGAGACGATATCGCTACCGGCGCAGGCAGATACGATATGGCAATGCCCTTCCTTTCCGGTGCGGTTGCTCTCGCACAGGAGGGACAGCTTAACGCACTTACCGATGAAAATCTTGCACAGTATATTGATCTTTCTATGCCTTGGTGGGATAAGGGCGCTACCGAAGCGTTTTCCATCTCCAACCAGGTATACTTTGCTACCGGTGATATCACCATTATGGCGAAGATAAGCACTTGGGCTATCACCTTTAACAAGCAGATGTATGACGAGTTGTTTACCGACCAGAAGTCTCTTTATGACCTGGTTGAGGACGGCGAATGGACCTTTGATAAGTTCGTTACCTTCTCCAAGACTGCTACTATGCAGCTGGTTGACGACGGTATTTGGGATCATAACGACCGTTGGGGTTGCGTAAGTGCTTTCTCCGATCCTTATAACTACTATTCCGCAGCAGGTGAATCTGTTGCCGCTAAGGATGCAGACGACCTGCCCTTCATCACCTTTGATACCGACCGTTCCGTAACCGTTGCACAGACCGTGCTTGAGGAGTTCTCTGAGCTTAACGAATGGCATATCTATTCCAACACTCTCAATACTCCCAACATCTGGGTAACCTCTCTTGATATCTTCGGCGAAGGCAGAGCGCTGTTCAGAACCAGCGTATTCTCCGCTATCAAGAAGCTTCGTAACTATGAAAACGGTATCGAATTCGGTATCATTCCTCTTCCCAAGTTTGATGAAAAGCAGGAGAACTACTATTCTCCTTCCGGATCCGGTGCATACGTTGCAGTAATTCCTATTTCCGCACCCGATCCTGAATTTTCTGCATATATGACCCAGCTCATCGCTTGCGAGGCAAAGAACTATCTTACTCCCGCATACTATGAGACTACTCTTAAATCTCGTGACGCTCGTGATGATGAGTCCGAAAGAATGCTTGACGATTACATCTTCGCAAACCTTAAGTTTGACGTAGGCCTTATCTACAACTTCGGTGGTGTTGGAACCATGTTCCAGGAATTGGCACAGCAGGGCTCTGCAGATATTACCTCCAAGTTCGACTCTATAAGAGATAATATTGATTCCGAGATAGAAGATACTATTGAAAACTACCGTGCATAAAGCTTTGGCTTTCTCTGCCTTTTTGGCAAAGAAGCATAATACGGTATGACCGAGATTGACACGTCGACAATAACGGGTGGTACCTTGGCGTATCACCCGTTATTATATTTTAATAATAATTGGAGCTATGATATGAAAAGAATTATTGCTTTATTATTGGGTCTGCTTTTGCTTGCTTCCGCTTTACTTGTGTCCTGCAACACCGCAGATAATACGAGTGAACCCGAAGCCAGCGAAGGCGGTGAGATAGTTAACGGCTATGACCCCGAAAGCGACCAGTACGTTGCCTCTCTCCCCGAATTTTCCTGGAATACAAACGATTCCGTATATAAGACCTTTGACGTTGCCGTAACCAGCAACGAGGAACAGCCCACCTTCTTCTCCGAGGACCTGTGCTTTGATAAATACACTACTACCGATGCGGTTATTAACGAAGCGGTAAGAGAGCGTAACAATAAGGTTGAGCAGATGACAGGCGTTGTTATCAACCCCATATACGTTAAAAACGTAGCAGAAGCCGTAAAGCAGGATATTGCAACCGGCGCAGGTCAGTACGATATGGCAATGCCCTTCCTTTCTGCGGCACGTGTTCTGGCGCAGGAAGGACATTTGGTTGCACTTAACAGCGAGGACCTTTCTCCTTATCTCGATCTTTCCATGCCTTGGTGGTCCAAGGGCGCAACTGATGCGTTTTCTGTGGCAAACCGCGTATATTTCACCACAGGTGATATAACCATCCTTTCCAAGATTGCTACTCGCGCTCTGGTGTTCAACAAGGAAATGTATGACCAGCTTTTTCCCGATAACCCTTCTCTTTACGAGATGGTAGAGGACGGTGTCTGGACCTATGACAAGTTCCTCCCCATGTGCAAAGCGGCAACCTTTAACGACGGAGACGAGGTTTGGGACCATAACGACCGTTGGGGTCTTGTAAGTGAGCTTACCGACCCGTATCATTATTATTCTGCGGCAGGTGAATCCCTTGCAAAGAAGGACGCAGACGGACTTCCTTATCTCACCTTTGATTCCGAGCGTTCAATTACCATTGCCCAGCGTCTGCTGGAAGAGTATTCCAAATTAAACACATGGCACATTTGCTCCAACACACTTAAAACTCCCGATATCTGGGTAACCTCCCTTGATATTTTCGGTGAAGGCAGAGCATTGTTCCGCACCAGCGTGTTCTCCGCTATCAAAAAGCTTCGTAACTATGAGAACGGCATTGAGTTCGGCATCATTCCTCTTCCCAAGTTTGATGAACAGCAGGAAAACTATTATTCTCCCTCCGGTGAGCTTACCTTTGTTGTAACCATTCCCATTACCGCACCCGATCCTGAGTTTTCCGCGTATATGACCCAGCTTATCGCTTGCGAGGCAAAGAATTATCTTACCCCCGCATATTATGAAACAACCCTTAAATCCCGCGATGCGCGTGACGATGAATCCGAAAAGATGCTTGACGAGTATATTTTCGCCAACCTTAAGTACGATATCGGTAACGTATACAACTTCGGCGGAATAAGCAGTATGTTCTCCGAGCTTGCTCAAAAGGGTTCCTCTGATATAGCTTCCAAGTATGAAACCATCAAGGACAAGGCACAGCAAGAGATTCAGGACACTATTGACGATTTTACATCCTAAAGATCATTATGGCCTTTTTACCTATTTCGTTAAACGAAGCAAGAGAACAGGGTATAACCGAATTTGATTTTATTATCGTAACGGGTGATGCATACGTGGATCACCCCTCTTTCGGTACCGCCGTAATCGGCAGAGTGCTGGAGGCGGAAGGATATACCGTTGCGGTCATTCCCCAGCCGGATTGGCGCACTACCGAGGATTTCAAACGGTTCGGTAAGCCTCGTCTTGCCTTTCTTGTAAACAGCGGCAACATTGATTCAATGGTTGCCCATTATACCGCCGCGCGCCGCCGCCGCAACAGCGATTATTATTCGCCCGGCGGTGTTGCCGGCAAGCGTCCCGACCGCGCTGTTATCGTATACTGCAACCGCATCCGTGAAGCTTATGGTGACGTTCCCATAGTTATCGGCGGAGTGGAGGCGTCTACTCGACGCTTTGCCCATTACGATTATTGGACGGATTCTGTCCGCCGCAGTATTCTTGTGGATTGCCGCGCAGATATTCTCACCTACGGCATGGGCGAAAATATCCTTCGCCGCATTGCGTTCCTTTTGGATAAAGGCGTGCCCGTAAAAAAGATACGGGACGTAAGAGGCTGCTGCTATCTTGCTGAAAAGGATTTCGTCCCTAAGTTTGAGACCGAGTTTATCGGAGATTACGATACTCTCAAAACCAACAAGACGGAATTCGCCCGCGCTTTTGAGATACAGGCGAGAAATCAGGATCACGTTATCGGCAAAGCGCTTATTGAGGATTACGGCGATAAGATTCTGGTTCAGACTCCGCCCATGCCTCCTCTCACTCGAAACGAGCTGGATGCAGTGTATTCGCTTCCCTTTGAAAGGGAGGTTCATCCCGATTATCTTCCTCTCGGCGGAGTTCCTGCCATTAATGAGGTCAAGTTTTCCATTGCCCACAACCGCGGTTGCTTCGGCTCCTGCAACTTTTGCTCCATTGCATTCCATCAGGGCAGGCAGGTGGTGTCCCGAAGCGTGGAATCCGTGGTAAAGGAAGCAGAAATTCTGGCAAGCAAGCCGGATTTCAAGGGCTATATCCACGATGTAGGCGGTCCTACCGCAAACTTCCGCTTTGCCTCCTGCGAAAAGCAGAAAAAGCACGGTATGTGCACTAACAGAAAATGTCTTGAACCGTCGCCTTGTCCCAACCTTAAGGTTGACCACAGCGATTATATCCATTTGCTTGAGCAGGTGGAAAAGGTAAAGGGCGTTAAAAAGGTGTTTATCCGCAGCGGAATTCGCTTTGATTACGTTATAGCCGATAAAAACGATGCGTTTTTCAAAAAACTGGTACGTGACCATGTCAGCGGTCAGCTTAAGGTTGCGCCCGAGCATTGCGTTGACTGTGTTCTTCATTATATGGGCAAACCCAATATTGCCACCTATAACCGTTTCAAAAAGAAGTTTTACGATATCACTTCCGCAATGGGCAAGGAGCAGTACCTTGTGCCTTACCTTATGTCATCTCATCCCGGAAGCAAATTAGAGGATGCCCTTGAATTGGCGCTGTATCTTAAGGAAAACAACATAAACCCCGAGCAGGTGCAGGATTTTTATCCCACACCCGGCACTGCGTCAACCTGCATGTTCCATACGGGCTTGGATCCTTATACCTTAAAGCCGGTGTACGTTGCCCGTTCATACGAAGAAAAACAGCTTCAGCGTGCGTTGCTTCAGGCATATCGTCCCGAAAATGCGCAAATGGTTAAAAAAGCGCTTTATAAGCTTGGCAGAGAAGACCTTATTCCCGTTTTGCTTCCTTATAAAAACAAAATTCAAAAACTGCAAAAAACGCAAAAAAACAGCAAAATGCAGGGAAAAAACCACCAAAAACAAAAAAACAACGATAAACGCGGCAGAAAGTAAGCTTTCTCCGCGTTTTTCCTTTTTTATCACAACATATATTGCGCAGTAATGAGCAAATTAATGTCGGATAGCGTTTTATTCATTCAAATAAAAAAGGGAAGGTAATGCTTTTGAAAAGATTCAGGCGTTTTGCTTTTCTTATCCTTTGTGCGTGTATCTGCGTGGGTATGCTTACCGAGTTTCCCGTTTCGGCGGCGCGGCAAAAGCTTATTCCCGGCGGAATGAATTTCGGCGTGAAATTCTTTACAGACGGTCTGCTTGTGGTCGGCACCGCAGACGTTACCACCGCAGAGGGACTCGTCTCACCTGCAGAGAACTGCGGTATAAAGGTTAAGGAAGCAATAATTTCAGTGGACGGCAAGAAAATGTCCACCTCAGAAGATCTCGCCCGCACCGTTAATAACAGCGGCGGCAAGGAGATAACTCTTTCGGTGCGAGACGTTAACGGCGGAGAACGGTCGGTTAAGGTAAAGCCCGTTCTTTCTTCGGAAACGGGAAAATGGTGTATCGGTCTCTGGGTTCGTGATTCTACGGCAGGCATCGGCACGGTTACCTTTATCAACGCATTCGACGGCGCCTTCGGTGGCTTGGGACACGGCATTTGCGATGTTGATACAGGGGTTTTAATGCCGGTAGGCAAGGCTTACGTTGTGGATGTGGAGATAACCTCCATCAATAAGGGCGACACACGTATTCCCGGCGAACTGAAGGGTGTTTTTGGCAAGGAGGTCAGAGGAGAGATATACAAGAACACGGATACCGGAGTTTTCGGCACGCTTTCTTCTCTTCCCGCTTCTCTTCGTGAGCCCATGGAGGTAGCCTCCCGTAAGGAGGTAACGGAAGGGAAGGCAAAAGTACTTTGTCAGCTTAACGGCAAGGTAGGGGAATATGAAATTGAGATAGTTAAGGTATATAAAGATTCGGGGGATACTAAAAACTTTCTCATTCGTGTAACCGATCCTGTCCTGCTTGAAGCTACCGGCGGAATCGTTCAGGGAATGTCAGGGTCTCCCATTATCCAAAACGGACGCCTTGTGGGTGCGGTAACACACGTCCTCGTCAACGACCACACCAAGGGCTACGGCATATTTATAGAGAATATGCTGAATACAGCAAAGTAAAAACAAAGGCGCGTACAGAAACTCTTGCTGTCGCTGCATAATAAAAAATCACCCCACAAATCAATTTGTGGGGTACTTTTTGTTATAACACAGAAATTGCGGCGGTAAGAGCTGCCGTTATCTGCTTTTTTTCAAGAAAAGGATGGGTATCTTTTGCTTGGCAGGGTAAAAATGGAACGTGTATAAACCCAACCAGCACCCTTGTATCTCTGTAATGGTGAAGCAGAGAATACATCAGGTCGTTGCACACAAAGGTTCCTGCAGAATAGGACAAACTGCTTGGAATTCCCAATTCACTTATGGCGCTCACCATCTTTTTTACCGGCAGGGTAGAAAAATAAGCGGCGGGTCCGTCTGCAACACAAGGGGTGTCAACGGGTGTGTTTCCTTGGTTATCGGGAATCCTTGCGTCTCTTAAATTTATCGCCACAGCCTCCGGCGTTATACCTTTTCGCCCTCCTGCCTGACCTACACACAGAATAATATCGGGGGCGTATTTTTCCGCCTCTGCCAAAACGGTTTTTACCGCTTCTCCGAAAACGGTGGGGACGCATAATTTTATTATACGGCAGTCGCCCAGAGTGTCCGGTAAATCCTTTATCGCTTCATAAGAAGGGTTAATGCTTTCTCCCCCAAAAGGGTCAAAGCCGGTTATTAGTAATGTCCTATTAAAACTCATTGTTTATTCTCTCGTCAAGATATTGCCAACGGGTGTTTATAAAATCGCGCAGATACTGTACCTGCTTTTCGTATGTGTCATACTTTTTGGGGTCTACGTTACCCATACCTATCTGCTTT
Organism: Eubacteriales bacterium; assembly: GCA_045595785.1. Classification (GTDB taxonomy): domain Bacteria; phylum Bacillota; class Clostridia; order Oscillospirales; family CAG-382; genus SFLA01. The sequence goes on from JAZOBE010000014.1 coordinate 44,933, forward strand.
GTCATAATGTCCCATACTTCAAAGTTGTATTGCTGGGAGCCGTCCAGAAGCGCGGATTGATTGTCTATAGAGCTTAAGGCAACCTGCTTCAGCTCATCCTTTTTCTCGTTCCAGCGTTCCTTTACCGCAGAGGTAAACTCGGGGTATTTAACAAGATAATTCATCCAGTTTTCTGTTACGTAAACGTATGTGGATTCGGTGGTGCAGAACCCGTCGTAGTTTCTTATATCGCCCTGATGGTTTCCGAATGCCATATCAAAATCCCATACGGGACCCATCATAAGCTTTCCGCCTGCACGCTTCCACATATAACAGCTTCTATGATAGCAGGATTCTGTGTTAAAGGTAAGCTCTGCAACGATAAACCAATCTACCCAGGCGTCCATATCAATATAATCCTGCCAGTTTTGGTTTGTCATAATAGCGTTTTCCATAGCAAGCACGTATTGCTTTGCGTAGGTAAACTCGGGCGTGTTCTTTTTATCGCTCTTGGGCTCTTTGACGTATATTCTTATAACCTTTTTCGCATCAAAATAATCACGGTTATATACGTTCTCTCCGTCAAAATCCCAGCCAACCTCCATCAAAAATCCGATATCCAAACCGCCGAAGGTGTTAGGCTCGTCTCCTTCAATGTCCGTAAAGTCCAGTCTGCCGCCGCCCTCTTCAATTTTGTCTGCAAAGGAATAAACGCCCTTGTATTCTCCGTTTATATACAGATTTACCGAAAAATGCGTTGAGGTAAACTCCAATCCGTCCATTACCGATGCTATTTCGTGGGCTACTGCGTTTCGAATAAGGGTTTTGTCGGCATAATTACCTGTAAGCACCCAATCGCGGTTTTCGGGCAGACCGAAAAGCGGAGCGCCCTTATCCAGCTTTATGCGGTACGACTTTTTTGGGAACGTATTCCAAGAGGCATTTCCTCTGCCTCGTATCTGCATGGCGTACTCCTCGCCGTCGATTATCATTTTACCGCTAACGTAGTTTTGCTTTGAGTTGATAGGCGCGTTTCCGTCGGTATATATCTGCATTACGGGCACACCGTAGGATTCTCTTTCGGGAGAAAGAATATAAGTTCTCTCGTTTCCGTCGCCGTCAGTAAAGGTAATAAAATGTGTTTTTGTAAGGTCGTATTCCTTTTCCTCGGTCACTTCGTTTGCGGTTATGGAAACCGACGCGCCCTTAAGGGATTTATCACCTTCAATGAGAGGATAAAACAGAGTTATTACGTTTCCGCGCAGAGAAAAACGAGATTCCATTCCCTTTACGGAAAGGCTGTCAATATTAATATTTCCTTTTCCGCCAACTGTATCGGCGGTTTTTCCGTTAAAGGTAGCCGCGTTGCAGAAATATTGTATATCCTTTTGGTCGGGCGTGTTGTCCCCCTCCCACAAAACGTTACATTCGGGCGCGTCAATTGTAAGCAGACCGCTGGAAAACAAAGATTTTGTGCTGCTTTTTATTAATATTGTTCCTGCTTCTCTGCAGGAGATCACTATTCCGTAACTGCTTTTCGGCGGAACAGAGGAAGCGGTGTAATATAGGTTTAGCGGTCTGTCAAAACACAGGTTCTCCGTAAAAGCAAATCCTTCAGTGAGACATAACGTAGGAACGCCCTCGTATCCGCTGAAGTCAATGCTTTTAGCTTCCTCTTCGGTGGAAGCGAAGAATACGCCCTCGTTCTCATCGGGTGCTTCAATATGTGAAATCTCCGCCTCCGAACTTTCGTTTTGCTCAGGCAGACTTTCCGTAGGTTGGTTAAGCACCACGTCACACCCTGCGGCAAATACGAACAATATACATAATATAACGGAAACGATCTTTTTCACTTTTATTCCTCCCGTTAAAATAATATTAAAAGGTACGAATAATTTTACCATATAGGTCGGTAAGTGTCAACCCCTGCGGTATTGACAAGGTTTTGAGGGTTGTGATATAATCGTGGGAAAGGTAGGTGCTTTTTTATGGAAGCAAAGAAGATATATAATAGGTATAAAAGAGATAACGCACTCCTTTTGCTGGGATTTGCGTTGGCGGTAGTGCTTTTTACCGTGCTTGGATTTTATATAGCGGCAGTTGCCGTGTTCGGTGTGTATATTATTTTTATGCGCCGCTTTACCGCACGTCGGTATGAAAAGAATATTCTTTCAATTTTGTTTGTTGACCTTGACGGCAAGAAATATAAATCCGTCATCGCTTGTGATAAGCATGCAAAAGCTCAGTGGGAATATCTGTATGCGTGTATGTATTCAGGCGATTATGATGAGGTAGTCAGCTTTTGCAACGCCGCACTCAAGCGTAACAAGATAAACGAAAGCGTAAAATGCGTTATGTATCTGCATCTGGCGAAGGCGTATTTTGAGACGGGTAACGACCAAGCTCTACGCACCGCCTGTGAGGATTACCGCAGACTTGTGGACTCGTCTCCCAACAAGGAACAGCTTGTTATTGACCAGATGGAAATATATGAAAACTATCTTGACGGTGATTTTGACCGCGCCCTTTCTCTTAACGAGCAGCGTTATGAGCAGGATGGCGTATATACCGCAAGGCTTAACAATTCCTGCGCTTTGCTTTATAAGGCGTTGCTTGTTTACAGAATGGGTGATACGGAAAAGGCAAAGCCTTTGTTTGAGCAGATAGCAGAGGATTATCCCTTGCTTTCTGCGGCGGATATCGCTTCCCGTCATCTGAAATTTTTGAACGGCGAGACGGATAGTCTTATCCTTCCTTGTGCCGATACCGATGATACTGCGGTTGAGCAAATGAGCGCGGCGTACAAGCGCTTCATTCGCACAAGCCGCACCAAGCAGATCCTTACCATAGTAATAATTCTCGCTGCTTTCTTTTTGGCCATGTTCGTAACCCCCTCAGCTCCTGCAGACGAAAGCACTGCCGCACTCCTGAACGGAATAAAAACAATATAATTTGCGCTTGTTAAAACGAACCCTGATTTTTATCGGGGTTCTTTTTTTGTTATCGAGGTCCCCGAGAAGCCGTAAGGCTTTTTGGGGTACTTGTAGCAATTTGTCGGGTTTTAGGGTGTCTTGTTGGCAATTGTCGTAAAAAGTTGGCAAAAAGACAAATAAATTGGCAAAAAACTATTGCCAAAATCTGGCAGATATGTTATAATTTTGGCAAACATAAAAACATACGGGCATTGAAAGGATGTATTTGTAAATGGAAAAACTTAAGACAAGAGCAAGAGTCTTTGTTGCGGACGGGTCGGCGGAGTTCAGGTCACAGTGTATACAGCATCTTCGCGGAAAGGGAGTGGAGATAGTCGGCGAGGCGGCGGACGGCAGGGAAGCCTTTACCAGAATTTGCCGCACAAAGCCAAACGTGGTTATAAGCGAGATCTACTTAAGCCAGCTTGACGGTGCAGTGCTTATCAAAGAATGCCGCAAGCAGCTTGGCGAGTCTTGTCCTGCGTTTATAATGATGTCGGCGTTTAATTCAGAGGAGCTTTTCGAGGAATGCTGTGAGGCGGGAGCATCCTATTGTATGATAAAGCCTCCGGATTACACCACTCTTGCGGAAAGAGCATCCCGCTTGGCTGACAGAAGCCGCAGAATGCGCACGCGCCCCAACGATGAGCGTGACCTTGAGGCGCAGGTAACAAAAATAATACATCAAATCGGAGTTCCTGCGCATATTAAGGGATATCAGTACCTGAGAACGGCAATAATAATGGCGATCAATGATAACGATATAATTAACTCTGTAACCAAGGTGCTGTATCCGTCTGTTGCAAAGAAATACGGAACCACCTCCTCGCGAGTAGAGCGCGCCATCCGCCACGCTATTGAGGTGGCTTGGGACAGAGGTGATCTTGACGTGCTTAACTCCTTCTTCGGGTATACCGTGCAAAACTCCAGAGGCAAGCCTACCAACAGCGAATTTATTGCTATGATAGCTGATAATCTCCGTCTGAAAAATAAAGCGGTAACGGTATAAAATTTTTTAATATTTTTTGTTTTTCCTATTGACATTTGGAAAAAAATGGTTATACTAATATTAGTAACTATTACTACTTTTTGGAGGAGCAGATGTCAAAACAGCGTGAAGCAGTTCTTGCCGCCGTGCAGGAAAGCTGTTCGCATCCGGACGCAGAGAGCATCTGCACAAGGGTGCGTGCGGATATACCGAATATATCCCTTGGCACGGTCTACCGCAATCTGGGTAAGCTGGCAGAGGAAGGGATCATTCGCAGGATCGCCGTTCCCTCGGGTGCAGACAGGTTTGATAAAACTATCTGTCCTCACGGGCATTTAGTATGTCCTATCTGCGGTGACGTAAGTGATCTTTCCTTTGAGGTAACCAACGCATTGGAGACCGCTCTGGGGGAGAAATGCTCATACGAGCTTACCGTCCGCAAAGAATGTAATGAATGTAAAAAACTTAAAATAAACGTTTAAAAGGAGAAACACAATGAACATTAAAGGAACCAAAACCGAGCAGAATCTTATGACCGCATTCGCAGGCGAGTCTCAGGCAAGAAACAAGTACACATACTTTGCATCCGTAGCACGCAAGGAAGGCTACGTTCAGATCGCAAACATTTTTGAAGAAACCGCAAACAATGAGAAGGAACACGCAAAAATGTGGTTCAAGCTTCTCGGCGGTATCGGTAATACCGAAACCAACCTTGAAGAAGCTGCTGCAGGCGAAAACTATGAGTGGACCGATATGTACGCTACCTTCGCAAAGGAAGCAAGAGAAGAAGGCTTCGAGGCTATCGCAAAGCTGTTCGACGGCGTTGCTGCTATCGAAAAAGAGCACGAAGAGAGATACAGAAAGCTCCTCAACAACTGCAAGGAAGGTCTCGTATTCAGCAAGGAAGGCGATACTATTTGGGAATGCCTTAACTGCGGCCACGTAGTTATCGGTAAGAAGGCTCCTAATGTATGCCCCGTTTGTGCACATCCTCAGGCATACTTCGCAGAGAAAAAGATCAACTATTAATCTGAATTAATAATCACCTTGCGAGCGCTTGTGTGTTCGCAGGCAAATTCCCGTAGAGTTTTTCTACGGGAATTTTTTGCGTTTTCTTGACATTATTCGGCATATATGCTATACTCTGCACAAATAGTTGCGTGCGCAACTAATTTTTGGAGGACACTATGGCATCAACAATGCGATATATAAATATGATCAGCCGTTGCAGTACCATGTACCGCGCGGAGCGGCTTTCGGATACTGACCTTAGCGCCTGCCATTTCCCCTATATCCTCACTCTTTGCAGAAATCCGGGAATAACCCAAGAGGCATTGGGCAAGATGGTATATATTAACAAAAGCAACGTTACCCGTGCGCTTTCTTATCTTGAACAGCACGGATTTGTTGAGCGCAGGCAAAGCGAAGCAGACAGACGTGTTTTGCTTGTGTATCCCACCGAAAAGGCTATAAATATGCTTCCCGAGATAAGAAGCATACTTAAGGATTGGAACGAGTATATAACCGCCGATATAAGCGAAGAGGAGTTCACAGTGTTTATGTCGGTGCTGGAGCGTATTGCGAAAAAGAGCGCCGCATACGGTGAGCTTTCAGAAAACGCAGGGGAGGGTGAACGTCTTTGAAAAAAATAATCGCATACCTTAAGCCTCGCGTTGGCTTTATGGCGTTTGCATTTTCCATAAAGACTCTTGCCACCATGGCAGAGCTTACCCTGCCCTATATATTAAGCTATATTATCGACTATATCATCCGTCCTCTTGACGGACAGCCTGATGTGGACGTCTCCGCCGCCGTAAAGCGTATAGTTTTGTTTGCCCTTCTTATGATGCTTTGCGCATTTATTGCGGTGGCAGGTAATATTACCGCCAACCGTATGGCGGCAAAGGTTTCCAAAACCGTTGCAGGTGAGATTCGCAGCGATCTATTCCGCCGCACCGTAACACTTTCGCCTGCACAGACGGATGCTTTCACCGTAGCCTCTCTCGAGAGCCGCCTTACCACCGATACGTACAACATCCACCACTTTATGAACGTGGTACAGCGTATGGGTGTCCGCGCGCCGATAATGCTTACCGGCGGTCTCATCATCACCGCCACGCTGGACCCCGTCCTTACTGCTGTAATGGCGGCTGTGCTGCCTTTTATATTCATTACGGTCTACGGAATCTCCCGAAAGGGTCTGCCTATGTTCAAGGAAAGCCAGAAGGCGGTCGACGGAATGGTAAAGGTGGTCCGTGAGGACGCAACGGGTATCCGCGTAATAAAAGCACTTTCCCGTAAAAAATACGAGTCCGACCGTTACGATACCGCCAACCGCGCCCTTGCGGAAAGAGAGAAAAAGGCGAATATCACAATGTCTGCCGCCAACCCTGCAATGAGCTTTTTTATGAATCTGGGACTTACCGCAGTTGTATTTTTCGGCGCGTTCAGAGTCAATTCAGGTCTCACCGAGCCCGGCAAGATAGTTGCGTTTATTCAGTATTTTACCCTTATTTCAATGGCAATGCTGGCTTTATCCCGTTTATTTATGATGTATTCCAAGGCGGCGGCATCCTCACACCGTGTTGCCGAGGTGCTGGATACTCCCACAGATCTTCAGCTGTCTTCCAAATCCGATTATCCCGATAAAAAAAGCGGCGCTTATATCGAATTCGATAACGTTTCCTTCGCATACGGAAACACCAAAAACGTGCTTCACAATATTTCATTCACTCTTAATAAGGGAGAATCTCTCGGCATCATCGGCGCAACGGGAAGCGGAAAAACCACTTTGCTTTCTTTGCTTATGCGCCTTTATGACACTTCCGAGGGAAGCGTGTATATTGACGGGCAGAACGTCCGCACCATACCAAAAGAAACCCTTGGCAACCTTTTCGGTGCGGCAATGCAAAACGATTTTATTTTTGCAGGTAAAATAAAGGATAACATAGATTTTTATCGAGGCATCTCCGACGAAAACATACGTGCTTCTGCCGCCACAGCCCAAGCAGACGGGTTTATTTCCTCTTTTGAGGAGGGGTACGACCGTGTTCTTACCTCCAAGGGCAATAATCTTTCCGGCGGACAGCGTCAGCGAACCTATATATCCCGCGCCGTGGCAGGCAAGCCTGATATTCTGGTGCTGGACGATTCCTCCTCTGCTCTCGACTACCGTACCGATTCCGCCTTGCGCAAAGCCTTGAAGACAGATACCGCAGGCAGTACCACTGTGGTGGTGGCACAGCGAGTCAGCTCGGTTATGGGTTGCGATAAAATAATCGTGCTGTCCAACGGCAGTATCAGCGCCATGGGTACTCACGATGAATTAATGGAAACCAGCGAGGAGTACCGTGATATAAGTAATTCCCAGATGGGAGGTGCCGTCCTTGACTAACAATACAACAGAAAAACGTAGTAAAAAAGCGGCATTTTTCCGTCTTGCCGGTTATCTTTTCCGCCATAAAGGCTACGTTGCGGCGGCATTCGCTTTAATGCTGGCATCCAACCTGTTGGCACTTTTGGGCCCCTCCCTTTCCGCAAAGGCGCTTAACGCCATCGACCTTGGTGCAGGCAAAGTGGATATGGAAACAGTATTCACCAACGTGGTGTTAATGGTTATCGTTTACGCCGCGTCCGCAATAATGTCATATATGCTGGCGGTACTGCTTGTAAAATTAGGTCAAAAAATAACCTATACCCTTCGTAAAGAGGTGTTCGACCACCTGCTTGAATTACCTGCAGGATATTTTGATACGCATCAGACAGGGGATATCGTAAGCCACATTTCATACGATATCGATACCGTCAACGCTACCCTTTCCCACGACCTGCTTCAAATATGCGCGTCTGTGGTAACGGTAGTGGGCTCGCTAGGATATATGGTTTATATTTCTCCCGTTCTTATCGGTGTTTTTGCAGTCACCGTGCCTATATCCATTCTTTTTACAAGATACAAGACCAAGCGTACCCGCCCTTTGTTCAAGCGCAGAAGCGCAAAGCTTGGCGAGCTTAACGACTATGCCGAGGAAATGCTGTCGGGACAGCGCACTATTCGTATTTACGGCAGAGAAGACGATATCTGCCAAAGCTTTGACGCACGCAATGCAGATTCCTGCGCTGCTTATTATGAGGCGGATTATCACGGCGCCATTATCGGCCCCGGCGTTAATTTTATAAACAATCTGTCAGTGTCGTTGGTCACTCTCATAGGCGGTATCTTCTTTATGTTGTCCTTAACGGGAAATATCGGTGCGGCAAGTATAATGTTTCTTAATCTGGGCGATCTTTCCGCTTTCGTGCAATATTCCCGTAAGTTTGCAGGTCCCATAAACGAATTTGCCAATATTCTGGCAGACCTTCAATCGGCTCTTGCCGCCGCAGACCGTATATTCGGTATTCTGGATACTGCTCCCGAAAAGCCGGACGAGCCTGATGCTACCGTGCTTTCCGACGTTAAGGGAGAGGTAGATATACACCACGTTACCTTTGGCTATGATTCGGACAATCCCGTTATAAAGGATATGTCCGTCCACGTGCCTGCAGGCAGTGTCACTGCTATCGTAGGCCCTACCGGTGCAGGCAAGACCACGCTTATAAATCTGCTTATGCGGTTTTACGACGTGGACGACGGCGGTATCACCGTTGACGGCAAGGATATCCGTTCTTACACCCGTGATTCCTTGCGAAAAGCCTACACCATGGTGTTGCAGGAGACATGGCTGTTTGGCGGTACTATTGCTGAGAATATCGCATACGGTGTGGAAAACGCCACCCGTGCGGATATTGAGCGCGCCGCAAAGGCAGCTCATATTGATACGTTTATAAACACTCTCCCCGATGGGTATGATACCGTCATTACCGATAACGGCGTAAGCATTTCCAAGGGTCAGAAGCAGCTAATTACCATTGCCCGAGCGTTTCTTGCGGATGCGCCTATGCTTATTCTGGACGAGGCTACCTCCAACGTAGACTCCCGTACCGAAAAGAATATCCAGTCTGCAATGCGCGCACTTATGGAGGGGCGCACCTGCTTCGTCATCGCCCACCGTCTTTCCACTATCAAGGAAGCGGATAATATCCTCGTTATGCGTGACGGCAGAATAACAGAGCAAGGCACTCACGACAGTCTTATGGAGCAGGGCGGCTTTTACGCATCTCTCTACAACTCGCAATTCGAATCAAATTAAGTTAAAAAAGGTGCCTCAGGGCACCTTTTCGACATTTTTTGTTCACAATTGGGTGGTATAATCTTCCATACAGGAGATGTTATATATGGATATACTCTTTCAGACGAGAGGAATAAAATTAATAGGCCGTCTGTTTACTCCCAACAAAGCGGTTATCCCTGCCGTGCCCTTTTATCCTCAAAAGGCAGAACCAAAAGAAAAAGCGGTTTCCCAGCCCTTTCCCCGTGCCACTCCGGAGCAGGTGGGAATATCCTCGGAAACGGTAAATAAATTTTTAACCGAATTATCCTCCGACCATACGCTCAATATGCACGGAATAACCATGGTAAGAAACGGATACGTTTTTTGCGATGGAAACTTCGGCGTCTACCGTGATGATTTGTGCCACACCACATACTCTATGTGCAAGACCGTGGTGGCAATAGCTATCGGAATGCTGTTTGACGATGGGGTTCTCTCGCCAGATGACGTTTTGGCGGATATTCTGGGCAAAGGCGGTATTACCAAATTTATAAAAAACGGCATCACCTTAAAAGAACTGCTCACAATGTCAACGGGTGTGTCCTTTAACGAGCTTGGTTCGGTTACCGAGACCGAGTGGGAAAAGGCGTTTTTTGAATCTGCCACCAAATTCGACCCGGGCGAAAAATTTGAATATAACAGCATGAACACCTATATGCTGTCCTGCGTAATAAAAAAGGCAAGCGGAGTGGGTGTGAACGAATACCTTGAAAAACGGCTGTGGTCCCCTTTGGGAATAGAATACCATCCGTGGGAGCTGTCTCCCGAAGGTGTTGAAAAAGGCGGTTGGGGGCTTTATCTCCGCCGTGAGGACGCGGCAAAGCTGGGCGTTTTGTTAATGAACGGCGGTGTTTGGAAGGGAAAACGTATTTTAAGTGAGAAAACCGTGCATCTGTTTACCCGACGGCACCGTATATCTCCTGCCGAATATGGGGGATTCGATTACGGCTGTCAGGTCTGGGTCGGCAGAAATTATAAGGGATTTTTGCTTAACGGTATGTTCGGTCAGAACGTGCTGGGAATTTCCGAAAACGGTATAGTTATCGCCACCAACGGCGGTAACGATGAGGTGTTCCAGCAAAGCTCCTTCTTTACCATCGTTGAAAAATACTTCGGGCATCTGTCTGTTTTATCTCCTCTGCCCGAAAACAAAAAAGCATATAAAGCCCTTTGCAAAACGGTTTCCGGCTTGTACGAGGAAAAGCGGGTGGTTAAGCAAAATTTTCTTGCCCGTATAAATTCAAACCGTTTTATAAATAGCGTTTCGGGCGCTTCTTATCGCTTCACCTCAAAAAACGCGGTGTCCGCAGGACTTTTGCCCGTGGTGCTCCGCGCCGTGCAAAACAACCATTCATCGGGAATAAAAAGCGTGGCATTCCAAAAAGAGGATGACAATTTGTATGTGGATTTTGTTTCCCCGGACGGACTTCGCCGTGTTACCGCAGGGCTTAAACAGGTACAGTATACCACGGTAGATTTCGGTGGTGAAAAATATGTTATAGGTGCCACCGCCCGTGTCGGTAAAAACGAGGACGGCATCCATGTAATCACCCTTTATCTTGCCTTTTGCGAGACCGCTTCCGACCGTGTTATAAAGTTTTATTTCCTGCCGGAAAATAAAATGCGCATAACCTTTACGGAACGCCCCGGCAACGTGCTTTTTGAGCGCGCGGCGGAAATGCTTTCCGCAGGGGGCAAAAACAAGCTTCTTTCCAACCTCACCGGAAAAACGGATACAGACTATATCCGCTACCGCATAAATTGCACCTTTAACCCGGAATATACCGCAGAGAAGGAAAATAAATAAACAACCCAATAAAAGAAAACGGCGGAGAAATTAAAAACTTTCTTCGCCGTGTTTTTTATGCTTTGCAATTGTATAAAACGCTGAAATACGGTAGATACTTTGTACATTATTAAAGCCGCACCTTTTCCTCCAAAGCACACCTCACTGTTGACAAAGACGGATTTATATATTAAAATATAAATACAAAATCAAAAGGGGGATATATATGAAAAAGGTCACCTTAATAACACTTGCGCTTTTAATGGTATTTTCCTGCTTTTTTGCGGGATGCGACAGCACTCCTGCGGAAAACAGCAACCCCGCTGTTTCGGATGATACACAAAATGTATCACAAAACGCATCTCAAGACGCTTCTCAAGACGTATCCGGTAATCAGCCCGATACGGAAACCTCTGTGCCTCCCTCTGCGGATACATATCCCACCCGTCCCGAGGGATATCCTACCGTTTGCGGCACCTTTATGCAGCCCGGCACCTTTGCAGGCTACAACCTTGACCGTATGACAAAGCATCTTGAATATATGCGTCAGGTTGGTATAGAAATAATCATACTTCAGTGGTCCTTCGCTACCGAGGGGAACAAGGTTACCGCCCAGTATTTCCCTGCATCCTTTGATGCGGCGGATATCGCTTCGAACATGGATAAAAGCGGTACAAACCTTGTGGATACTCTGCTTAAAGCAGCAGAGAGTCTGGATATGAAGGTTTATCTCGGTCTTAACAACGATAACGACTGGTGGTCCAAGGGCGTTAACGATAAAGCTTGGCTTGAGAGACAGGCGTATCTGGGCTTGGAGGGCGCAAAACAGCTTCACGATACCTTCAAGGAAAAATATCCCGAAACCTTTTACGGCTGGTATTTCGTTCATGAATACTATAACATGAAGGCAAATGACCTTCAGCTTGATAACGCGGCATATCTTCTGTCCGCTTTCCGTGACGGTCTGTATGAGATAGACCCCACTATGCCTATGATGCTTTCTCCCTTCGTTTCCTCCGGCAACTCAAATGCCAAGGAAGCAGGCGAGCTTTGGACAAAGATATTTGCCAAGGTAGAGTTCAGAGAAGGGGATATCTTCTGCTGTCAGGATTCTGTTGGTGCAGGTCACATAATGATAGACCAGCTTGACGATTATTACGGTGAGCTTAAAAAAGCAGTCGATACCGAAAAGGGACTGCATTTCTGGGCAAACAACGAGGATTTTGAGCAGAGCAACTGGTCAACCGCGCCCCTTAACCGCTTTGTAGAGCAAATGAATATCGCCTCCAAGTACGTTGAGGCACACGTTACCTTTGCATATTCCCATTATCAAAACCCCGATGTCGGCAAGGGTATATATCACAACGCATATAAATATTATTTTGAAAACGGCACCATTCCCGAAACCGCACTTCCTGCACCTGTGATTGACACCGCTACCGACGAAAGCGGAAGCAACGTTGTAATAAGCGGCACGCTTGACAACAAATCTCTTACCGCCTGCCGTATATATATTGAGAAAAAGGGTGAGATAATCGCATCTATCGACCTCAAATCTCAGTTCTCCAACACAGAAGTAACCTTCAGCTTTACCGACACTTATCTTGACGGCAAGGGCAAGGTTGAGTACGCTGTTTACGCAGAGGACGTTTACGGTAACGTTTCAGAGGTTGCAATTTCCTCTGTAAACGTAGTCAGCAGAAGCGGCAGTAACATCGCTCAGGGCAAGACTTACGTTGCAGTAAAGGCGGCAGAGGATAAATATGCTGATGATGACGGCGTTTGTCTTACCGACGGTGTCCGCGGAACTCCTACCTACGGCGACAAGAGCTGGGCAGGATATCTGGGTAAATTAGAGTTTATTATAGACCTCGGTGAGTCTTTGGACGGCATATACGGCGTTAAGGTAGGCACAATGGGCGGCGGAAGCGCCGGAATTTTCGCACCCAACGGTATTGAAATGTACGTTTCCACCGACGGAGAGAACTTTACCAAGGTGGCATCCAAAACCTTCCCTGCAGATGATAATCAAGGCACCAATATTCTTGTTGAAAGAGTTGTGTATACCGATGCGGATTCTGTAACCGCACGTTACGTAAAGATATGCGTAACTACCAACCAGAGCTGGATCTTTATAGACGAGCTTCAGGTTATCAAAAACTTTGTTGAATAAGCAAAATGCAATAAAAATAACGCACCCGAAAAGGGTGCGTTTTTTGCTTTGATTATTTTTTCCTGCTTTTGAGAACAATAAAGGTAACAACAATTGCGGCAACAAGCGCGGCACCTGCCGTTATCAGTAAAGCCCATAGCATACGGGAAATCTCGGTAGTAATAAGTATTGCCGTAGGTCCGTCTGCGCCGCCTATAATTCCCACAGCCTCCTCCGCACTTGCGATAATAGAGAGAATAGGCAGAACGACGCTTGTGATTATCATTATAATTCCTAAGATAAGTGCAATAACAGCAGCCTTTTTCATTGTTTACTCCTTTATCAAAATAGGGCGGAAATTAATAAAATCAGCAGAAACGAGATGCGCTTCAATTCCGTTTATATGCTGGGGAAGGGCGTCCTTGTGTGCGCCGTGGAGATGGCCGTAATAGCATTTTCTCACGCCGTTTTCACGCATAATATCCGTAAGACTTTGTGTGGGCGGATAGTGAACAAAGCAAACTGTCTCCGCCTCGGGATATTCTTGCTTGATCGCTTTTGCCTGCTCCATGGATAACGTCAGCCTGCCTGCTTCACGGGCGATGATGCGCTTATCCTTGTCACTTGCGCTTTCCTCGTCCACCCAGCCTCTCGTTCCGCATATAATTACTCCTTGGGAATAATATGCGTTGTTGTACAGAAAATCTATACTGTCTGCGCCGGACGCTTCTTTATATTCCTTTAATTTTTTTGCGCTTTGCCACCAAAAATCGTGGTTTCCCTTTGAGATTATCTTTTTTCCCGGCAGAGCATGGATAAACGCCAGATCATCCACCGCGTTTTCAAACCGCAGTCCCCAGGAAATATCTCCCACAATTACCACGGTGTCGTTTTCGCCAACCGTATTTATCCAGTTTTCACGAAGTCTTTCTGTGTGGTTTTCCCATTTTGCACCAAAAACGTCCATCGGCTTGTCTGCCCCGTGGGACAGATGCAGGTCTGCTATAACGTATAGTGACATCGGGTACCTTCACCACCTTTTTAAGAATAAATCGAGCAATAACGGGAAAACTGTATAACGTAAGGGAGGGATATAACAAATGGAAGCAAAACACGTTAACCACGGCATTGATTGCAAGGTGTGTGATTGCGTTTATCACGCAGAGCAGAACATCTGCACTGCGCCCAAGATAAGCGTCGGTCCCACTCACGCGGAATGCTCTGCAGAGACCACCTGCAACACCTTTAAGTCAGCCGAGGGTTGTCATCACTGCAAGTAAAGTGATGCGGCTATATCCGCTTTATCCACTACACGGGTGAAGCGGATATCTTTTTTGTAAATATCCTTAAGCGGCGCGGGGATATCCGTACCGGTATATTTGCTCAACGCTTCGTGAGTTGTTTCTTCCATACCCAAAGCCTGGGCAACTGCAGGAGCAAACTTATAAGGAGACGCTGTGGAGACCACCAGACACTTGTTTCCGCTTGCGCCCATAAATGCGGCGGCGGTATGGGTATCTATAGTGTAGCCGAATTCCTCGTAAACGTGCTTTATTACGTCTGCGGTAGACTCGTCATCACAGCTGGAACAGCCAAACTCTGCTTCAAGTATATCAAGCTGGGCGGGGGTAACGGCAAAGGAGCCGTCTTCCTTCAGGCTCTTCATAAAGCTTGCGGTGGCCTCTGTGCCGAAGTTGAAGCAAAGCAGTCTCTCAAGGTTGGAAGCAATAAGAATATCCATAGAGGGGGAAGTGGTTGCAAAGAAGGGACGGCGGGTATCGTAAACACCGGTAATAAAGAAATCGGTAAGAACTCTGTTGCGGTTGGATGCGCAGATAAGCTTGCCGATAGGCATACCCATCTTCTTTGCAAGCCAGCCCGCAAGAATATCACCGAAGTTTCCGGTGGGAACGGATACGTCGATCACTTCTCCGTCCTGAATAAATCCCTGCTTAACAAGGTCTATATACGCGGAAACGTAGTACGCCACCTGAGGAACCAGACGGGCGATGTTTATGGAGTTTGCGGAGGAAAGGAATTCGCCGTTTTCCTCAGCAGTTTTCTTAATCTCATCGTTTGCAAATATTGCCTTTACCGCGCTCTGAGCATCGTCAAAATTACCGCGTACGGCAATTACGTTTACGTTGCTTCCTTCCTGAGTTGCCATCTGGCGCTTCTGAGTGTCGGAAACACCGTCGGTAGGATAATAAACGGTAATGCGGGTCTGCTCCAGATCCTTAAAGCCTTCCATCGCCGCCTTGCCGGTGTCACCGGAGGTAGCGGTAACTATATGTGCGGTTCTCGTCTCACCGCATTTTTTCATACTCATTGCAAGAAGTCTGGGCATTATCTGCAGTGCCATATCCTTGAAAGCGCAGGTGGGACCGTGCCACAGCTCCAAAACTGCGGTGTTGCCCAAAACCTTTACAGGCGCAGGAGTAGGGTCAAAATTAGGGTATGCGTATGCCTGCTCGCACTGCTCAAGTATCTCATCCTTGCCAAGCTCGGGGAAGAATTTATAAAGTATCTCTGCCGCGATACGCTCATATCCGTATTGGCAATATGCTTCGATCTCCTTTTTGGAGATAAGGGGGAGCTCTGCGGGAACGAACAAGCCGCCGTCAGGAGCAAGTCCCTTACAGATCGCCTCGGGAGAGGAGTAATATTTCTTTTCGGTATCACGTGTGCTGTAGTATCTCATTAGAATGCGTCCTTTATATGATTAATGCTTTTTATATCTCCGTTGCGAAAGGCGTAAACCTCAATAATATCGTTACGCAACGTAAACACTCTTCTGTTCAGCTTTATAAACCCATGCTGCACGGGTATACGGCCGTTAATAAGATAATGGTCGGTAAGGTCACGCCGTGCTTTTCCGAACCGCCTTATCTTCTCATCGTCCACCGCTTCTGCAGGTGTTCCGAACAGATCGTTGGTTCTGGTCTTAACCTCCACAAAAGCAAGGGTGCCGTTTCGGAATGCCACTATATCCATCTCGCCGCCGCGGATCCTGTAGTTCCGCGCAAGAATATGCCAACATCTTTTTTTAAGATATTTTGCGGCGGCATCCTCGCCGATCCTGCCGATATTTATCATTTTTGCTCTCCAAGTGTTTTTTTAAGAAAGCTCATTCTGTGAACAGGGGCAGGTCCGTATTTTATGACCGCCGCCTTGTGGTCCTTGGTAGGGTATCCCTTGTGCTTGGCAAACCCATACATAGGGTACTGCTCGTCCATTTCGGTGCAGTATCTGTCTCTTGCCACCTTTGCCAGTATGCTTGCGGCGGCAATGGAGGGACACAGCGCGTCTCCCTTTATAATAGGACGTGCCGTAATATCAAACCCTCTTGCCACGTTTCCGTCAATAAGTGCAAGGTCAGGCTTTGTTTTCAACTGCTCTATTGCCCGCTTCATTGCCAGCATAGATGCGTTAAGTATATTTATTTCCTCAATTTCTTCAACGGTGGCAAAGGCAATGGCGTAGTCCGCAGCCTTTTCCTTTATTGTATCAAACAGCTTATCTCTCTGTTTTTCGGTTAGCTTTTTGGAATCGTTCAGTCCGGATATATCCATGTCATCGGGCAAAATCACGGCGGCGGCAAAAACGGGTCCTGCAAGGGGGCCTCTGCCCGCCTCGTCGCATCCGCAAATAACCGTATATCCTTCACTTTTAGCCTTCAGTTCTATATCACGGTTCATATCCTTTTCCACCTACACCAAAGTATCAAGGGTTATTTTTCCAATTTTTCCGCCGCGAAATTCGTCCAGAATAGTTGCGGCACAGCGCTCCTCGTTTATTTCGCCCTTTCTTATAAGCATACCGCGCTTTTTGCCGATATCCTCGAATATTTCAAAATCCATCTGCTCATCGGATATTTCAATATTATATCTCTCGCAAAGCAGCTGGGGATATTTCTCTCTCAAAATACCGCACAGCCTTACGGAAAGGGTAAGTGTATCCAATATCTCGTCTCTTATAGCACCGGTGCAGGCAAGGTTAATACCTACAATCTCGTCATCAAACTTGTGCCAAAGCAGACCCGGAGTGTCCAGCAGGTCAATGCCGTAGGGGGAAGCGATCCACTTAAGATTACGAGTAACACCCGGTCTGTCCTCCGCAACGGCTTTTGACGTTTTGGTAAACGCATTTATAAAGGTGGATTTACCTACGTTGGTAACACCCACAACCATGGCACGCAGGGTGATAGTCATTTCCTTTTGTGCGGCGCGCTCTAACTTCTCAGCCGCCAGCGCCCGTATTTTAGGCGCAACTGCGTTTATATTAAGACCTGTCTTGCAGTCTATGGGAATCACTGTGCGTCCCTCATTGCGCAGCTTTTCTACCCACGCTTTGGTCTGCACGTCGTCTGCAAGCGAGCACTTATTAATTAGCGTAAGCCTGGGCTTTTGAGGAAAAAGAGTGGCTATATCGGGATTTTGCGATGAATAGGGCACACGGGCATCAAGTATCTCAATTACAACGTCTGTCATAGAAGACATTTGCTGCAGTTGCCTTTTGGCTTTCGCCATATGCCCCGGATACCATACTATAGGATCTGCCATATTAATCCACCTTGCCGAAATTCGGTCCCAAACGAATTATTACTCTTCCAATAATATTATGCTCCTCAAGACAGCCGAGCACTCTGCTGTCTTTGGAATCGTTACGGTTGTCGCCCATAACGTATACCTGTCCCTCGGGAACTACAAACTCACCGTTATAAAAAGCGGCGTAATGCATATCCTCTCCCTCACGGAAGTTAACGTAAGGCTCGTCAAGAAGCACACCGTCAACGTAGACCTCCCATTTCTCAAAGTCTATTTTAACGGTCTGACCCTCAGTAGCGATAACACGCTTTATATAAGGCTTGTTTGCACCCTCAATATAAATAACGACGATATCACCCGTCTCGGGCTCGTAGTTAAGATTTGAAATTATCAGCTTGTCCCCGTTCTGCAGGGTGTTGTTCATCGAATTTCCGTCAACGGTAACGTAACGGAACACAAACAGAAACAGCACTACCATAATAGCCAGTGCAAAGCAGAATGTGTCTAGCCAATCGTACAGCTCTGCCACAAGTCCCTTTTTCTTTTTCTTGGGAGGTTGTTCTTCAACCGTATTAACTTGCTCCTCGGGAATAATGATCTCCTGCTCGGAGGTGTTCATAGAGGTGTTTTCGTCCATTATTAAAGCCTCGTAAAATTTCGTATAAAAAAATTAAAAAAATCCGGTGAAGCATCAAGCGACTCCGGATTCTTTTACCTTGGTATTGCGCATAGGCAGCAATTTTGCTTTGCGCTGACAGGCGAAGTGCCGCCATGCCGTTGCATTTATGCAGTTTTTTGTTATACGTGCAAAATGCGGTTGGCCGGTTAGATCTGTTCCTTAACCTTAGCTGCCTTACCTACACGGTCACGCAGGTAGTAAAGCTTAGCTCTGCGTACCTTACCGTTACGGATAACTTCAACCTTAAGCACGTTGGGAGAGTGGAGGGGGAAGGTCTTCTCGGTACCAACACCGTAAGAAACGCGACGTACGGTAAAGGTCTCGGAAATACCACCATTCTTCTTTGCAATAACAGTGCCTTCAAACAGCTGGGTTCTTACTCTGGTGCCTTCAACAATGCGGTTGTGAACTCTAACGGTGTCACCAACCTTGAAGGAAGGAACCTCAGTCTTAAGCTGCTCGTCTGTAAAAGCTTTCAACATATCCATAAAGCTTTTCCTCCTTTTAATATTAAAAGTTCACAGGCGTTCTTGCCGAGCCGCAGAGGACCGCCCGATTTCTTGACACGCAATTATATCACGCATTTCAAAGAAAATCAAGTCTTTTTTCGTATTTTTCTCAAATATTTTCGGGTATATTTTCATAAACCTTGCGTTTTTTATTCTTCGGTTGATTTTTTTCGCCAAGGGTTGCTATATTATTCCGCCGTTCACGTCCAATACTGCGCCGGTTATATAGTCCGCGCTGTCCGAAGCAAGGAAATATACCGCGTTTGCCACGTCCTCGCCTCTGCCAAGACGCTCCAAAGGTATTTCCTCCACCAGCGCTTGTGCTTCCGCAAAGGACAAATGTGCGTTCATATCCGTGTCAATAACACCGGGGCATATGCAGTTTACTCTGATATTGCAGGGACCAACCTCCTTGGCAAGGGCTTTTGTAAAGGAGATCACCGCGCCCTTCGCCGCGGAATAGTCTACCTCACAGCTTCCGCCCGCTTCTCCCCACATAGAAGAAATATTGATTATACAGCCGCTTTTTTTGCGTATCATCATAGGAAGCACGGCACGGGAACAGTTGAGCACACCAAAGAGATTTGTGCCGTAAAGTGCTTGCTCCTGCTCGTCCGTAACCGCGTCAAAGGGGGAAAACAGCGCAACGCCTGCGTTGTTTACCAGACAGTCTATATCAAGCTTTTCTATATTCTCATAAACCGCCCTTTTGTCCGAAACGTCAAAGGGTATTATCTCGCTGTCGGGAAGCTCTGCTTTAAGCTCTTCAAGCATACCGATATTTTTACGGCAGTTCAGATAAACCTTCCAGCCGTTTTTGGCAAATACTCTTGCACATTCTTCGCCGATACCGCGGGATGCGCCGGTAATGAGTACGCTTTTCATCTTGATTTTTCTCCCTTTAATATATTTCGCTCTCCGTAAAAACGGGGAGTACAATAGGCTTTTTCTTGGTCTTTCCGTAAACGTATGAGGAAAGCGCGGTCTTTACCCGTTCCTTAAGGGCATACATATCAGGTTTTCCGTTGTATACTGCTTTTCTTATAAGCTCTGCCGCCTTGTCGGTAAGATCATCAAGCAGATCTTCGTTTTCTTTTGCGTAAACAAATCCTCTTGTAATTATCTCGGGTCCTGCGGTCATTTCCTGAATAGTGAAATCCACCGTAGCGGATACAACTATAATACCGTCCTCCGCCAGATGCAGTCTGTCCTTAAGCACTGCTGCACCGACGTCGCCTACACCGTAACCGTCAACCAGTACCTGCTCTGCGGGAACCGTTCCGCCGGACGCCAGACCGCGCTTGCCCACCTCAATAATCTTTCCGTTTTCGGGAATAAGGATGTTCTTGCCGGACATACCCATTTCCTTCGCCAACGCCGCGTGTGCGCACAGATGCTTATATTCGCCATGAAGAGGCACGAAAAATTCGGGCTTTGTCAGCGCGTGCATAAGCTTTAATTCTTCTCTGCAGGCGTGACCGGAAACGTGTACGCTTTCCTCTGTGTCCACTGTCATAACCTCAGCACCGCGCTTCCACAGACAGTTTACAATGTTTCCAATCAGCTTTTCGTTGCCGGGGATAGCGGATGCAGACAATACCACCAGATCGTTTCTTCCCAAGGATATCAGTGTATGCTCTCCGTTTGCCATACGGTAAAGTCCGCTCATAGGCTCGCCCTGGCTTCCCGTGGTAAGCAGGGTAAGCTGATTGTCCTTATACAGCTTCATTTCCGCAGGGTCTATTATAGTTCCCTCAGGCACCCACATATATCCAAGCTCGGTGGCGGCTTTCACTACGTTAAGCATACTTCTGCCGGTAACCGCAACCTTTCTGCCGTATTTTACAGCGGCATTTATTACCTGCTGTATACGGTGCACGTTGGATGAGAACGTGGCAATTACAATACGCTTTTCGCAGTTGTAAAATATTTTGTCAAAGGATAATCCAACAATACTCTCGGATGGGGTATATCCCTCACGCTCTGCATTGGTGGAATCTGCCATAAGCAGCTTTACACCCTTGTGTCCCAACGCCGCAAGACGGTACAGGTCAATAGGCTTGTCGCCCTCGGTAGGGGTAAGGTCAATTTTGAAATCTCCCGTATGGATAACTCTTCCCACAGGTGTGGTAACGCACAGCGCAACCGCATCGGGTATAGAATGATTTACCTTGATAAACTCAACGTTAAACGCGCTTCCGAAATCCTCCGTATCGCCGGGATAAACCTCGCGCAGGTCGGGGTTTTTAATACCGTGCTCTGCAAGCTTGAGCTTTAATATACCCAACGTAAGACGGGTACCGTATACGGGCACGTTTATCTGCTTGAGAAGGTAAGGTACCGCGCCGATATGGTCCTCGTGTCCGTGGGTAAGAATAAGTGCACGGAATCTGTCGGTGTTGCGGAGGAGATAGGTAAAATCGGGTATTACCAGATCAACACCCGGCATATCGTCCTGAGGGAAGGACACACCGCAGTCCACGGCGATAATATCATCACCGTGCTCAAGGAGTGTCATATTCATGCCGATCCCGTCAACACCGCCGATAGGTATTACCTTAAGCTTTTCACCCTTTTCGGGACGGGGAGTCTTTTCCTTGGGTTCTTTTATCTTCTTTGCCTTAACAGGCGTTTTCTTTTCTTTTTTAACAATATCTTTTTCTTTCTTTTTAGCCATTAGTATTCCTTTCTTAGTTTAGTTATGTATATACACGCCTACAGCGTCAAATCCAAATTATGCCTTATATATTATCCTATAAAACAATTGTTTTGTCAAGAAATTTTTATTTTGCATACTATGTATTAACAGTTAAACCCTTGACAAAAACCTTTTTTCTGTTATTATAATATAGAGTAATTGCGAAAACTTATCCGAAAGGTGTATATAAATGGAAAAAATCTCTGTCATAGGCGGCAAACGTCTTCACGGCAGTATAACTGTGGGCGGTATGAAAAACGCGGCGCTTCCCATACTTCTGGGGACCATTTTGGTAGGCGATAAATGCGTTATAGAGAACCTTCCCGAAATAAGCGATATTAAAAGCTCTCTGGATATTTTGTCCGCCATGGGAGCGAGAGTCAGAATGATTGACCGTACTACGGTTGAAATAGATACGAAAGACGTGCGCCCCTGCACCATGCCTTATGACCTTGCTCGCTGTATGCGCGCATCATATTACGTTGTGGGTGCGGAATTGGGCAGATTCGGTGTTTCCCGTGCGGCTTGCCCCGGCGGATGTGATTTCGGTGTCAGACCTATTGACCAGCACATAAAGGGCTTTGAGGCGCTGGGCGCTTCCGTTGACGTGGTGGACGGATGCATCCAATGCTCAGCAGAGCAGGGACTTACCGGCTCATCCATATATATGGATATCGTTTCCGTAGGCGCAACCATCAATATTATGCTCGCGGCTGTTCTTGCCAAGGGTATGACGGTTATTGACAATGCGGCGAAGGAGCCTCATATTGTTGACGTTGCAAACTTCCTTAACACCTGCGGTGCGGATATTTCCGGTGCAGGTACAGACGTTATAAAAATTCGCGGCGTAGAGTCGCTCCACGGTGTTACTTATGCTATTATTCCCGATATGATCGAGGCAGGCACCTTTATGATGGCTGCTGCGGCTACGGGAAGTGATCTTACCATTGAAAACGTAATTCCCAAGCATCTTGAGTCCATTACCGCAAAATTGGAGGAAATGGGTGTAGAGGTTGAGGATTATGGTGACGCTGTCCGTGTAAAGCCTGCTGAAGGTCCTTTGCGCAGAATAAACGTCAAAACCATGCCTTATCCCGGTTATCCCACAGATATGAACCCTCAGATATGCGTGCTTCTCTGTCTTGCACAGGGCACCAGTATTCTTACCGAGGGCGTTTGGGATACCAGATTCAAATACGTTTCCGAGCTTGCCCGTATGGGTGCATCTATCAGCGTTGAGGGAAGAAAAGCGGTTATTGAGGGCGGCAAGCCTTTCAAGCCCGCAACCGTTAAGTGCTCTGACCTTCGTGCAGGAGCGGCAATGGTTATTGCGGCGCTGGCAACCGAGGGTGAGACGATTATTGAGAATATCTATCATATCGAAAGAGGATATGAGCATCTGGTTGAGAAATTAAGCGGTGCGGGAGCGAATATCAAAAAGATATACGTACCTGACGACGCTTCCTCCTCTAAAGCTATATAAAGAATAACGATTTTGGCGGGACGGCTTAAAACCGCTCCCGCTTTTTGATTTTTCAAATGCCGAAAAGTACAGGACAAAAGCTTAAAATATTATACCTGCTGGATTATCTAAAGGATAATACAGACGAAAACCGTCTCGCCTCTATGGGAGATATTATTTCTTATCTTGAGAGAAACGGCATAAAAGCAGAGCGTAAGACCATATATTCCGATATAGAGGCACTTCGTGATTACGGCGCGGACATTATTTACGTCGGCGGTAAAAAGGGCGGATATTTTCTTGCCTCCCGTTATTTCGAATTGCCTGAGATAAAATTGCTTATCGACGCGGTACAGTCCTCCCGTTTTATATCCGAGTCAAAGTCCGCACGTCTTACGGACAAGCTGGCATCCCTTGCGGGAAAAAACAAGGGGCTTTTGATGAAGCGCCAGATAATCGGTGATTCTACCCGTACCGATAACGAGACGGTGTTTTATTCTATCGACCGAATTTTTGACGCAATTCATTTGGGCAGACAGGTGTCGTTCCGATATTTCGAGTACGTGCTTGAGGGAAGCGGTATAATCCGCCGCTACCGCAGAGAGGGAAAAACATATATAGTTGACCCCGTAAGCATGGTGCGAAGCGGAGATTATTATTACCTCGTCGCCTACGAAAACGAGAATATAAAGCATTACAGAGCGGATAAGCTTTCGGGTCTTAAGATACTTGAGGAAAAAATATCCTCACACAACAAGCTTGATATGGAAAAATACGTGGCGTCCGTTTTTGCCATGTATACGGGTGACAGACAGTTTGTAACCCTCCATTGCGATGGTTCGCTGGCAGGTGTTATGACAGACCGATTCGGCAGAGACGTTCCCGTCCGTACCGATGGTGCGGGAGGATTTTACATTACCGTTCCCGTACAGATAAGCCCTCAGTTTTACGGTTGGGTATTTTCCTTCGGCGGAATGGTAACGGTTACCGAGCCGGAATCAGCAAAACAAAAAATGCAGGACATGCTTAATAAAACCAATGAAAAAATAAAAGGAGAAAACTGACTATGAAAAAGTTGATTTGTATCTGTCTGGCGGCAATACTGCTGTTGGCAGCGTGCACCCCCGAGGGCGGCGTAAGCGAGCCTGAAGTAAACGTTTCGGGTGAAGAAAGCATAGTTGAACAGCCCTCCTACGACCTTACCAAGGACGCAGTGGACAAAATGCTTGCAGACAGAACTGATGCTATAAACGGTGATGCTTCCCGTGAGGGTGACCGTATCAACCGTGCAGAGGGTAAAAAGTACACCACTACCTCTGCAAGCGAAAGCTTTGTCGACAAAAACTATCTTACCGACGGTGATTATAACGCTACTCATTTCAAGTACGTTAAAAAGGGCTGGATGGGTATTACCGAAAGCGGCACCGAGATAGTTATTGACCTTGGCGAAAAGTTTACCGACCTTTGTGATTTTGAAGCATCCTCCTGCAGAAACACCCAGTACGGTGTTGATATGTGTGATGCTATGTTCGTGTATATTTCCGAGGACGGCGAAAGCTGGAAGAATATCGGTATATACGAGTATAACGAGGGACTTTCCGATAAAGCACGCCATACCATGAGCGTAAACCTCCGCGGTACCGTTAGTGCAAGATACGTTAAGTTCGTATTTGAGGGACTTAACGGCGAGACTATGGTATTCGATGAGATCGCAGTTTATTCCTACGGCGAAGTAAACGACAGTACCTTTAACGGCATTAACACTTATTACGGTGCTGTTCCCGTTCCTGTTATAAAGGACGAGAAGTATTTTGCTTCCACCGAATCCGATTATAATACTCACCAGAACCTGCTTCTCGGTCTTCCCGTCCTCACTTACGAGGCACTTACCGACGTGCAGACCGACCTCGTGGTTGCCAGCTACAACACCCTTCCTTCTACCGGCTTGCTTACCGACGGTAAGTATGCTTCCCGTGCAGAAATGGGTGACAGCAAGTGGTTCCGTAATACCCACGGTACCGGCAGAGTTGCAGTATTCGACCTTGGCGCTATCGCTTCTATTGACAGCGTTAAGGCAGGCTTCCTTGCTTCTCACGGCCCCGGAATAAAGATCCCCGCAACCTTCGCAGTTTCTGCTTCTCTTGACGGCAATGAATGGTTTACCGTTTATGAGGAAAAGGGTACTTCTACCGCAACCAGCGCACGCGTTGAATACGGCGGAGATTTTGATAAAGCCTATAAGGCAAGATACGTTAAGATATCCTTCTCTATTACCGCACACGTATATCTTGATGAATTTGAGGTGTTCGGTACAAAGAATGCCACCGACGCGGCGCATCCTTCCGAGACTTCTATAACCGCACCTACCGTATCCTCCGGCTACGGCACCTCCGAACAGTATGACGGCATGCACGACGTAGTACTTTCCTATCTGCTTCCCAACAGCGTAAAGGTTACCAAGGATCAGTATCTGGCATACGTTGCGTATATTGAGGACGGCGAGATCAAGGATACTTATTTCGACGGCTTTATGTACCTGCCTTACGTTTCATATCTTTACAGCGGCGGCACCAAAAAGCAGCTTACCAAGGAAGAGTGGCAGGCGTTTATCGACTGGCAGTTTATGGAGGGCTATAACTTTGACGCTCTCGATGCCGCAGTTGATGAAACCAAGGAAGCGCTTGATCTTGATGACGATTATTCCGTAGGTACTTATCTGTCTCTGTTCTATCCCGTTATGGGCGCCACCAACTTCGGTGAGCTTAACGGAAAGCAGATGAACTTTAACAATATTGAGGACAGAAAAGCGGTTCTCAAGTGGTTTGTTGATGAGCAGATCAGAGCTTTTGAAGCAAAGGGATATGATTCCGTTCGTCTTTCCGGCTTCTATTGGTTCGTTGAGGAAATGAGCGGTTCCGATCCTCACGTTCAGGAGCTTTGTAACTATATCTGCGATTATATAAGAAGCCTTGGATACCAGACCACATGGATACCTTATTTCAACGCTTCCGGCAACACAAGCTGGAGAGATTTCGGCTTTGATACCGCTTGCCTCCAGCCCAACTACGCCTTCAACGAGGAAGTTCCTCTCCAGCGTATTTATGATGCTGCTGCTATAGCAAAGCTTTACGGCATGAGCATTGAAATAGAGATTCAGGACACCAGCGACGTTAAGTGGGTAGAGCGTTACAGAAGCTACCTCTACGTCGGCGCAGAAATCGGCTTTATGAAGGATTGCGTTCATATGTACTATCTGGCAGGTATGCCCGGTGCAATATACAACGCATTTGTTTCCACTAACCCTGCAATCAACGTAATTTATAAAGAAACTTATCTGTTTATCAAGGGCAGATTGGGTGCGCCCGAGGAAGCTCCTCAGGGTGAGGACGCTGTCTGCAAGGCAGGGGAATCTGTTACCGGCACCATCACACTTCCCACCTCTGATATAGAGTGCTCCGGACTCCGTCTTTCCGTAAGTGCGGAACACGGCACCGTAGCTGTTATGGCAGACGGCACCTTTATCTACACTCCCTTTGAGGGCTTTACTGGTGAGGATTATTTTGAGGTCGTTGCGGATTACGGTGTTTCCGGTCAGTCCGGCGTAGGCAGAATAAATATTACTGTAGAATGATAGAAAAGATTTATGATATCGTCAACGGTGCAGAATACCCGCTTTATGCCGAGTTTGTCCGCAAATGCTTTGAGAACGAATCGGATATAGAGGTTAAAGAGGTGTTGGACCTTGGCTGCGGCACAGGGGGTATAACCGCCCTTCTTGCTGACATGGGTTATGATACCGTGGGTGTTGACATCTCTCCCGAAATGCTTATGTGCGCCCGTGAGAATACTGCGGGAAAGGACGTATTACTGCTTAATCAGGATATGCGCTCCTTTGAGCTTTACGGTACGGTGCAGGGAATAGTCTGCTCTTTTGATACACTTAATTACCTTTCCTCCGAGGAGGAGCTTACCGAAACACTTTCTCTCTGCCGCCTTTATATGGAAAAGGGTGGGGTAATGGTCTGCGATATAAACAGTCTTTACCGCTATGAAAAGGTGTACGGAACAAACAGCTTCGTTTATGAGGTGGATGACGATATGCTGGTCTGGCAAAACGAGTGGGACGGTGAAAAGGGCGAATGTGCCTTTTACCTTACTATGTTTGCCGCAGATGAATACGGTTATTCAAGAGAGGACGAAACAACGGTGCAAAAATATTTTTCACCGGAAGCGCTGTCCTCCTGCGCCCGCAAGGCAGGCTTCACATCGGTGAAGCTTTACGGAGAGAAGGATCTTTCCTCTCCTGCCGAAACAAGCGAAAAGCTGTATGCAGTAATTAAATAATAAAAAAAGACGGAGAAGCTTTTCTCCGTCTTTTTTGATGAACTAATCCTTTTGTTTTATTCTTCCTCTTGCTTTTATCTGGCTTGCGTTAACCGAAACGGTGTGCTCAATAGGCGACCACTGTACCTTACTGAATACCGCCGCAAATGATACGGGAACGTATGTTAGCATAAAGAAGGGGAAGGTGAATGCATAAAAGATCTTCTTTGCGTTACTGCACTGAATACGCTTCCATTCGGTAATTGTGGTTATCATGCCGACAATAAACATGGTAAGACACATATTTCCAAACGATCCGAGCGCAGAAAGCACCATGGGAACAAGGTCGTTCCCTGCCGCCGCCATACCCAAAAATGCGGCAGTGTTGAATATCACCGATACAAAGGTGAGTATATACGCGGGCGTAATTCCCATAAGAAGGTCATAGCAGGAAAATCCTCTGCGGAAAATATTTTTTATAAGTCTTCCGCCGTATTTTCCCGTTACCTGCAAATATCCCTTCGACCAGCGCATACGCTGCTTCCAGGATTGAGAGAACTTTACGGGCTGTTCGTCATACAGCACGGCGTTGGGACAGTAACCGCATTTTACACCGTTTATAATGTTGTGGGCGGTAAACTCCAGATCCTCGGTAAGAGTAAAGAACTTCCAGCCGCCGCACTCTTTAATAACACGCTTTGAGAACATAAATCCCGTTCCGCCAACTGTAGCGGCTGTGCCTATCTTCATTCTGGCACCGTTAAGATAACGGCTTTCTCTCAAAAACCAAAGCGCGTTTCCTGCGGATATCCAGTTATCACCGTAGTTTTTGGAATTTCTGTATCCGGTAACTATCTCGTATCCGTCGGAGAACACCTTGTTCATCTCATAAATATAGTTTTCCTCCAGCACGTTGTCCGCATCAAAAACAAAGAATCCGTCATAGTTCTTGTCCTTATGGTCTGTGTTTATGTGATTAAGCAGAGTGTCCAGCGCATATCCCTTTCCCACCTGCACCTTATTAAATCTTTCATAAACGTATGCCCCTTTTTCACGGGCAATATCGGCAGTGGAATCCGTGCAGTTATCTGCAATTACGAATATATCGTAATATTTTTTATCATAGGTCTGGCTGTTCAGGCTGTCAATCAGATTGCCTATTACCGTCTCCTCGTTACGGGCGGAAATAAGCACGGCATAGCGGTTGTTTTTGGCCTTGGTATGCTTCTTGTTCTTGATAAAAAGTGCAATGGGAATATAGATCATCTGGTATGAATAACAAAGTAAAAACAGTATCGAGATCACAGCGTTGAATATGTTTATCGCTTGCATAAATATCTCCTTTCATTTTGACGTGTACTAACTGTATTAGGCGTGTTAGTACGGATATTATAGCATCGTGTTTTCGGTTTGTCAATACTTTTTTTCTTGTGTTGACAAGCATCGGCAGAAAGGAGTATAATTGCGTATAGTAAAAACTGTTATTTTTTCGGGAGATTTTACGGTTATGACAGATTTTGAAATTAATAAAGATAATATACTTTCGCTTCTCCGCGGAGGCATATCCTCAGGCGCATACCCTTGCTTTGCCGCCGCTGTCGGCAGGGGAGAGGATATACTGTTTTATCATTTTGAGGGAGACCGTGCTGTTTTGCCTGAAAGACTGCCTATCACCGAGGACACTCTTTTTGATCTGGCGTCTCTTTCCAAGCTGGTTGGTACCACAATGGCGTGCCTGCGCATGATTGAGGAGGGAAAGATAAGCGTAACCGATAAGGTCGGCGATTTTTTTGAAAACTGCTTTGGCAAGGAAAATATAACCTTGCTTCAGCTTCTCACCCACACCTCTGGTCTGCCTGCACATTTCCCCTTGTACCGTACCGACGACCCGAAAAACGCCGCACAGGAAATATTAAGGTTTCCGCTTGCGTATCCTACCGGTGAAAAAACCGTTTACAGCTGTATGGGGTTTATACTTTTAGGCAAGATACTCGAAAAAATTGAGGAAACGCCTCTTGATAAAATAGTATATAAAAAGGTGTTTGAGCCGCTCGGCATGCAAAATAGCTTTTATGCGCCGCCTTCCTGCCGTCCCTGCGCCGCTACGGAAAAGGACGTGCTTGGCGACGGTATTGTTTGCGGTGTTGTCCACGATGAAAATGCCCGTTTTCTCGGCGGTGTTTCGGGCAACGCAGGAGTTTTTTCCACTATCGGAGATATGGTTAAATTTTCCTCTATGCTGTCGGCACGAGGAAAAGGATTTGTTTCAAGCAGTCTTTTTGAAAAAGCCGTAACCGACTATACTCCGTCTTGTTCGGAAAGCAGAGGCCTTGGCTTCCAGCTTTACGGAAACAAGCCTTTCCCCGGCGGAAGCAAAATGTCTGTGGGCAGCTACGGCCACACGGGCTTTACCGGCACCTCGCTTTATGTAGATAACAAAACCGGCGTTTATGCAGTCCTTCTCACCAACCGCGTACACCCAACCCGTGAGAATTACGGCCTCACTCCCGTTCGGAGAGAGTTTTATGATACCGTTTTCGGAGGAATTATATGAAAAAACAGGTAGTTTTAAGCGGTATTGACCGTATAGAAGAATATTCTCATCTATTTGCCGATAGCCGTGTCGGTCTTATCACCAACCCCACGGGTGTAAACAGAGAGCTGGTTTCCACTGCCGATATACTTAATTCCAAGGGCGTGCTCAAGTGTATGTTTTCTCCCGAGCACGGCGTGCGCGGAAACGCTCAGGCAGGAAGCCACGTGGATACGTATACCGACGAAAAGACGGGACTTCCCGTTTACAGTCTTTACGGAAGCGTGCCGCATATTCCGAGAAATGTACTTGATACTCTTGATATAGTGGCTTTTGATATTCAGGATATCGGCGCCAGATATTATACATATATGTACACTCTGTCCTACGCTATGGAGGATTGCCGTGCCGCCAACAAAAAAATGGTGGTGTTTGACCGTGTCAACCCTTTAAGCGGAAGCAAGGCTGAGGGAAATATTCTGGACAGCGCTTTTTCCTCCTTTGTGGGCAGATACCCCCTTGCGGTGCGCCATGATCTTACCATCGGCGAATACGCGCGGTATATCAACGATAAGTTTGGTATCGGCTGCGACCTTGAGGTCATTCCGCTTTACGGATGGGCACGGGATATGTATTACGATGATACAGACCTTTTCTGGATTCCCCCGTCCCCGAATATTCCTACCTCTGATACCGCCCTGTGCTATATCGGCACCTGCCTTTTTGAGGGCACCAATCTTTCCGAGGGCAGGGGAACAACGTATCCCTTTCAAGCTGTGGGTGCGCCGTTTATTAACGCAAGCAAAACCGCAGACGAGTTCAACTCATTGTGTTTGTCGGGAGTAAAGGCGCGTGAGTGTTATTTCACGCCCACCTTCTCAAAGCACGCAGGACAGGTGTGCGGCGGCGTATATTTACATATTACAGATAAAAGAGAGTTTTCGCCCTTTACGGCAGGAATGTATCTTTTGGATATAGTACGCAAAAACAACCCCGGATTTTCCTTTTTACCCCCATATTCCCAAGGGGGCAAAGCGTTTATAGATTTGCTTTTCGGCACAGACGTTATACGGTCGGACGGCTTCTGCGCAGAGCAGTATCTCTCTGCCATAGCTCCCGCTCTCGCCGAATATGAGGAAAGTATAAAAAAATATTATCTGTATTAAACAAATAAAAAAGGAGCCGTAAGGGGTACCTTCCATAAAGCAGGTTTTAACTGCCGAAATACAAAAGGAGTACGAGCGTTTTGTTCGTACTCCTTTTGTATACTGTCGGGTAGTAGCATAATAGCCTTCCTCCGGGAGGAAGGTGGCACGCGAAGCGTGACGGAAGGAGCCCGCGTTACTTTGAAATAAGCAATACCTTTATTGTAACGCGCTCTCCCTCACCCGACTTCGTCGTGAGCTCCCTCCCGGAGGGAGCCTTTGGTTTGCGCGCTCCGAAAGTCCATCTGTTTTTTCTGACAAGCACTGCTTTTGTGGACACAAAAGCGAAGCCCCGCGCAAGGCGGGGCGAAGATCATTTACTATAACCGCAATTTTTAGCAACTTTTACGAGGCCTACATTTTCACAAACTGCTACTCCAAGAGGTGAGTCATCCTCGTCTGAGTTAGCGTTTCCAATGGTAGAATTATCTTTCAAACAAGTGTCAATCGCATACTTCCAGATCAAATCAATAGCTTTTTCTTCATTTGCTGAATTAATCGTAAAAATAGCTCCGATATCGTATTTTCTGAATTCACGAATTTGGTCAAGTGTAGGCATTGCAAGACAGACAAGCTCTCCATTTTCAAATACACCCATCGGTTTCATACCAGCGTTGCCTTTCCCGTCAAAGTGAATTTGGATTGCTCTGACATGGCATTCTGCACATCCACCGCTTTGCTTGAAGGTTTTTATTAAAGGCATATCTTCTATGGTGAGCAAGCGAATTCCCATACCTTCACATTCAGGAACAGCAACCGTATCTTTGGGATAGATCATATCGTATCCGTAACGGCAGGTAAGCCCTAACTTAGCTACTTCGGCATCAAAGAGATCCCATTCCGTATCAACCGATCTGCGTACAGAGAATCTCGGATCTGTGAGTTTGCCGAAGAGTTTCAAATAAGTAAGCGCATCTTCCTCTGTTTCGCAGATAAGCATTACGGCAGGCTCTACGGAATTGTAATCCGATACATAAACAAAATGTTCAAGTGATTCGGGATTACCAAGTGTGAGAATTTCAGATTCTGCAACAGTCATTCCTACAATGTCCTCAGCATATTTGAGCGGATTATGAGTAAAGCAAAAGTCAAGGGCGAGATCAATATCCGATACGTTTAATTCGGGAAAGCTTCGTCTGAAATGGCTAATTGCAATTTTACCGGAAAGGTCGTGCCACGTAACCGCCTCTCCCGAATACTTTTCACGGTATTCACTCGGCGTCATACTGTAAAAATTTTTAAACGCGCGTGTGAAACTCTCTGGGCTTGCATAACCGAAACCAAGTGCAATGTCAAGCACGGTCTTTTGTGTTCTGCGAAGCTCAAGTGCGCTTCTCGTGAGTTTGTAAATACGAGAGTATTCCACGGGGCTGTATCCCGTATGCTGTCTGAAGATTGCATCAAAGTAGGTGAGTGAGAATCCTGCGTTGTCCGCAATGCTTTGTAGCGACAGATTGTATTTTGGATTCTTTTGTATGAACCCGATGGCTTTGTCAATTAAGTTTTTGTTTTCCATAAAGTCATCTCCTTTCTGTGCTTACATTTTAGCATACGGATACTGCAATTGTCCTTGCAGAGATTATGGACTTATTTATTATACCACATATTTTGCTGTGCAACAATAGAAACGGCGCACCTGCTTTATCGCAGGTACGCCAATCGGCTCCTTTTGCTTTTGTGGGGTAACTTTTTATAATTCTTCAGTATCAGGTGCGTCGGTTATCATTATTTCAAGGTTACCGTTGCGGCAACGGAGCGCATCAATAAACTCCTGCATTTTCTCTTTGTCCTTAAGCTCAACCTTGTAAGTAAGCTTATACAGACTTCCCATATTTGTGGTACGGGTGGAGGTAAGACGGTGCTTTTTAGTATATTCCGCAAAAACGTCGTCCAGCCCGTGGGCAAAATTAAGGGATTCGGGAATGGTTATATTCAAAAGCAACAGCTTTTCGTCGCCGAATTTAATAAGCGAAAGCAGTACGGTGATAACGCTGATAATGAGGGTGAACAATACGGCAATTCCCACGTAGCCCGATGCGCACGCCAGACCTGCTGTCATAGCAAGAAAGATGGCAACGATATCCTTCGCCTTTCCGGGTACGGAACGGAATCTTACCAGCGAAAACGCGCCCATTACCGCAACGCCGGTGCCGATGTTTCCGTTTACCATTGTGATTACCGTTTCAACTATCATGGGAAGGAGTATAAGTGAAACGAAAAAACTTTTGCTTACGCGGTTTTTGAATGCTGCGGCAAATGCGGTAATAAGACCGCACGCCAACGATCCCGCCAAGCATATAAGAAATGCAGTTACAGTAACCTCTGTGCCAAGCACCGAACCGAATATAGTATTCATATTTTTATCTCCCTTGCGTTGTTTTCTTTAAGCGTTAAAATATGTGCATTTGCATATTTTGAAAAACGTGACGGATATATTCCGCATTGGTCCAGCGCTGTTGCCAGCCAAACGGGCATACCGCCGTTGGTTTTGATCTCCATTATCCATACGTCACTTTCGGTAATGGACTCACCGTAGCTTCCCTTTGTCATATCCAATTCGGTATCTCTGTACCGTATGGCAGTATCAAAGGTAATACGGAGTCCGTCGTCCTCCTTGCCGAAGTACGCTTCCCGTTCGTATGCAATAAGCATTGACGGAAGAGGATTGCGGTAAAACCGCATAGCGTAATCAATCTCGCGCATTATCTGGTTTTGAATCGGAAGTATCCCGGTGCGGATATATTCTTCCGCCTCCGCCAGCGTCATTTTGACTCTGCGCTTGTATACCACGCCTTTGTATTTCTTTTTTATTTCAAAGAATATTTCCGTGTCCGTATCAGGAGTTCCATAGCTCCGCAAACGTAATTTTTCCTTATAGGTGGTTGCCGTCATCGAATTGCGTATCAGCAATCTGTCAGGCGTATCAAGATAAAGAGAGCACACGGTGCTTTTTCCGTGGGAATCAGCCACAAGTCTGTGAGCGATCATATCCAGCAGCATATTCTTTTTTCGTGTATCCACGGGGTACTTTTTTTCAACCCGCTTGAATATGCAAATATCCTGCACGTGCTTTTCCTCTCTTCGTTTTTTTGTAATTATACCGTCAGTTGTTTAATCAAATCTTAAAACTATTTCTTTTTGTTTTTAATAATTACTGCCGCCGCAATAATTCCCACAGCCGCAACACCGCCTATTATAATAAAGGGAAGCGCTTTTTTTAAGGGGGAAGGATGCTTCACGTCGGTTACGGGAGTGCTTGTATCGGAAACCGTTTCGGATACGTCACCCTCAAAAGCATCCTCACAAAGCTGTGTAAGTGCAATGAGCATATGTCCTGCCTCAGCGCAGTAATAGTTTGAATTATGTCCCGTAGAGATAAAACGGTTATACACCTCGCGAACGTATTTTTCCGCACGGGCATAATCCTTCATAATAACTGCCGCACGGAGATTAAGCGCCCAAGGGAAGGAATCACCGCAGTCAACGGTTACCCAGTTCTTGCCTGCAACACCGCTTTGTCCGTACAAAGAGTTAAACAGCTCGTATTGGTGTGCCGCCTGCTCACTCGTCGGGTCAAGAATTCCAAAGGTTATGGGGAAAATCTGGCTTGTTGCGTGAGGATAATAATCAAAATTCTTTACGTCGGTTATCTCGTAAGCCGCTTTGCCGTTTTCAAACACCGCGGGATAATAATATCCGTCTGCCTTAAGGGACGTGTTTATTGCGTTACGGTATTTCTCCGCCTCGTCCTCATATTCGGGGAACAGCTTTGCAAGATCTCGGTACGCGCCGTATACCTCACAATTATCCATAAGATAACAAACCATATAGTCGGGCTTAGCTCCCGTAAGAGAAGGCTTTTCGCAGTAGGTGGAGTTAATTACCGAGGTAAGCGTGTCCAACAGCTCTTTTTTATCGTTAAGGAAGTTGCTATCGTACTTTTCGGTATAAGCGCATAATATCTGTATAAAGGTGGATGCATAGGAATCGGTACTGTCATAATTACGGGCTTTATCACCCAGCACGTCCATAAAGGTTACCTCCACTGTCTGCTTTCCGTCGGGAGAAACAAAAACGTAATAATCGTATACCGTGCCGGCAACACCGTTAACGTCGCTTTCCGTGGTGTTCATGTGGTAAATATACCAATTTATGTATCCTAAGGCGATATCCTTCGCATCAGCCTTGTCCGTCTTCATAATACCCAAAACCGCAAAAGCGGAGAAATAGGGTATCACACGGGTGTGGGGCCAATTGGTGTATACCGCAGGCGACACTCCGTCAACTTCGGGCAGGGTGGCAATATCAAAGGTGTCGGTTACCGCAGGAGCTCCGTAGCCGATAGCACCGTTGGGAAGCACCAGACTTTTTATATATGCGTATTCCGCATCAATTACTTTTTTATAAAAGGATTCTTTGTACAGCATGGTATACTCCTCTCCAAACGCATTTACCGTAAACGGCAGACACAACAGCAGGACAAGCAATATAATACATATCTTCTTCATGCACATCACCTCAATACTGAAATTATACACGTTAAAAAGGCGGTTGTCAACAGGTTGACACAAAGCGGTTGATGTAGTATAATTCAATTAGTTAATAAGTATAAGGAGGGAACCGATATTTATGTATGACTTCGGCAAGGACTTTTTGGCTTTGGGCATCCTTCCGGGTGATACGGTGCTTATGCACTCGTCTATGAAATCTCTTGGAACGGATGAAACACCGGAGACGTTTCTTTTGTCGCTGTGCGATTATCTCGGTGAGAAGGGTACGCTTCTTTTACCCACGCTTACATATTCCAACGTAGGTGAATCCCAGCCCCTTTTTGACGTAAAGACAACACCTCCCTGCATCGGCTTGCTGCCCAACGTGTTTCTCACTCTGCCCGGTGTGGTCCGCAGTATGCACCCTACCCACTCCTGCGCCGCAAAGGGTTTTCGCGCAGTTGAAATAACGGCCCGACATAGGCTTGATGAAACTCCCGTAGGTGAGAATTCCCCCTTCCGCATTCTTGCAGATGTGGACGGAAAGATACTTATGGTGGGTGATATTAACGATCATTGCACCTTTATGCACGGCATGGAGGAGATTGCAGGCGCGCCTTACTGCCTTAACAAGCACCGCACCCGTTATATTCTGAAAGATTATGACGGAAAACAGACCGAGGTGCATCTTTTCGGTCACGATTTTTCTGACGTGGCAGACCAGAAATACAGCCGTTTTGAAAACGTATTGTCTTTCCCCGATATTAAAAGAGGGAAGATCGTTAACGCGAATTGCACCCTTATTTCCGCTTCCGCTTTAAGAAAAGCGGCGGTAGGCAAAATGAAAGAGGACCCTTATTACTTCGTGGATATGAAATAAAAAACACTTTTGAGGTGAAAAATATGAAAAGAAACGTGGTTTTAGCAATTATGTTGGCACTTACATGTCTCTTGTCCGCTTGTGTCGGCGGCAGTGGAAGCGAATCCTCTGTTTCCGATGCCGAATCCAGCGCTCCTCCCGTTCAGGAATACGGTGAATTTGAGACCGTCTTCCGCTTCCTCGTTACGTCGGATACGCATATTTCCGCTGTTACCGACGAATCTGCTCTCCGTCTTGCACAGCTGTTCAGATCTTCTTATGCTTATGCGGAAAAGCAGGAGTATAAGGATATTGACGCATTCGTTGCTGTCGGTGACCTTACCAACTACGGCTACAAGTACGAATATGATGCTTGGAAGCAGATAGTTAACCAGAATATCAAAGAAGGTACTCAGGTCATCACCGTAATGGGCAACCATGAATATTACGGTGACCTTAATAACCTTGATAAGGGCGAACAGCTTTATTCCGAAAATATGGATGATGAGCTTAACAAGCACGTTGTTATTGACGGATATCATTTCGTTGGTATCTCCACCTACGGTGAGGGAGATTATTCCGCAGACATTGATTGGCTCAAGGAAAATCTTGCTTCTGCCGCTGCGGCAGACCCCGATAAGCCTATAATCACCTTCCAGCACCATCATATTAAGGATACCGTTTATGTAAGCTCCGAGTGGTACGCTTCTCAGTCCAAGGAGCTGGATGACATCTATTCTCAGTACAGCCAAATTCTTAACTTCTCGGGACATTCCCACGGTCCTATCAACAACCCCACCTCCTGCTATCAAAAGAACTACACCCTTTTCGGTACGGGTACCCTTAAGTATTTTGAGATGACCACGGGTATGACCTACGGTACCGTTCCTCCCGGAGCGGACAAGGCGGCGCAGTTCTATATCGTTGAGGTTTCCAAGGATAACCGCGTGCGCGTTATGCCCTACAACCTGCTTACTGACGATTTCTTTAAGACTGCAGATGGAAGCAAACAGCTTGTTTACGAGATAAACGACCTTAAGGATAAATCCACTTGGGCATATACCGATGCACGTGCGGCTGCTTCCAAAGCACCTGCTTTTGGGGAAAACGCGCTTGTTACCATCGGCTCCGTAACCTCTTTTACCGCGCAGATAACCTTCCCTCAGGCAACCGATGACGATTGTGTTTACAGCTATAATATAGTTTGCACTTCGGCAGACGGCACAAAGAAGGAATATAACTATTTCTCCGAATATTATTTCGAGCCTATGCCCGAAACCCTTACCTTTGTTCTTTCCGGTCTTGAGGAAGACACGGAGTATACGGTTGAAGTATATCCCGTTGACGTTTTCGGCAAGAAGGGCGAATGTATAAAGGAATTGTTCAAAACCGGCGCAAGCGAAAAGGTTGAATACTCTTCCTTTAACAACGTGAACTTTGTGGGTACCTTTACCAACTTTGATTCCGCCTCTGCTCTTAACGCTTCCGCAAACAACTTCGTATACGGCGGCACCGTAAACGGCGATATTTTTGTCGGCACCTGGAACTCCTCCGCAGGGGATGCAAACAGTAAGTTTGAGCTTTTGGAAAACGGCGGTTATAATAACTCCAAATCCCTTGCTGTTTGGAGCGACGGCAGAGATAATCAGGGACTTTATGTTTTCGGCACTGCAGAGAATCACAACGTCACCTCCTTCCCCTCTACCAAGTATCTCCGCGTTTGGGTTGACTTTACCGACCTTGAATTCCGTAAAGCAAACTTCGGTCTTATTGCACCTACGGGTGACCTTTATACCACCGATGAAAGCGACAACGTGCCCAATCTCGAGTTCTATTACCTTGCAGAAGGCAGCACCGAATGGGCTACTTATAAGCACGGTGCAGACGGATGCTTCGGTCTTGAGCAGGCGTCCTCCGTTAAGGGCTTCAAGGGCTGGATGGCGTTCCCCGTTAAGGACTTTACATACCGCTACGGCACCGGCTCAGGCGCAGGCAGCGCAGGCGAAGCATATCCCTTTACCGATATTGCAGGCGTGTATATGTTCTGGAATTACGCAGGCTCCACCACAAGCGGCACCAAGTTTATTCTCGATGAGATCCAGCTTGTAGAAGATTACACCGTATTCGAGGAATACCAGAATCCTCCGAGAGGATAAATAAGCATTTTTTCAAAAATAATATAGAAAGGAGTTCTGAACTGTTTTTATGAGTATTAAAAGAATAACGGCAATAATCATTTGTGTTGTAACACTCGTTTCTGTTTTATCGCTTACAGGATGTGGTATTCAACCTGCCGACACTGTTTCGGATGGGGATGCTGCAGAGCAGAGTACAGACGTTTCTGATAATAACAGCGCAGTTACAGAGCTGTACGATCCCCCTGTCACTACAGAGTGGGGATATATGCAGGCTGTTATCGTAAAATGGGGAAAGGTTTCCGAAGACCAAACTGATGCCGTTAAAGGCTATGTTTTCGTCGATGCGGAGGTGCTCACCGTATTTGAAGAGACGTTTATAGGCAGTACGTATCTTAATTTGGCAAAAGAGATTGCCGAATACAAAAGCTTCCTCATACCCCAAGGACTTGCAGATTCCGTTACGGAAGGCGATACGGCTTTGATATTTGCAGATATGCTTTCCTCTCCAAACAGCGGACCTTTGGGTGTTCGCTCCGGAACGGGACTTATCATTCCTGTGGAAGAAAACTGTCTTGTATTAACCGATGAACTGCTTTCTATTCAGAACAATGACGATATGGACTCTATGCTTTCCGGCAACGAGTATATCAAGAATACTCTTGAAAAAGAAGGTCCTGTGTTCCGAAACGGAATGACGGTACAAGAGCTTGACGAGTTTTTCGCCTTGCTTTGCAAAGTTTTGGATGAATAACAAAAACGCCCGTTTAACGGGCGTTTTTTGTTATGATGTTATGCAAAAGTTGCGTAATTATTTTTCGGAAAATGTGCAATAGTTGCATATTTTCGTTGCATATTTTCAAAAACTGCACAAACTATCGTCAGCAACCCGCTAAAAGCAACGTCTTGAAGTGAGCGATGACAAAATCAAGCAGAAGGCGTTTTTGCAAGCGTGCTGTAGTAATCTACAGCTGGCGTAGCGAAAACGTCTAAAAACGCGAAATGAGAAAGGAATTTGTTTTACAAATTCCTACCAAAAACAAAACAAAAATGCGAGAGACAAACCAAAATCTCTCGCATTATTTATTACGTTATAAATTTTTTCGCGTTTTTGTTCTGCTTTATTTTACCGAGCGACTACCAAACGGGTTTTTCGTTCTTATCGTGCTTTACGGGAGCTAGCTCCTTGGGCTTTATATCGCCTGCCTTGGTAAGAGCTATCTTGGTCATAAGAGGACCGCACAATTCATATACCAGCACTGCAAAGAGAACTATATTTCTAATAATCGCGCCGTCTGCGCCCAGTTCAGCCGCAACAGTAACCGACATACCCAAAGCAACGCCTGCCTGAGGAAGAAGGGTAATACCCAGATACTTCTGAATACTGGTGTCACACTTCATAAACTTGGCACTTACGGTAGCGCCGGAGATCTTACCTGCACTTCTGAAGATAATGTATACAACACCGATAACGATTACTGCCCAATCGGTGAATACACTTAAATCAAGCTCTGCACCGGAAATAACAAAGAAGAGAACGAAGAGGGGAGCTGTCCATCTGTCCACCTTCGCCATAAGCTCTTCGGAAAATACGCACATGTTGCAGAACACGGTGCCCAGCATCATACACACGAGAAGGGGAGAAAAACCAATCTCCAATTCCGTTCCGGGAATGTGGAAGTGAAGCATGGAAAGTGCAACTGCAAGGAATACGTAAGTAATGGATATACACATACGCTTGGAGCGTGAGAAAAAGAACTTTTCGGAAAAGTTAAAGAGTATACCGATAACCGCGCCTAAAAGCAGAGAGCCTACTATCTCGATAAGGGGATTTACCGCAACGGTAAATATATTAAGGCTTGCTCCGGAGTTAAGTGCCTTTGCGATACCGAAGGAAACAGCGAATACAATAAGACCAACAGCGTCATCCAATGCAACGATGGGAAGCAGAATGTCTGTAAGCTTACCCTTTGCCTTGTACTGGTTAACAACCATCAAAGTAGCTGCAGGAGCGGTTGCAGTTGCGATTGCGCCCAGAGTAATTGCGGTTGCGATAGAAAGCTTGTCAGGCATAAGGAAGTGAAGTCCGATAAGGGCTGCATCAACAAACAATGTTGCGACAAGTGCCTGGAAAACCGCTATAACGGTTGCCTGCTTACCTATCTGCTTAAGCTGGGAAACGCGGAACTCGTTACCGATGGCGAAAGCGATAAAGCCCAGCGCCACATCGGAAATAATGCCAAGCTGTTCAACGTGTTCCGTAGAGGTGAATCCCAATCCCTCAATGCCGATCTGACCCAGCACAAAAGGACCGATGAGAAGACCTGCTACGAGATAACCCGTAACGGCAGGGAGACCCAGCTTTTTCGCGGGACGGGACATAAGAAGTCCTGCGAAAAGGGCGATGGCAATTTCAAATAAAACTATCATAACTATACTCTTTTCATATTAATATCTTTATATAATCAAACGTGTGCAATTATACTATTTTATTTTGCTTTTTTCAACGGCAAAATACATAATAAATAGGTAAAAAAACGCATGTTTTTATTTGTTTTTATGGTTTTTCGCCTGCTCTTGACTTTTCGGCTCAACAAGTTTATAATACCTAATACACACAAAAAAATTTGTAGGTTTGGCATATACGTTTTTTATGAAAGGACATGCTAAATGAATTACCACAATTTGAATTGCGAAGACACGCTTAAGGCTTTACAGACCGACGTTAATACAGGTCTGTCGGCTGAAGAGGT
Source organism: Eubacteriales bacterium (assembly GCA_045595785.1). Taxonomy (GTDB): domain Bacteria; phylum Bacillota; class Clostridia; order Oscillospirales; family CAG-382; genus SFLA01. Next base: position 86,210 of record JAZOBE010000014.1, read on the forward strand.
CGCTTCCCGTCAGGCGCAGTACGGCGCCAACGTGTTGAGGGGCAAAAAGAAAAAAGGAATGTTCCTTAAGTTTCTTGACCAGTTTAAGGACGTTATGATTATTATTCTCCTTGCGGCGGCGGCAGTTTCCTTTGTCGTTGCTTGTCTTGAGGGGGAGGCTAAAGGATTTTTTGAGCCGTTGCTTATCCTTGTTATAGTTGTCGTAAACGCCATTATGGGCGTTATGCAGGAAAGTAAGGCGGAAAAAGCTCTTGAAGCACTAAAGAGTATGTCTGCGCCCCACTCCCGAGTCATCCGCGGCGGTAAGGAGCAGGTAGTTATGGCTTCCGCCTTGGTTCCCGGTGATATTATCAAGCTGGAAGCAGGCGATTTCGTTCCTGCAGACGCACGTCTTATATACAGCGCCTCTCTTAAGAGCGAGGAATCTGCTTTGACAGGTGAGTCTGTTCCTACGGAAAAGGATGCGTCTGCCTTGGTAGGCGAGGATTCCCCTTTGGGCGACAGAAGTAATATGGTATATTCTGGCTGCAGTATCACTTACGGTACTGCCACAGCCGTTGTAACCAATATCGGTATGGAAACAGAGATGGGCAAGATCGCCGCACTTCTCTCCGGTGAGGAGGACGGTCAGACCCCTCTGCAGAAAAAGCTTGCAAAGCTTGGAAAATATCTGGGCTTTCTTGCACTGGGAATATGCGTTGTCATATTCATCGTAGGTCTTCTTAACGACCTTAAGCCTCTTGAGATATTTATGACGGCAGTTTCTCTCGCCGTTTCCGCAATACCTGAGGGACTTCCCGCAATCGTAACCATAGTTCTTTCCATCGGCGTACAGCGCCTTGCAAAGAAAAATGCGGTTATCCGCCGTCTCCCTGCAGTAGAAACTCTCGGCGGCGCTTCCATTATTTGTTCGGATAAAACAGGCACTCTCACCCAAAACCGTATGACTCTTGTAAAGGGTTGGGTTGAGGGCAGTGCCGACAGTGAGGATATCTCCCACACCAACAGCGAGGATATGAAAAAGCTTCTCGCATACGGAACTCTGTGCAGTGACGGCTCTGTTTTGGTTGAGGCTGATAAGGTTACCCACATCGGTGACCCTACGGAAACTGCTATCGTCCTTGCGGCGTACAACAACGGTATGTCCAAGGAGGAGCTTAACGCCGCTTATCCCCGTCTTGCTACCATTCCCTTCGATTCTGACAGAAAGCTTATGACCTCTGTCAATAGCATCGACGGAAAGATAACCGTAATCGTAAAGGGCGCGTTTGACGTAATGGCATCCCGTTGCGTTAAGGGTAATATCGACGAAGCCAAGCGCTTTACCGAGCTTCTCAGTGAGGACGCACTTCGCGTGCTTGCGGTGGGATATAAGGTTATTGACGAGCTTCCTGCCGAAATCACTCCCGAAGTCCTTGAAAACGGTCTTACCTTTATGGGTATTCTGGGTATGATCGACCCGCCTCGTCCCGAGGCAAAGGCGGCAGTTGCAACCTGCCTGCGCGCAGGCATACGCCCCGTTATGATAACCGGCGACCATATTATTACCGCATCCGCCATCGCCCGTGAGCTTGGCATACTCCGTCCCGGTCAGCGTGCCGTTACGGGCACCGAGCTTGACAGTATGTCCGAAGCGGAGCTTGACGCCTGCGTGGAGGATATCTCGGTATACGCCCGCGTTTCTCCCGAAAACAAGATACGAATTGTTAAGGCTTGGCAAAAGAAGGGACACGTTGTTTCCATGACCGGTGACGGTGTTAACGACGCACCTGCACTTAAAGCCGCTGATATCGGCTGTGCAATGGGTATTACCGGTACCGACGTTGCAAAGGGCGCATCGGATATGACTCTTTCCGACGATAACTTCGCCACTATCGTTGACGCGGTACGAGAGGGAAGAGGCATCTACACCAATATCAAAAAGGTTGTAGGCTTCCTGCTGGGTACCAACTTCGGTGAAGTTGTGTCTGTTTTCGTGGCAATGCTAATCTGGCACAAGAGCCCCTTTATGTCAATGCAGCTTCTCTGGATAAACCTTATTACAGACGGTCTGCCTGCCATCGCGCTGGGTATGGAGCCTACCGAAAAGGATATTATGGACGTTCCTCCCAGACCCAAGACAGAAGGTCTGTTTGCTCACGGCTACGGTGTCAGAATAGTGCTTCAGGGTATAATGTTCGGTGCTCTTGCACTTGCCGCATACGCAATAGGTCTTAATGCCGCAGGCGAAAGCGCAGGTCAGACAATGGCATTCGCAGTGCTGGCGTTCTCCCAGATAGTTCAGGCGTATAATATGCGTTCCGACCGTTCGCTGTTCCGCATCGGCTTCTTTGGCAATAAAAAGCTCAATCAGGCGGCGGCTATCGCTGTTATACTGATGGCAATCGTGCTGTTCACTCCCGTTTCCGTTGTTTTCGGTCTTGTATACCTGCCTTGGCATCTGTACCTTATCGCATTGGGACTCATATTTGTTCCTCTGGTGGTAATGGAGCTTGTAAAGGCTATGGGACTTCTTAAAAAGCACAAATAACAAAAACAAGGGCTCTGCACGCGCAGAGCCTTTAATTTATTTATCAAGTATATTAAATATTTCTTTCCAGACCTTTTCGTCCTGCTCGGTGATTTTGTCCCAATCAAAGGATTCAACAAAGGCTTTTTTGTCCTCTTCGGTGTTAAGCAGCTTTTTCTTTATTGCTTTTCCCTTTGCTTTTCCGTATTCACCCAAAAGCTTTACGGCGTTTTCGGTGTAATTGGGATTATGTCCCTTGTTTTTCACAAGAAGCAAGGTAACGTTTTCCTTGTTTTCAAGTGCGCTTTTAAGGGAATTAAAGTGTATTTCCTTTTTAACCAGCGTGTCGTTATCCGAATAGATAAGCAGTACCTTTGCGTCTGTTTTTGAAAGGGTCTCCACTCCGTTAAAGCCAACGTATTTGGGGTTGGAGTGCTGTTCAATACCGTAAATATACTTGCGGTAGCTTTTAAGCAGACCCGAAAAGTTCTGGTGCACCATTTTTTCAACAGATACGAATCCGCTTATTACCACAACGTGGGTAATATCCGGGTGAAGGGAAGCAATATTCATTGTTGAAAATCCACCCCAGCTGTGTCCCACAACCGAGATGTCCGAGGTATCTACGCCGTCATCCGCCTTTAATGCTGTGATGCAATCGTCAAGATCGTGTAGAGATTGCGCAAACCCGTTTGTGCTGTCTCCCTCAGACTCCATACAGCCGGTGTGGTCGTATGAAAAGACCCTATAGCCGTGTCTGCACAGCATTTCAATTTCTTTCATATAAGAGCGGTGTCCGCCGCCGTAGCCGTGGTCAAAGATTACAAGACGGTTGGGTACGGGATTTTTGTATGAATAAAAATAGCCTTTAAGCTTGTTTCCCGTTGATGAAACAAATGTGTAGGGCTGTGCGTTAAGCCCCTCAAAATCCTTGTGGGAGAAATAATACGCCGTTCCGTTATCATCGCACCTGCCGTAAAGGGTGGCGCGATATACCTTTTCTATCTGCTTTTCGAATATCATTTTTTTCACCCTTTTCTTTTCGTATACCGCATTATACAACAGCTTTTATCAAATTTCAAGTTTTTATAAAATACAGTCGGTTATCAGCATCAGTGTGAATCCAATAGCAAAAAATATATTCCCCGTGCGTGAGTTTTCGGTCATCAGCTCCTCAACCACCACAAATATCATAGCGCCTGCGGCAAAGGACAGAAAGTAGGGTATAAGGGGTGTAAGAAAGCCTGCCAGCAGAAGTGTTAATACCGCCGCCACCGGCTCTGCCGCGCCGGACAGCGCTCCCCACATAAACGCTTTTCCTTTGCCCATTCCTTTTGCTTTCAGGGGCAGGGAAATTATGGCGCCTTCGGGGAAATTCTGGAATGCAATTCCCAAAGAAAGTGTTACCGCCGCGGCGGCGGTTATGCCTGCATCTCCCTCGGCAAGTCCCGCCAGCACCGCACCCACAGCCATTCCTTCCGGCACGTTGTGCAGTGTTACTGCCAAAAACAGCATGGTGGTTCTTTTGCTTTTACCGCCGTCTGCCTTTGCACTGGCGTATATTTTAGGTATGATTATATCAAGCAGCATTAAAAAAAGGAATCCCGTCCACAATCCTGCGGCGGCGGGAATAAATTTCAGTTTTCCCATTCCCTCGCTTTGCTCAATACACGGCACCAGCAGACTAAAAAAGCTTGCCGCCACCATAACCCCTGCGGCACCGCCCTGAAACCCCTTTTGCACTCGTGGGGACAAGTCCTTTTTCAAAAAGAATACGCACGCCGCGCCCAGCGCCGTGCCCACAAAGGGTATCAACATCCCGTTAATTATCTGTACCAAAAGATATCAACCTCCGTAATATCAATATATTACGAACTTCGACACAATGATACAAAAAGGATACCCCAAAAAAGGATACCCCCGCAAAAAGAACACGGCGGAGAAAGGAAAACTTTCTCCGCCGTGTTTTTTGTAATTCAGTTTGAAACGTCTTTGGGTATTCTTGTATAGGTTATACCAAATTTATTAAGATCGGTAATAACAATATTGCCGTCGGCCAGTGCTTCTTTTACGTTTTGTGTAGTACCGTCGGAGTAATATACTGTTATTGCATCACTCATTAAGCAGCCAAACTGATAAATATATTCGTCGTCTTCATAAAAGTTATCAAGCGCAGCGTCAAAACCGTCTCCGTCAAGTACTATATCAACCACTTGTTTTGCGTTCTCTGTAATATTGCTATTTTCTTGAGATATCTCACCTGCTATATTGCTTGAATCTTCGGTAGGCATATCCTTGCTTACACTTGCAATACTTTCCTCTGAGTCTTCACAGCTCACAAGCATACAAAGTGTCAAAAGAATGCAAAGTAAAATGTATAATACTTTTTTCATTATGCGTTCCTTTCTATTGTATCAATTCTCTTGCCACCAGGCAAGACCGAAATACGCTTTCTTTCCGGTAGAATTTTTAAGTCGAACTTTTACCGTATACGTGCCGTTCCCGTGTGTTTCATTATTTTTCGTGTTTGTATTCGTAAAGAAAAATGAAACCATGGGAACCGCCGCCTTTCGTAATAATATTTGGTAAATACTTCCATTACCTCTATATATATGTTATCATACTTTTTTATGCTTTGCAATTGTATAAAACGCTGAAAAGTACAAAATATTTTTATGCAAAATTCAAAACCTGCCGTTTAATACAAAACGGCAGGTGATTTTGTTGTTGGGGTGATTTTGTTTTATGAAAGCAGTAGTTTATCGTTTGCGATCTCCGTGCCGCTTGTTTTGGAGAACAGACCCATAAGCTGTTCCACGGTGAGGTTTTTCTTTTCTTCGCCGGAAACGTCAACCACAACTCTGCCCTCGTGCATCATTATAAGGCGGTTGCCGTATGCAATGGCGTCTCGCATATTGTGGGTTATCATAAGTGTGGTAAGGTTGTTTTGGGTAACTATTTTCTCGGTCGTCTCAAGCACCTTTGCGGCGGTCTTGGGGTCAAGGGCTGCGGTATGCTCGTCAAGGAGCAGCAGCTTGGGCTGGCGGAGAGTTGCCATAAGCAGGGTGAGCGCCTGTCTCTGTCCGCCGGACAGCAGACCAACCTTTGCAGTCATACGGTCTTCCAGACCCAAACCCAGAATCTTAAGCTGTTCACGGTATTCTTCACGTTCCTTCTTGGTTATACCGGGGCCCAGCAGACGCATTTTTCCGCGGCGGGAAGCAAGCGCCAGATTTTCTTCTATCTGCATTGTTGCGGCAGTACCCATCATAGGGTCCTGGAATACTCTGCCGATATACTTTGCTCTCTTATGCTCGGGCAGGAAGGTAACGTCCACGCCGTCAATAAGAATATTGCCTGCATCGGTTATATACGCGCCTGCAACGCAGTTGAGCAGCGTACTTTTACCTGCGCCGTTACCGCCGATAACGGTTACGAAATCACCGGATCTCAATTCAAGGGAAAGGTCGTTAATAGCAACCTTCTCATTAACCGTGCCGGCGTTGAATACCTTGCGTATGTTTTGTACCTTAAGCATTGGTGTTCTCCTTTCCGGCTTTGGCAGGCTTTGCCCGCTTGCCTCTGAAGCTGTGGCGCAGATAGGGAACTGCAAGGAATACAGCAACTATTACTGCGGAGATAAGCTTCATATAGTTGGAGTTGATATCCAGCAGGCTTATTACCGCTTGAATAACGATATAGTATATTATTGCGCCGAAGCTTACGGAAAGCAGTTTAAGCGCAAAATTGCGGAATATCTTGCTGAAAAGCACTTCACCGATAATAACTGCGGCAAGACCGATAACTATTGCGCCTCTGCCCATATTAATATCCGCAAAGCTCTGGTATTGTGCAAGGAGTGCGCCGGACAAAGCAACAAGACCGTTGGACAGCATAAGTCCCAAAACCTTGTTGAAGTTGGTGTTTATACCCTGTGCGCGGGACATATTTCCGTTTGCGCCGGTAGCACGGAGAGATGCGCCCAATTCGGTGCCGAAGAACCAGTAAAGCAAAGCGATAATTCCTACGGTAAACAGACCAACCGTAAACAGAGGGTGCATGTAGAAGGGTTTTTGTCCCTTTGCAACATCCTGCAGGAAGCGGAGAGATACCAAAAGCTTATAGCTGCTTGCGTTAATGGGCTGGTTAGCCTTCATCGCCATTATGGCAAGGTTTACCGACCACAGAGCAAGCTGTGTGAGTATACCTGCAAGAATAGCGGGTATTCCCAGCTTGGTGTGCAGAATGCCCGTTACCCAGCCGGTAATCATACCGACAACAAACGCAACCAGCATAGCAAGCCATACGTTATAGCCTGCAACTATCATTACCGCGCAGACTGCACCGCCGGTACAGAAGGAGCCGTCTACCGTAAGGTCGGCAATATCCAGCAATCTGTACGTTATATACACGCCGATCGCCATTATGCCCCATATAAGTCCCTGCGCCACCGCACTGGGAAGAGCATTAATAAAACTGGTCATAAGTAAATTCCTCTGAAAATTTTTGTCTTTATGATAATGCAGGCGAGGTGGTCAAAAACCATCTCGCCTAAAAATTATTACGCTTTAGTCTGCTTTTTCGATAGCAACGTATCCTTCGGGAGGAGTGAGACCCAATTCATCGCAGATTTCTTTGTTGTACTTTGCGGTAACCTTTTCAGCCGCAACGTACTGAATAGCCATAGTGGAGATATCTTCTTCACCCTTAAGGATCTTAACAGCCATCTCACCGGTAGCAGCACCAAGGTCATAGTAGCTGATACAAAGGGTAGCTACGCCGCAGCCGGAGCAGATGCCCTCCTCGCCTGCGATTACGGGAATCTTTGCGGGACGGCAGATACCGTCAATAATACCTGTTGCATTTGCAACGGTGTTATCGGTAGGAACGTAGATAACGTCGGATTCGGAAGCAGCCTTCTGTACAACAGACTGCATTTCGTTGGAGTCTGCAAAGGGATACTGTTTGCAGGTAAATCCGAGACCTTCAAGCAGTTTCTGAACCTCGTCTACCTGGTACTGGGAATTAGCCTCAGCAGAGCAGTAAACAAGACCAATGTTCTTTGCTTCGGGGAACCATTCCTTAACCATTGCTGCCTGCTTATCAAGAGGAGCAAGGTCGGAAGTACCGGAAACGTTGCCGCCAACGGTGCCGTTAAAGTCCTTGATGTCAAGAGCGACGCCGTATTCGGTAACGGAAGTGCCGAGAATGGGAATGTCGGTAGTAGCTGCAACTGCTGCCTGAAGAGCGGGAGTAGCGTTTGCCAGTATAAGGTCAACATCGTCAGAAACGAAAGCGTTTACAATGGGAGCGCAGGTAGCGGTATCACCTGCTGCGATCTGAACCTTAACCTCAACATTCTCTTCGCCGAGTTCAGCTTTTACTTTATCAATAAAGCCTTGTGTAGCGGCGTCAAGTGCGGGGTGAGGAGCGAGCTGAACAACACCTATAACGAACTTGCCGTCATCGGAATTGTCAGCAGGGTTGGTATTGCACGCGGTAAGCGAAACTACCATAAGTACTGTGAGTAATAATGCAAATATCTTTTTCATTTTTCTTTTTTTCTCCTTTTGCCTAGGAAATAATTGACCTTTATAATATATCACTTTATATTCCGTATGTCAATGACAAATTTTCGAAAAATGAAAAAATATTAAATACTTTTGCACTTTTATGCACAAAGCGTGAAGCTTTGAGTATTGTTCTGCAACCATAAACAATGGTGGCACTTAAAACAAAAAAGACGGTTGCCCGCGCAATCGTCTTTCTTGCCAAAGTTGTTGGTGCCGGTGGCGGGGGTCGAACCCGCACGGTATCGCTACCACCAGATTTTGAGTCTGGCACGTCTGCCAATTCCATCACACCGGCATCGGGTGCGGAAAGAGTATAACACACTTTGCGCAGTTTTTCAAGGGGTTTTACAATACTTTTTACAACAGATATTTTTGGGCGCGTTCATATTCTCAGCTTTTACCGCATACATAAATATATACGGGTGTACAAGCAATTATTCTTTTTCGGCGTTTTGTATATTATCGACATAACGATTGTATATTCTATCATCCGAAAACGTGTAAAATACGCGGTTTTTCTTTGCTCCGCTGTATCACTGTTTCTTAAAAGAAGCAGATTATATCGGGGTTACACCTGTTTTTTTCGTCAAAATTCCATAATTTCATTCAAAAAACCGGTCAAATAGAAGTGTAAAATGCCGTTTTCATAGAAAAAATGCAAAAAAACATTGACAATACCGCAGTTTTGATTATAATATTACCCTTGTCGGCATTTTTTTTGATATACCTTATTATTATATTGCGTATAAATAGACGCTTCTCGGGCCGATAATCATACATTCCGTTAATCAAGGAGTTAAATATGAATCTTAAAAAAACCAAGGGAAAGCAGGCAGGTCTGATAATACTTACCGTCGTTCTGGCGGCGCTTATCATACTCCCCGTGGCTTCCTCCGCAAGCGGTGAGAATACCTCGTCGGTTACGGAAGAGGAATCCCGTGAGAATGTGTCTGTTCCCGAAGTGTCCCGTCCTTCCGCGGAGGACAGTGTTGAGGATAGGCTTGATATCCCCATGCCTGCTCCCACCCGTCCCGTAAAGGATACCGAGGATAATCTTGTTGACGTTGGTCTTAACTACGGAAACAGAGCTGTAAAGGAATTGACACTTACCGCATCCGAAAACAGTATGCTTACTTACGGCGGCGACGTGCATAAAACTCTCACCTTTACATGGGCGGACGGCGTTATGTATTTCAACGGCGTTCCTTGTGAAAAGGCTTATATCCGTTCCGCTTTTCCCATCGTGCTTTCTACCACCGATTGGGGATATGAGGGAATGATCATTCTTTCTGCAGGCGAAAAGGGAATTACCGTTATCAACCGTGTTGATATTGAGACTTACGTTAAAGGCGTTATGTCTGCCGAGATCGGTGCAGACGGATCCTTTGAAAGCCGCAAGGCGTTTTCCGTTATCTGCCGCACTCTCGTTTACGTGGCAAAGGACCACGGTGAGGATTTTGACCTTTGTAACCGCAACTGCTGTCAGTCCTATCGCGGCACACATCACAGAGATGAGCTTAACGACAAGGCGGTTGATGAGACAAAGGGTATCGTTCTCACCTATAAAGGCGAGCCTTGTCTGGTAGCATACAGCTCCAGCCACGGATATTCCTCCTGCTCCAGCTTTGCAGCCTGGATCGGTGCGGATATTCCTTATCTCCGCGTGGTAAGATATGAAAACGAGCCTCTGGATTACGGCGGAGAGTGGACTGTTACTTATACCTACGAGCAGTTAAGCAAAAAGCTTAAAAAGCACACCACTACCGGCGCAGTAAAATCTATTGCTATTGCGGAAACCGACCCCTACGGCGGACCTTACGTTTACAGACTTAAGATAACCGATACTGCCGGCAACGTGTCCGAGATAAAGTACGGCGGTGATATTATGGCTGCACTTGATATCCGCTGTGCAAACTTCACCATCGAATATACTGCTGACGGTGTTATTCTTCACGGTATCGGAAACGGCCACGGCGTAGGCTACAGCCAGCGCGGCGGACATCAGATGGGTGTTGAGGGTTACAAGTGGGATTATATCCTTAACTTCTATTTCCCCGGCACAAAGACCGCTTTATGCAGCAATTTCAGCAAATAAAGCGTATAAATTTTTAACAAAATGCAAACAAATCCCTGATATCCTTTACAACTCGAAAAATCTGTTGTATAATTATGTAGATATTTGGGGAAAGGGCTTTCGTTTATGTTGAACAGCGAAAAGAAGTACAAGCTTTTTATAACCGCATCTCTGCTTGCCACTCTGGTGCTGGCATTCCTGCGCGTTGTGTTGATCATAAATAATATAGAAGCATCGTCACTTGAGAATACCGACGGGTTGTATTACCTTGAGGGAACCAACGCACCGATGGTGTTTGCTATCGTCTGCGTGGTTTTTGCTCTGCTGTTTTTTATAGGCAGTGTAGTGTTCGCAGGGAAGCTGAACGGCGTGTTCTCCTCAGAGCGCCCCTTTGTGGTGTTCCCCTCTGCGCTTACTGGAATGATGTGTCTCACGCTGGTAATATACTATGTTTACCGTATGGTTTTTGAAAAGCAAAAGTATGGAATCGGATTTTTGGTAATCATATTCTTTACTGTTTTGACCGGCGTTTATTTCCTTATCATATCTTCCAGACGCTCCCGCAGTAAGTTTTCAAAGCTTTTACCCGTCTTTTCTATGGTTCCCGTGCTCCTTACGGCGATCAGATTGCTTTATGATTTCGTTGCCCGCAGTCTTACGGTTACCGCTTCTTCATACAGCTATCACCTTTTGGGACTTGCTTCTCTTATGCTGTTCCTTTGCTGTGAGGGAAGATATTTCGTCGGCTACCGACGCAAACGCATATACGTTGCTTTGGGTCTTATAACCAATATGCTTATACTGGTATACTGCGTGCCCGCGTTGTTCCTTTCCTTGTTCTGGCCCTTCAGCTTTACGGATATTACCGTGTACTGTCTGGCAGATCTGGTAATGGTAACCTATATCTACAGCCGTATGTATGCTGTTGATGCTGTAGAGGAACTGCCCGAAAGTGCAGAATAAAAAGAGTTAAAACCGAATATAATTGAAGCAGAAAGGGGCGTAACGCCGTTTTGAAAAACCTTCTGCTTCTTTTTTTGTTTTGTTTTTTGTGGGTGCTTCTTTTGCCCTTGTATCCCTCTGTTGGCGTGGAGGAAAAGACCCTTCCTGATCAGGAGTATCTGCTTTCGGTAATGTCCGGCATCTGTACCGATACTCTTCCCGAGGAAGCGCTGAAGGCTATTGCCGTCACTCTGCGCACTTACATATACTATAACGGCAATCTACTTCCCGAGGGGGATTCTTCCGCAATGGACGACACAGTCTATACCGCATTAAAAAACGCCGTTTATTCCACAGAGGGAGAGTATATAACCTATTCCGGCAGCGTAATAAACGCCTGCTTCCACCTTTGCTCTTATGAGATGACCGCCTGCGGAGACACGCCTTATCTTTTGTCGGTGCCCACTCCCGATGAAAGCGGTTATCCCGGCTTTTACAGCGAAAAAAGCATTTCTTCTTTGGATATTTCGAATTTCGGCAGGGGAGAGATATTAAGCGTTACCTACGGCGAGGACGGCAGGGCAGTTTCCGTGGATACCGAAACGGGTGCCGTTGCCGCTATGGATTTTATTGAGTTTTTCGGGCTGTCCTCCAATAATTTTACAATTAACTCTCTGCCTGACGGAGGGTACAGCGTGTTATGCCGCGGAATCGGAAACGGATACGGTCTTTCTCTTTACGGCGCCTGCCTGCTGGCAGAGGAAGGGAAAACCTACCGTCAGATAATAACCCATTATTTTTCGGGCACTTTGGTTACAATGAAAATATAAAACTTGAATATATCCTCCTTTATATGGGCAAAATAGCTCTGAAATATAAAAGGGGGATTTCTTTTTATGAAGGACAAAAAGCGCTTTAACTTTAAGAAGATACCGTTTAATAAAATCTTCAAGCGGTATTCGGCATACGTTTATCTCGGTGCGGCGGTGGTGACCGTTGCGGTGATGGCGGTGAGTATCTATTCTATCAATCAGGGTGACGATATCTCTCTGCCCGAGATATCGGTGCCTTCTATTCAGCTTCCCGAAATATCCGATACACCTGTAGGTGATATTCCGGGTGACGTTCCCGCAGACGTTATTACTGTTCCCGTTTACAAGGCTCCCGTTTCGGGCAGTATCGTTACCTCCCATTCGCTTACCGAATTGGTGTTTTCGCCTACCATGCAGGATTACCGCACCCATTGCGGCGTTGATATTGCGGCAGAGGAAGGCACTTCGGTCGTAAGCTATACCGACGGCACCGTTACCGCCGTGTATAACGATGCGTTTTACGGCACCGTGGTGGAGGTTACCCACAGCGGCACTCTCACCACAGTATACGCCAATCTGGCTGAGGAGCTTCCCGAGGGAATCTCTGTAGGCACCAACGTAAAAGCAGGTCAGACAATCGGCACCGTAGGCTCTACTGCTATTATCGAATCCGCCACCGTTCCCCATCTTCACTTTGAGGTAAAGGTGGGCAGCACCGCCGTTGACCCCGTTCTGTATCTTGACAAAGCAGAATAGCAAATACTCCCCGAGAGGTTTCTCTCGGGGAGTATTTTTGAACTATGGTAACTTATATACTTGTAACTTTCACTTCAATTTCCTCGCTCAAAGCGAAGGAATAAAGCACTGCTTTGGAAACCTTTGCGCCTGTCATTCTTTCAACAGCAGATACGTAGAATGAAAGCTGTGGCTTGTGACGGGCGATAAGAGTGTCCTTTTCCTTAACGCGGTCTGTTTTGTAATCCACCACGGTGTAGGTGCCGTCGGGATTACGGAAGAAGCAGTCGATAACGCCCTGCACAAGTATCTTTTCCTTTCCCGTGCCGCCGACGACTCTGTCACTCTCCTCAACGGAAAAGCGTTTTTCGCGGTGGGTCTCCTTGCTTTCGCACATTCTGCGGTAAAGGTCGGACTTAAAGAAAAGTGTTATCGCGTTAAGATCCATAAGCTCAAGCTGTTCGGGAGTAATAAACCCTCTTTCCGCAAGACGGTTTGCCTCTGCCGCCGCGCCGTTTTTAACGGTATTATCAAAATCCGCAAACTGCATAAACAAATGGCTTGCGGTGCCCTTGTCTGCTGCAGTAAACGCGTGGCTTCCCAAAAATGCGGGCTTGCGCAGTACCGAGCTTCGTTTTACGGTACGGGTGTATTCTTCCTCCTCCAAAAGTCCGGGGCGTATTTCGGAAACCGATATTTTTGCGGGAATATCCGCACCGGTATGGGGATATACGAATTTCAGGGGAGAGAATATATCCTTTTCGGGGGGATAGAAGGCATGGCTTTTTTCCTCGGATATCTCGGGGAATATATCCTCGGCGTTTATCTGTCTGAACAGATAACCGTCCCGAATATCAAATCCCACGCTTTCAGCTATCCAATCTCCGTGGCAGCGTGCGGTACGCATATCGCCGCCAAGGTCGGAAATCTCCTCGCTTTTTGCGGTAACGTACAGTCTTTCTCTTGCACGGGTAAGTGCAACGTAAAGCTTTCTCGCTTCTTCCGATATCTGGTCACGCATCTCCTTAACCAGCAGACTGTCCATAACACAGTTGTTTTTCACAACCATACCGTCGTATTGGGAAAACTTTATGCCAATACCGTCCTTACGTATCAATACGTTGCCGCCGTCGTGCAGACGGAATTCCCTGTCGGTATCCGCAACGAACACCACGGGAAACTCCAATCCCTTGGAGCGGTGTATAGTCATCAGCTTAACGGTGTTACCGCCGTCATCGGGAGATTTTGCTTCCTCCAGCCCTTCTGCGCTGTCAAGATACTTCAAAAAGGCGCTTAATCCCTTGTAGGATACCGATTCATAGGAACGGGCATATTCATACAAAAGCATAAGGTTGCGGTAACGCTTTTCGCCGTTATCCTCGGAAAGCACGGCGGAGACAATACCGCTTTCGTTGTAAAACTGCCAAATAAAGCGGTGGGCAGGGGTTCCCTCCGCCCCGATACGCCATGCGTGTATTCGGGAAAGCAGCTTTTTGCATTTATCGGAAACGGCTTTGGATATATATCCGTTTTCCGCTTTGAGTATTCTTCGGGGAACGGGTGTGGCTTTAAGCACGGAAGGGAATGAACGGTAATGCTTTCCCTTTTCTCTGTCAGCCTTCCACGCCTTTGCCGCCGCCTGCACGCAATCGTAAAGGCAGTCCGTCTTTACACAGCGGCGAACCTTTAACATCTCGTCTGCGGTAAAACCGAACAGAGGCGACCTCATTGTTGCCGCAAGGGGAATATCGGAGGTAGGGTTGTCGATAGTCTTTAACGCGGCTACCGCCAGCAGTATTTCCTGCCTGTCGGAAAAGCTTTCGCTTTTTTCCGCGCGGCAGGGAATATTACATTCGTCAAACACCTTGGTGTAAACGCTCACGTTGCTTTTCAGCGCAGTAAAAAGTATGGCAATATCGCCGTAATTAATAAGCGTACCGTCATTTTTGTATTTCTTTCCCACCAAAGAGTTTATTTCGTTTGCAATATACGTTGCTTCGGAAATTTGCTTTTCCTCGGCACTCATTTCCTCTCCGCAGGTTATTACGGTAAAGGTTACGGGGTTATCACCTGTGTTTTTGTCCTTTGCGAATACAAGGGCTTCCTCACCGTAATTCATTTGCCTGCAAAGCTCGGGAATTCCCGTAAATACCTTGTTGCAAAAATCAATTATATTTTTATCGCATCTGAAATTTTCCCGCAAGACCACCTTGTCGGTGCAGGGCTTTTCCTTGGTGCCGAACTCACGGCAGTATGACATAAAAATATCGGGATGTGCGGAACGGAACCGATAAATACTTTGCTTTACGTCGCCTACCATAAATCGGTTGTTTCCCGAAAGCAAGGAGAAAATTCTGTCCTGCAAGGGGTTTGTGTCCTGATATTCGTCAACGTAAATTTCGTCAAAATTCCGTTTCAGTTCCTCGCAAAGCGGTGTGGGACATCCGTCTTTTTCCAGCAGTTCAAGCATCAAATGCTCTTGGTCGGGAAAATCAATTACTCCTGCCTTTTCCTTTGCACGGGTATACAAAGAATCAAACTCGGACAAAAACTCCTTTGCCGCTTTTAGTATTTTAAGGGAATACCGCATATCCTTAAGATTTGTCTCTGCGGTGAACAGGAAAAGTCTTGTTTTTATTTTTTTAATTTCTTCAAATATCTGTGTTTTCCATTGGGATATGTATTCCTTTGCAGTTTCGTCGGCAAATCCCTTTGACGGAATACGCGGGTTTTTGATTCCGTTTATACTTGCTCTTACCACCGAGTATCCTGCAGGGAATGCGGCAATTATTTTGTCTGTTTCCTCCAGAATTCCGTATGCGGCAGGGATAAACACTTCTTCTCCCGCATCCTCGGTAAACCTGCACAAGTCGGCTATCTGCGCTCTGAGGGTAAGCAGACTTTCCTTTGCCTCTGTCATTATTATTTTGCATACCGCCGTGCTCTCGTATCGGGTATGGGCACAGTCTGCTTCCAATTCGTCAATAAGACCTTGCAAAAACTCAAAGGGGTGGGGGTATACTCGCAATCCCTTATACATTGACAGCATGGATTCCACAAGGCGCTTGTCGTTTCTTCTGCCTGACAAAGCGTCTGCCAAAAGCAAAAATCCTTCGCCGCCCTTTTCGTATCCCTCGGTTACCGCCTTTTCCATTGCTTCCTCAAGCAAAAGATTTGCCTCCGTCTCGTCTGCGGCGCGGACGTCGGGTGTTATTCCCAACAGCGAAAAAGATGCTTTTATCCTTGAATAGCAAAAGGCGTGGACCGTGGATATATCTGCCGACGGCAGTGACATAAGCTGTCCCGCAATATGACGGTTTTTAGGATCCTCCGCCTGCGCCTTCATCAGTCCGCGGTACAGCTTTTCTCTCACGTCAGCCGCCGCTGCTTTTGTAAAGGTAACTATCAGATATCGGTTAATATCCCTTCCGTCCAGAACAGAACGGAGGATACGCTCGGTCATTACCGTGGTCTTGCCGCTTCCTGCGCCTGCGGATACTACCAGACTTACATCCCGTGTTTCGATTGCTTTTGTCTGCGCTGTGGTAAATGGCATATTGTATTCCTCCCTTCCGTTTTATTGCTTTCTGCAAAACGCCTTGAATTCGCAATATCTGCAGGCGTTTATGCTTCCGTCCTTTATCGGCTTTATACACATATCACCGGATATAAGCCTATCGCCCATATCCCGTATGGTGTTCTTAAGCTTATCCTGCAATTCATCGAATTCTTCAAGTGTTTTTGCACTTGCGCCCACCGATGATACGGTGCCGTCCTTCTTAAGCCGTGCAGGTATAAATACTCCGCCTCCCTCTGCATCCATTGCTCGGATGATCTCGGGGTCGGCAAGGACAAGACCGCTCTTTTTAATTCCTTTAATTGCCGCCTGCTCAATATCCTCATATTCCTTTTCACCGTCCAGCTGAGGGGCGGACGCAGGCATATACAATACTCCTGCAGGCAGGGTGTTTCCGGTCTGGTCTGCGGCACAGCAGGCAAAGAGATACATAAGCATCTGCAGGTCCAGACCCTTTTCTATTTTTTCAAGAGAGAACTTTTTGTCCCCCGTCTTGTAGTCAATAACTCTCAGGTAGGTTTTTCCGTCAATAACTGCGGTGTCGGTACGGTCAACAATTCCGCACAGCCGCACCACTCCCTTTTCCGTGGGGATCTCTACCGCAGGCAGGTCGCCCATACCTATCTTTACTTCAAATCCCACGGGGCAGAACTTACTTTGCGCAAACTCTGCGGATATGTTTTTAATAAGCAGACCCAGCGTGCGCTTGAATTTATTTACTGCGTGAATAAACCGCTTGTCCTGCGCATATTCTCCCGCTACGGACAGAATATAGCTTTCGGTAAGACGGTCTACCTCCTCCTTTGCCTCCTTTTCGGGCAGGGGAGTAAACACACCGCCTTCTGTTCTGCCGGCAACAAACTCCTCAAGTATTGCGTGTATAAAGGTTCCCACCTCAGGGGCGGAGAAGGATGCCTTTTTGTCCTCTCTCAGCTTTAACAAATACCTTGCAAAGAAGGAAAAGGGGCAGGATGCATACTTGTCAGTTCGGCTGGGCGTAAGAGAAAGGACTCTGTCATCAGTCTCAACAAAAGCGTTCTCATCATATATGGGTGCTGTTTTTTCTTTTTCCCACAGCCCGTCAAGCCCTTCGGTTATATAGGGGTTTTTAATTCCGCCCAAATGTCTCTTTGCGGCAGGAACACAGTAAAGCATATCCGTTTCATTGTCACCGAAGTGGGCTTCGTCAATTCCGAACAGCTCCTTCAATCGCATTACCGCAACTGACGGGCGAAGCGAAGCACCGCCAAGGTCACCTCTGGGATACGTAACAAACAGCTTTTCCGCAGGTGCGGACACCGCCGCCGTGAAATAAAAGCGTTCCTCGTTTTGCTGTCTGAAAAAGGGTATGGCAATTTCAGCTCCAGCCTCTGCCAGCGCATCCAGCTCGGCTTGGTCAAACAATGGGTTTCTTCCGGGAGCTTTTGGAAATACACCGTCATTAACTCCCATAAGTATGCAGGCGCGGCAGTTTTCCGCACGGATAAGCCGTGCATCGCCTACCGTAACGCTGTCCGCTACGGGAGGTATTGCGCCTACGGAACGGGATTGTATCATAAGAAGCAAATATCTGTGCAGTCTTTCGGGCGTTATCCTCTCATCGCCGCAAATCGCCGCCAGACGGTCAAAAATATCTATAAGCGTATCCCATATCTGGGCAAGAATATCGCTTTCCCGTTCTTTACCCGTGTCCTGAAGCACCCTTGCACGGGCAAGCAGACGCTTGTCCGCTTCTGCAGATATAAGCAGGCTGTAAAGTGCCTCCACGCCGCTTCTCACCGTAAGAGATGGAGAGGTAAGGGTTTCGTGCACGGGCAAAAGAATATTCATCATTTTATCTCTTGCTTTGTTAACGTATGAGAGGATGTGTGCGGAATAATCGGTAAGCGTGTTGGTATATCCCTCGGGATTCATCATCCAGGGCTTGCCGTCATACCAACGCTTGCCTCGTATTCCCCACATATCCGCATAACGGGATATAAGGTCTCTTTCCTTTACGGTAAGCGAGCAAAAGCTGTTTTTTATGTAACGGTTTACCGAAGCGGGGGCAAAATCCGTGGCGGCTATCTCCAACGCGGACAGCACAAAAGATACCACCGGCTTGGTGGCAAGCTCGTCCTTAACTGACATATAGCAGGGTATCCCGTCGGATGAAAGCACGGTGTCAATAATACCGTCATAATTTCCTGCCGCGCCGGTGATTACCGTAATATCCCGATATCTGTATCCCTCTCTTATAAGTGAATGTATAATACTGCTTACCGCAGAGGCTTCACCAAAGGTATCGGATGCAGAGATTATTTTTATATTTTCGGTATTTTTTTCATATTTGGGCGCAGACGCATCCCACAGAAAATCTTGGGCGTATTCAATACATTCATCCTTTGCGCGCTTGTTGTCGCCGAGTACGATATCTTCGGATTTGACAGCAAGATTTTTTATGTTCTCCGCGCAAAGGCTTGTTTCCTTGTAAAGGTCGGGGTCTTCTCCTATCAGAAAGGATATGTAGGTTTCGCTTGCCTGTGTGAGTATTTTTTTAATAATCTCGGTTTCCTGAACGGTATAAGTATAGCATCCGTCAATAAACACCTGCTTGTTCAGGAAAAAAGGATGTGTGTCCAGCCTGCGTGCAAGATGGGTAAGTGCATCGTCGGGATCATACATTCCCATAGGCGTAAGAGAGGAATATGCCTTAAGCATAGTGCATATATCCTTTATTTTGTTTTTAAGACGGGGAGAAGATATTTTTTCAGCCGCGCTTTCAAGGTCGGACGCGGTTATTCCCCGCATTTTAAGATTAGTAATAAGTCCGCTTGCCTTTTTGATAAAATCGTTATCCTCGCAAACGGGGGCGTATTCGGTAAGGGAATCCTTTACCGAATACACGGCGGATGCCAACAGCACGTTTCTGCTGCCTTTATCCATATATGACGACACCAGATTGCCGTATTCTCTTGAAACACGGTTGGGCAATCTCTCAAAATTAAGCACCTCGCAATACATATTGAAGGTGTCGCCCAAGGCAGAGGAAAGCTTTCTTTCATACGCCACCGACTGCTGCTCGGGCACGATGACGATACACTGCTGCTTTGCGGAAACGCATTCCTTTATTCGGTTTATAATTACTTGTGTCTTTCCGCTTCCGCTTTTACCGATAATACGGTGCAGCATGTCTTTCACTCCTTTGATAAAAATCCCAATATCTCAAGTATACGAAATCTTATTTTGTATTTTACTTTGTCTGTTTTTGTGAATACGTTTACGTCGTCCTCACTCATGCCCGTGCCTTCAAGGGCGTCCTGCGCCGTAGCGGCGGAAAGGCACAAAGGCGGGAACAGCACGCACCACCAATTCTTTCCCTCTCCGTTTCCGATTATCACCTTAAGAGATGTGTATGTTCCTGCAGGAAACATTACCCCTTCGTATTCACGGGTCTCGTAATACTCTTTTCCGTATTCCGTGCGCACAGTCATATTCCCTGCAATTGGCTGGGCAATGCGTATTATCTCCTGCTCCAGCACGGATATATCCGTAATGCTTTTAAGGCTGTCGCTGTTTTGCACCACCGCGTCACGGACCATATATTTTACCTGTTGGTCGTGCTCGGAATCGCTGTTTGCAAGTATGTGCAGTCTCACCGTGGTGTCATAAATACTCTTTTCGTTTCGGGGAAGCGAAACGTCGGAAACGGTTATGGTAAGTATTACTGCTATAATGCAGGCAATAAGCTTTGCTTTGGTCAACATATATTCGTCCTCCTTTAAGTATGTCCGTATTATTGACCTGCTCTCGGGAGGCTTATTCGGTGTTCTTATACAAATTTTACACCATTATTTCGTTTCCGTCAAGCAATTTCGGCTTGTTTGCCCTTGACAAAAACCGCGAAATGTTGTTTACTGTTATAAGTAAGATTAACAGAGGTGTTATAACATATGGTAATACGCAATTCCGTTAAGGGAATAATAATAAAGGGCAATAAGCTTTTGGTTGCCGAGATGGAGAATAACGGTACATATTATACTCTTCCCGGCGGCAAGCAACGTCCTGATGAGCTTATATTCGATACTCTCAAGCGTGAGATGGCAGAAGAAGCAGGATATGATATCGAGCCTAAGGAGATCATGTTTATTCGTGAGACCTTTGAGGGCGAGGAAAAGCACCGCGTTGAGTTTATGGTGCTGTGCGAGATAAAGGGCGAATTGGAAAACAATACCTTTGAGTATGATGAATTTCAGGTAGGCACCAAATGGCTTAATATCGATAATATTTCCGCAGAACCCCTTTATCCCCTTGAGCTTCGCGTGCTTATAAAGAATTTTTATCTTGGCAAGTCCGGCGATGTATATCAGGGTGTGATGAATCAGCGCTCCGTATCCTTTGGCGGAGAAGATAAATAAAAACACTTTCCGCCGTTTGCTTTAACGGCGGAATTTTGCTTTTTGAAAGGAAGTATATTATGAAAAGGATATTTGCTCTAATGCTTGTATGTTTGTTTTTAATGTGTGCCTGCACCTCCGGAGGCGATGCTTCGGATGTGTCTGAAAGCACCGTGTCCGATACCGTTTCGGAGGAAAGCGTTTTTACTCCCGCTTCTCTTGATAATTCTCTTTTGGTAGTGTTCGGAGATTCCATAACCGCTTTGGGCTCCTGGGGAAAGACTGTGGCTGAAAACTGTAATATGCAGTTTTTCAACGGTGCGGCAGGTGGTATAACCAGTGCCCAGGGTCTTGCCAGATTTGATGCCTTCGTTGCTTCCCGTAATCCGGATTACGTAACCCTTTGCTTTGGTATGAACGACCTGCTTATGACGGCGGTGGATACTCCCAAGGTGTCTCCCGAGCAGTTTAAGAAAAATATGACTTCTCTTGTGGAAAAGGTACGCGAGCTTGATGCGGTGCCCATACTTCTCACCACAAATACGCTGGACGTAAACGTGTTTTTTGCAAGTCAGGGTCAGGACAAGAGCATGTACGGCGGCAGAGATATTCTTGAGTGGCTGGATACGTATAACGATATGACCCGTGCCGTTGCGGAGGAGACCGGCTGTCATCTTATAGACCTCCGTGCCGAATGCGGAAAGTATCCCGTAAATCAGATAGTGCGTGGAGACGGTATACATTTAAGTGAAAACGGCAACAAGGTCTTTGCGGATACCGTTACTGCATATATGCTTGAGAATTTTGAAAGAGACCCCGATGCGCCTGAGGTGAATTACGATAATTCTGTTTTGCTTTCCACGGGCGAAAGCGCTTCTCTCACGCCCTTTGAAAAGGACATGTGGTACGTTGACGGATACACCATACGTGTCAGCGTTTCGGATAATACTACAGATAAGCTTGTTTTCAGAAACACAAACGGTCTGTGGCCGGATGCACAGTGCGCTTACACCCGAGGCGTAAAGGTTCCTGTGAAGGACGCTTCCTTAAGCATCCGCCTCACCACCGCCAACGTAAACGCCAGCATACTTTTGTATTTTGACGGCGCTTATCCCCACGCTTATACCGAGGGACAGTATCTTTGCATCAATCCCTATCTTAAATGCAATACGGATTCCTATACCGGTGATATATTGAGCAACCAGACAATAGATATTGAAATTCCCCTTTCATCTCTTCCCGTTTCTTCCGCCTGCATACACGATGGATATCTGGTAATATCCGGAATAAAAATATACGTTGCGGGTCAGGCAAACCAGCCTGTAACCATCGAATATTTTGACGTTACGGTAAAATAATAAAAACGGCTGACATTTTCTGTCAGCCGTTTATTGTTCTTTTCTTTATTGAAGGGCCGATGCCAACAACATAAATTCCTCGTATTCGTTATAGTATACGACGTATCCGCTGTAGGTGCGTTTTGACCAAGCCTCATCCGTTTCGGAATTGCCGCTGTTTTTCCAGACAAGATGTCCTTCGGAATCATAGCCTGCGGTGACTATATTGTGATCGTATTCGCTGTGCTCGTTGTATCCGTAGGTCTCGGTTCTGATTATATTTCCGTCTTTGTCGGTTTCATAAATAGAAACGCCGTAATCTATTGCTAAGTGCTCACGGTTCATCCAGGTCATGTTTTTGAGATTACCGTTTTCATCATAGATGTATTGATAACGGAAATAGGTGTAGTAGCTGTCGGGGTCGTACTTTCTGTGTACCGAAAGCTTACCCAGGCGATACGTATATTCTTCTATCACGGTATGTCCGTCGGAATCGGTGGTTTTAATTTCAATAAGGTTTTCGTCTTGGTCATATTTATAGTACGTAACCTTTGTTTCTCCGTTTCGGTAAGTTACCTTTTCCGTGCTGATTTTACCCATTGTGTTATGCGTCCATTGAGTTACCGCTGACATATTTCCCGATTGACCGTACGTGTTCATACGGGATATTCTTCCGTCCGGTCTGTAAAAGTATTCCTCAACGTTATCTGGTATATCCTCTTCACCGTTATAAGAATAATATACTACCTTTTTTGCAAGCAGACCCGTATTATACCAATACAGGTATACCCTGCGGCCGGCATTGCTGCGTATCTCGGTCAAACGGTTTTGCTCATCATAAAAGAATTGGTCGTTTCGGTACTCAACCAGCAAGCCCTTTTCGTTGTAAACGTATTCGTATACCGTACCGGCGGCATTGGAAGAGGGATCGGTGGAATATTTGGTTTGTACCGGTTTTCCGTTTTCATCAATGGTGGTGTTGGTTATATCCCAGCAAACTCCGCTGTAAAACCAAACGTAATTATTTTCGATTTTTTTGTAAAGCTCCGCAAATCTTTTTAATAGCATCTCCCCGTAGACGTCATACTTTTTTTGTTTAAGTAATTCATACGCTTTCTCGTAATTCTTGTTTTCGATAAGCGAATGAATGTATTCATATTCTTCGGACACCAGCAGTTTGTCGGCAGTTTCACCTTCGGTTTTGAATATTGAGGGCAGGTTTTCTTCCTCGCTTGCTTCAGGGACTTCGGACACCTCTTCTGTTTCGGGAACGCTTGTTTCCGAGGCTTCGGATACCTCTTCCGCTTTGGAGGCGGTGTCGGTATCAGCCGAGTTCTCGGATACGTCGGCAGCAACGCTTTCGGTATCTGAAGGTGAAACGTCTTTTCCACTTTCGTTTACGCAGGCAAACATCAGCAAAGTCATTAACAAAACGACTGCGGCAAAAAGTATTTTCTTCATTAACATCGTCTCCTTATCTGTTGATTATATCGAAAGTTTCTTTCGGTCAACTTATTGTATCATACAATATATTACCTACGCAATACAGCTAACGAAAAGTTAACTTATTGTTTACATTTTTGCAAAGAAAAAAGCGACCTTTTGGCCGCTTTTTTTATTCGGGTTTATTCAAAAAATTCATCCGTATCGCTTACGTCGCTTTCCTCTCCGTAAATATAATCCGTATCATACAGAGGGCTGAACTCGATATTATCAATACCGATGGGCAGGGAGTGGGATGCGGACAGCTTAGTGTCCTTGCTTGCCAGATAAACAGTGCATATACGGTCCTTGCCGTAGGTCACCTTAATACCGTTAATGTACTCCAGCACCTCAACTGGTATGAGCCAGTCCTCCTCCTCAAAAAGCACGGGGCAGGAGAGACGGCAGGGAGAATCGTTTACCTTGATGGATGATGAATTGGAATAACATTTAATATAGTCACCGGAATCCGGCAGGATTATGGCGACGCTTTCCTTATCCCCTGCAATAGACATGGGGCAAAGCTTTGTAAGAGTGGAGAATGGGATATACAATCCATAAGAATTGGTTGCGCGGGAGGAGGGCACCGTAAACACCTTGTCCTCTCCCAAATAGCCCACTACGGAATAAACCTTGTTGCTTTCCGCCACGGAATTGAATGAAAGTATACCGTACGCGGCAATAATCCCGACGATGCCGAAATATACTGCCAACAGCACTGCGGTGCAGGCAAGCAGCTTTTCTTTTCTGGCGCGCTTTTTACGTATTGCGGCGGCTTTGCGTGCGTCTCTTGCCGTAATCTCGTCCGGCGTCAACGGGCGTGAAACCACCTTTTTCTTTGGTCTTACTGCCAAAAATATACCTCCCTTCCAATTGCTTGATACATTATATCACATTCGGGCGGATTTTGGAAGTGGTTTTAACAATAATCCGCAAAAACACATAAAATATCTTTTGGGAGGGATTTGTGTATGCAGAGCAGATTTTCCGAACGTGCAAAAAACATAATAGAAACGGCAATTCGGTCGGCAGGAGAGATGGGGCATATTTACGTAGGCACCGAGCATCTCCTGTTGGCTTTGGTGTTATCGGGCGAAACGTCCGTATATATGCCCGGCGCAACGGAGCTTACCGAAGAGGCGATACGGGATAAAATAAGTATGCTGTCCGAGCAGGGTGACAGCACCTGCCTTACTCCCGAGGATATGACTCCTGCCTTGCGAAGGGTATTGCTTCGTGCTGCGGACGCCGCGCCTTCGGGCTCTCTTGCAGACGAAAAGCATTTACTTTACGCTTTGTTATCCTCTGACTGCGTGGCAACGGGGCTTCTGGAGGATATGGATACAGACACCGATAATTTCAGGAAGGCTTTGGAAAAACAAATGAATAAAAAATCAAGCTATAAAAAGGACACCCGTTTATCCACTCCCACTCTTGACCGTTATGCGGTGTCGCTGACCGATAAGGCTCTGCGCGGAGAGATAGACCCGGTGGTGGGCAGAGAAGCGGAAGAGGAACGGATAATCCGAATATTGCTGAGGCGGCGAAAAAACAATCCCCTTCTCATCGGTGAGGCAGGGGTGGGGAAAACCGCCGTGGCGGAATCCATTGCGCTCCGCATAGCCAAGGGAAACGTACCCGACGAAATGCGCACTCGCCGAATACTGTCACTTGATATGTCCTGCTTGGTGGCAGGTACCAAATACCGCGGAGAGTTCGAGGAAAAGCTTCGCTCCGTCATAAGAGAAGCCACCGATGATAAGGACGTTATTCTGTTTATCGATGAGATCCACACTCTTGTGGGGGCAGGGGCGGCGGAGGGCGCGGTGGATGCATCCAATATCCTCAAGCCCGCCCTTGCCAGAGGTGAAATACAGCTTATCGGTGCCACCACTCCTAAAGAATTCAAGAAAAGTATAGAAAAAGACGGTGCGTTGGAAAGACGTTTTCAGCAGGTGTATATAAACGAACCGTCAGTGGAGGAATGCAAACGTGTGCTTATGGCGCTTAAAGGTCGGTACGAAAGCCATCACGGTGTGCGCATTACCCACGATGCACTTGCTGCGGCGGCAGAGTATTCCCACAGATATATTTCCGGCAGACGGCTTCCCGATAAGGCGATAGACCTTATTGACGAGGCGGCGTCCGCAAAAAGACTTTCAGGCGGAAAGACAGTAACCGAGGAGGATATTGCATATCTGACAGGCGAGGTATCGGGAGTGCCTTACGAGTTTATTTCGGGGGAAGAGAGCACCGAAAAAACCGAAAGATATCTTGCCGACCGTGTCGTAGGGCAGGAAAAGGCTGTGAAGGCGGTGGCTCATTCGGTGGGCAGACGGCACACACGCATTTCCGAGCCTGACCGTCCTCTGGGCAGTATGCTGTTTTACGGTCCACGCGGTGTAGGCAAGACCGAATGTGCAAAAGCGCTGGCATATTCCCTTTGCGGTACCGAAAACAGCTTTGTGCTTATAGATATGTCGGAATATACCGAGCCCCATTCGGTTTCCCGTCTTATCGGCGCACCTCCGGGATATTCGGGCTATGGAGAAGGGGGCGTTCTTACCGAGGCAGTCAGAAAAACACCCTTTTGCGTTGTGCTGTTCGACAGTGCGGAAAAAGCCCATCCCGACGTACTCGCACTTGCTTCGCAGATATTGGACCGAGGCGTTCTTACCGATTCCGATGGACTTGCCGTTTCCTTTTCCCACGCTACGGTGATATTCACCGCGTCTTCGGAAAGCTGCAGTACCATAGGCTTTTCGGAGAAAAACGAAAAAAACGGCGCAGAAAAGATACTTCCTGCAGAAATTATCGACCGTATCGAGGATATCGTACGGTTTGAGCCTCTGGATAAAGCCGCGCTCCGCCGTATTGCGTCCGGCAAAGTCCGTAAGCTGGCGGCTTTATCGGGCGGCGAAAACGAGGTTCTTCTTTCCGACGAGGATATTCTTCGCGCCGTTGATTCCTGCGGCGGAAGCGCAAGAGCGCTGTGCCGTGCCGTTACTCGTATGGCACGGGACGCGGTTTGGGAAAAACAATACAAAAAATCAAGAGAATATCAAAAAAGTACTTGACAAAACCGCAAACACGATATATAATATGTGCCTGTAAAGAAAAAAACTTTACAGGCACTCATTTTTTGGAGGAAAACGGTATGAACGGAAGAGAGAGAATATCCTTGCTGTTCGATTGTTATTCCCGTGTGCTTTCCCCCCGTCAGAGGGACGCGCTTGACCTTTATTATAACGAGGATCTTTCCCTTGCGGAGATTGCGGAGCAATCCGGTATAACCCGTCAGGCGGTAAGAGATCTTATCAAGCACGGTGAGGAAAGATTGTACGAGCTTGAGGAGTGTTTACGTGTTTATGAGAGAGGGCAAGCGGTAAAGAACGCGGCGGAAAGAATAATTTCCATTTCCGATTCCGCAGAGGTACGCGCTGTTGCCGAGAGCCTGCTGGGAGAATAAAATGTTTCAAAGTCTTGCAGAAAAAATGACGGGTGCTTTGAAGAAGTTCCGCAATAAGGGCAGACTTACCGAGGCCGACGTAAAGGCAGGTATGCGTGAAGTCAAGCTTGCTCTTCTTGAGGCGGACGTAAACTTCAAGGTAGTTAAGGATTTCGTTGCCAAAGTGTCCGAGCGTGCTGTGGGCGCGGACGTTATGCAAAGCCTTGTTCCCGCACAGCAAATAGTAAAGATAGTTAACGAAGAATTGGTTGCCTTAATGGGCGGAAGCAATTCCAAGCTTACCATATCCTCCGCACCTCCCACGGTAGTGCTTATGTGCGGTCTTCAGGGTAGCGGTAAGACCACCCATTGCGCAAAGCTTGCCCGTATGTATAAAAAGCAGGGCAAGAATCCTTTGCTTGTAGCCTGTGATATTTACCGTCCCGCCGCTATCGACCAGTTGAAGATAGTAGGTGAGCAGGCAGGCGTTCAGGTTTTTGAGCGAGGCACTCAGGACCCTGTAAAAACCGCCCGTGAGGCGCTTGTACACGCCCGTAAGTACGGCCACGATATGGTCTTTGTGGATACGGCGGGCAGACTGCATATAGACGAAGTGCTTATGGCTGAATTAAAGCGCATAAGTGAAGAGGTCAACCCCACCGAGACTCTGTTGGTAGTAGATGCTATGACAGGTCAGGACGCCGTAAACGTTGCAGAGAGCTTTAATAATCTGCTGGATATCACCGGTGTCATCCTCACCAAGCTGGACGGTGATACAAGAGGCGGTGCGGCACTTTCGGTAAGACACGTTACCGGCAAGCCCATTAAGTTTATCGGCGTGGGTGAAAAGATAGATAATATCGAGCCTTTCCATCCTGACAGAATGGCGTCCCGTATACTCGGTATGGGTGACGTGCTGTCCCTTATCGAAAAGGCAGAGCAGCAGTTTGACGAAAAGAAGGCGGCGGAGCTTGAGAAAAAGTTTCTTGAGTCCTCCTTTACCTTGGACGATTATCTGGACCAGTTCAGACAGATCAAAAACATGGGCAGCATGGAGCAGCTTCTTGGCATGATGCCGGGAATAAAGCCTTCCCAGCTCAAGGATGCACAGATCGATGAGAGACAGATAGCTCGTATGGAAGGTATAATCCTTTCCATGACTCCCAAGGAGAGGGCAAAGCCGGATATAATAAACTCTTCCCGTAAAAAGCGTATAGCCGCAGGCTGCGGCAGACCCGTGGAGGAGGTAAACCGTCTGCTTAAGCAGTACGAGCAGGTAAACAAGCTTATGAAGCAGATGGCAAAGCAGCAGACCGGAAAAGGCAGTAAAAAAATGCGTTTCGGCAACTTTGGATTTTAATATTCACCCCACAAAAGGTTTTTTGGACACTGTAGGTGTTTCACGAAACACCCCTACAGACAAAGCATATCACGAAAAAACGCTTTTGCGGGGACCCCGAAATACTCACGCCCACAATTAACTTAAAAAATAAAAAAATTAAAATAAAACAACCTTATTGGAGGAAAAACATCATGGCAGTAAAAATCAGACTCAGAAGAATGGGCGCAAAGAAGGCTCCCTTTTACAGAGTAGTAGTAGCAGACTCTCGCTACCCCAGAAACGGTAGATTTATCGAAGAGATCGGTTATTATGATCCTATGAAGGAACCTGCAGAGATCAAGATCGACGGCGACAAGGCTAAGGATTGGATCTCCAAGGGCGCACAGCCTACCGATACCGTCAGAGCACTTCTCAAGAAGACCGGCGTACAGTAAGACACCGTATATTTCGCGGGGCGGAACAACCGCCCCACGGATCAGTGCCGATTATTGAAAGGAAGGTCATCTGATGAAGCAGACACTTATCGACATCGCTTCCGCTATTGTGGAGCATCCCGAGCAGGTGGCAGTGTCCGAGAAAGTCAGCGGTGATACGGTTATACTTGAGCTTTCCGTTGCCAAGTCCGATATGGGCAAGGTTATCGGCCGCGGCGGCAGAATCGCAAAGTGCATACGCGTGGTTATGCGTGCGGCTGCAGCCAAGGAAAACAAACGTGTTATCGTAGATATTGTTGACTAATGAAAAGATTTCTCGAAGCCGGCAGGCTCAATTCACCCAGAGGTATTAAAGGTGAGCTTAAGTTCTCCTGCTGGTGCGACAGCCCGGATTTTCTTGACGGAGTGGAATATCTCTATCTGGACCCCAAGGGCGAAAAAAGACTTAAGATAGTTTTATACCGTCCCAACATTCCCTCCATTATCTTTGAGGGATATGAGGACAGGACCGCCTGTGCGGTGCTTACCGGCAGAACGGTTTATTTTGATCGTTACGACCCTGCTCTTCCCGGGGACGTAATTTATAATGACGACCTTATCGGTCTCCCCGTATTTGAGGCGGACAGCGGTGAGCCTATCGGCGAGCTTAAGCGTATTGACGAGACCATTGGCGGATTTTTGTATTATATCGCAGGGGAAGACAAAGAATATCTTATGCCCGCGGTGGACAGATATATAGTGTCCGTCGACGTTGAGAAGGGCATTCACGTCCATGTGGACGAAGGACTCAGGATAGGAAGCTGATATTTTTGCATTACGAGATATTGACGCTGTTCCCCGATATGCTGGATAATTATTTTAACACCAGTATTATCGGCAGAGCACGCGCTAAAGGTATTTTCACACTTAATACAAACGATATCAGAGCGTATACCAAGGATAAGCACCGCCGTGTGGACGATTCTCCCTACGGCGGCGGCTTTGGTCTTGTTATGGCGTGTCAGCCTATAGTGGATTGTATCCGCGCTGTAAAAAGCAACCTTAAGGGAAGCGTAAGAACCATATACTTTTCCCCTCAGGGCAGTCTGTTT
The DNA here is from genome assembly GCA_045595785.1 of Eubacteriales bacterium. GTDB lineage: Bacteria > Bacillota > Clostridia > Oscillospirales > CAG-382 > SFLA01. Next base: position 115,942 of record JAZOBE010000014.1, read on the forward strand.
ACCCAGCAAAAGGCAAAAGAGCTTTTACAGTACGATAATCTCATTCTTTTGTGCGGTCATTATGAGGGCATTGACGAACGGGTTATCGAGCTGGAGATAGACGAGGAGATATCTATAGGCGATTACGTTCTCACCGGCGGTGAAATAGCGGCGGAAATAGTGGTTGACGCCACTGCACGTCTGCTTGACGGTGTGCTTAAAGATCCCGAGTGTTATGAAAAAGAGAGCTTGTCGGACGGGTTGCTGGAATATCCCCAGTATACACGCCCCAGAGTTTTTGAAGGACTTGAGGTGCCCGAGGTGCTTGTAAACGGCAATCATGCCGAGATAAAAAAGTGGCAGGCAGAGCAATCCTTGCTCCGCACCAAGCGTAAGCGCCCGGACCTTATCCGTAAGGAAAACGAGGAATAGAAAAATGGCAGGACGCGGCAAAATCGGCTCGTATTTTTCACGGCTCTTGGGCGGGAGCCGTATTTGGTCGCGCCTTTTTCCTGATACGGGCATATACGCAGGTGGAAAAAACGGCGGTATCTTAAAAGAAGACGCTCTGCTTTCCGGCGGTATGCTCGGTTCTTTATATAATAAGCTTTCAGGCGTCACCGAAAAAGCACGTGCTTTTCTGGCGGCTTTTGCAGAGGATAGCCGTGTTCTCAAGCGTCCGGCTGCTTTTTGCAGAGGAATTCTGGATACCTCTGTGGGAAGTGTCGGAGTATTTTTGTTTTTTATCGGGCTGTATTCCGCAGCGGCGTTTTTAATAAAGCTGTATGCGGACAGAAGCGTGGACATGCTTGACCCTGTATATTCTGCGGTCATTGCGTTTATAGGTCTTGTGCTTATGCCCGTACGCAGAAGTCTGCTGGGTTGCATCCGCAGCGGACCTTTAACTTCGTATATTACAGAGGAGATGTTGGCTGTCAGTCCCTTCGCTTTGGACACGGAGGTGCCTGCGTCCAAGCATATCGGCTGGGCGGTGCTGTTGGGCACAGTAGGCGGTATTGCGGGATTTTTTGTTTCTCCTCTTCATATAGTTTTGGCTTTACTTGCCTTGATAGGAATCGCCGTCGTGCTTTATTCTCCTGAGGGTGGCTTGTACGTGTCAGTGTTCCTTTTGCCGTTTGCTTCGCCTTGGATATCTGCGGCAGTTGCCTTGCTTGCGTCTGTAAGCTATATCTGCAAGTCGCTTATCGGCAAACGTAATTTTTATCTCACCGCGGCAGACGTTTTTGCGTTTATGTTTATGATATCCATTGCGGTGGCAGGTATCGTAACTCCTTTTGCATACAAGGAAACTCTTCACATGGTTATAACGCTGGGCGCGTTGTACCTGCTTTGCTCAAACCTTATGCGAAGCGGTCAACAGCTGTCCCGTCTTATGAGCGCGGTCAACAGCGGATTGCTCATTCTTTCGCTGTGCTGTATATTCTCTTCTCTTTTCGGCGGAGAGTTGGGAGGATTGGGTGCATATATTGGCAGTAAAAGTGCTTATTCGTTTATGCTTCCCGTTTTGCTTCCTGCGGCACTTTGTACCGCGTTCAACAAAGGCTTTTTCTCCTCAGGCACGGTGTGCTGCCTTACCGTTTATACAGCGGTGGCGCTTACCTTTTCCGAGTGGATGTATCTTACCGCTATTGGTGTTACGGCGCTGTTCCTGCTGTCATGCTTCCGCAAGCGTATCGGTATAATTTTCGGTGCGCTTCTTTCTGCAGGTGCAGTAATGGTGCTTTTCGCAACCGGAATAATAAAAGGTGATATGTATATTCCCGCTTTCGGCTCTTCCGGCGCCGCAGACACTATGCTTAAATACGGTCTGTACGGAATAGGCTTTGGCAAGGAAGCGTTCCTTTTCGCCTTCAGAAGCGCCGGCTACGGTGAGGCGGTTAAAACGGATCTGTTTGCCGCGTTGGTCATCGCAGGCGGATGGCTTGCCGTAGTACTGTTTGGAATCGCAGTTTTACTTTTATTAAGAAGAGGGCTTTACGCCGTGTCCGGAAAAATGCACGGTGTATCGAGATTTTCTTCCTCTGCCGCTCTTGTCTTATTCTGTACGCTGATACTCAGCGGCGCTATTGGCGGAATGTGGCAGAACCCTGCAATAATAATGATGTTTGCCGTTATGTGCGGCGCTTTAAGCGGTTTACCGCGAATATATGAAAGAGAGGTAGGACAGGATAATGAAGAAATTTAATAAAAAGATATTCAATTCTCTTGATATGATAATTATCTTGGTCTTTGCCGCCCTCTTTGTCGGTCTTGCCGTAAAGAACTTTACCGGTGCATCCAAGGTGGACGAGGTAATTACCGTTACTATCACCGCAGACCGTGTGCCTGACGGGATCATTCCCGAAATCAATGAGGGAGATAAGCTTTATACTGAATCCGGTGAGCTTATCGGCACCGTGACCAAGATGTATACCGTTCAGGCTACCGAAATATTTGAGGATACCCGTGTTGACAGCGGCAATCGTTGGCCGTTGGTAACAGTTGACGTGCCTGATCACAGCCGTATGGTAATAACCCTTTCCGTTAATGCAGAGGCGGATGACCGCGGATATTCCGTTCACGGCGTTGACGTTAAAGTTAACGGCGACGTTACGTTTTACGTAAACGGCTTCCACGCAGACGGATATTTTTCATCTATCGCAGGAGGTGACAGCAAATGAAAAACAACACTAAATCAAGTGCAAAAAAGTTTAATTTGCTGGATCTTGTCATAATAATCCTGCTGGCGGCAATAATACTCGGCGCCTTCTTCCGTACCGATATAATCCGTCTTATTTCCGGCGAGGAAACGGTAACAATGGAAATAACCTTTGAGACCGAGCCTGTTTCCACCTTGTATTACGGATATTTTGCCGAAGGAGATAAGTTCTATCTTTCGGATACGGATATGCTTTTAGGTCTCGTAAGCGGACTTTCCAAGACCTTGGCTCCCGTTATGGTACAAATGGATGACGGCAGCTATGAGGAGGACGTTGAGCTGGAGCGCAGCGTGATATCGGGTACTATCACCGTAAACGGTTACCTGCGTGACGGTGTGTTCTCTCTTTCGGACGGAACCATTATTTCCGCAGGAGACACGCTTTTAGCAGAGGGTAAGCTTATTGCCTGCAAAATAACCGTGGTTTCCGTGACCCGTGTTGACATCACCGATAACGTGTCTGTTTCCGACCAAGTGAATTCGGAAGTATCAAAATAATGCTTGACAATAAGCACTTTTGCAATTATAATATATATATTATTTAGATGTTTTACGGAGGAAAATAAATATGCTTTCAAAGGAGATTACATTGGTAAACAGCGTGGGACTTCACGCCCGCCCTGCTACTTTCTTTATACAGAAAGCAAATTCATACAGATGCTCCGTTTGGATAGAGAACAATTCCCGCCGCGCTAACGCAAAGAGTCTGCTTGGCGTCCTTTCCCTCGGCGTCCGCCAGGGAGATTCTGTTACCCTTATCGCAGACGGTATTGATGAGAATGAGGCTATCGAGGGTCTCTGCGCGCTCATACTCAGCGGCTTTGCAAACTAAAGCGCAAAATATTGTAACGTCATCTCAATTGTAGGGGAGGGGCTTTTGGGTCCCCCGATGATGCAAAAGCATTTTTCGGGGCGCTCTTTCCCCTCCCTGCTTTCTTTTTAACGGTGTGGTTATGACAAAAGAACAATTACTTGAAAAAGCGCGCCTGCTTCCTGCCACTCCCGGCGTGTATATTATGCGTTCGGCGGCGGGTAAGGTAATATACGTGGGCAAATCCAAAGCGCTGTGCAACCGCGTCAGCTCATATTTTGCACAGACGCATACGGGCAAGACTGCGCGTATGGTAGCATCTGCCCGTGATTTTGAGGTGTATCATACCGCCACCGAATTAGAGGCGTTACTGCTGGAGAATTCCTTTATCAAGCAGTATATGCCCAGATACAATATAAAGCTTAAGGATTCATCGGGTTATCCTTATCTTAAAATAACAGACGAGGAATATCCCCGTCTTGTTACGGTGTATAAGCGTGAGGACGACAGATCCCGTTATTTCGGCCCGTTTTCATCATACGTTGTCGCCAGAAATATTGCGGATACCGCACGCCGCACCTTTGGTATTCCCACCTGCAACCGTGTTTTCCCCAAGGATATTGGCAAGGGCAGACCCTGCCTTAACGCGCAGATCGGACTTTGCGTTGCGCCCTGCTCGGGAAATATCAAAGCAGAGGAATATAAAGAGATTTTTTCAAACGCCGCCCGTTTTTTGAACGGGGAATATTCTTTTCTCATAAAAGAGCTTACGGAAAAAATGAACTCTGCCGCAGAGGATATGTATTACGAGCGTGCGGCAAAATACCGTGACCAGATAAACGCGGTAAAAAAGCTGGGAGATAAACAGCATATTGTCGGCGCTCCGGATTTTGAGGGCGATTTTATCGGTGTTTATCGTGATGATCTCGGCTCAGCCGTAAACCTTTTCTTCGTCCGCCACGGCGCTATTGCAGACAGAGAGTGTCTGTTTTTCGGCGCGGATGAGATATTGGATTCAGGCACGCTGGTGTCTTTGCTTCAGCGTTTGTATACACTGCGCGGATATATTCCTGCGGATATCTATACGGCATTCGAGATGGATGACGGAGACACCGAATTGTTTGAAGCGTGGGCGAAGGAGTTTTCGGGTCTTAAAATCACTATGCATATTACCCGCAGAGGGGACAAAAAAATACTTGCGGATATGGCTGTCACCAACGCAAAGGAATTGCTTTTACACAAGCGTAAATCCGAGGAGAAGGATAACAACCTTCTTGCAAATCTTGCCGCGTTTTTGGGGCTCGAGGTGTTGCCTGAGCGTATTGAGGCGTTTGATATTTCAAATTCCGGTGAGGAGTATACCACCGCAGGTATGACGGTGCTTGTGGGCGGAAGATTTTCCAAAAAGCAGTACCGCACCTTTAATATCCGTACCGCCGCTCAAAACGATTACGGGGCAACGGAGGAAGCACTTTCCCGCCGTTTTTCTCATACCGAGTGGGAGCTACCCGATCTTCTTTTAATGGATGGCGGTGCACAGCACGTAAACGTGGCAAAAAAGGTGCTGGCGGAAAAAGGGCTTTTGAATATTCCCGTTTTCGGCATGATAAAGGACGAGCATCACAAGACTCGTTCACTTACCGATGGAGAAAACGAAATAGGTCTTACCACACGGCAGGATCTGTTCGTGTTCATATACCGCATACAAGAGGAAGTACACCGCTTTTCTCTTGACAGAATGGATAAAAAACGCAGAAAGTCTGTTAGCACCAGCTCTCTCACCGCCATAAAAGGGGTGGGGGAAAAGACTGCCGCAGCAATACTTGGCCACTTCGGCTCGTTCAAGGCGGTAAAGCAGGCAGACAAGGCAAGTCTTATGCAGGTAAAGGGCATAAGCGAAAAAACGGTGGACAATATTATCAGCTATTTTGAAGGAGATAAAAAATGAGAATTATTACCGGAAAAGCCAGAGGCGCCCGTCTTACCACTCTTCCCGGCGAGGCAACTCGTCCCACGTCGGAAAAGGTAAAAGAGGCTATTTTTTCCGCAATACAGTTTGATATAGGGGATAGAAAGGTGCTTGACCTTTTCGGCGGAAGCGGACAAATGGCGCTGGAAGCATTATCCAGAGGTGCGGAAAGCGCAGTTATCGTAGATTCCTCCCGCGCCGCAACCGAGGTTATCCGTAACAACGCCGCAAAGACAAAATTACTGGCAGACTGCCGTATCGTCACTGCGGATTGGAAGGATTATCTGCGTATGGCAGACGGAAAGAACACGTTTTCTCTTGTTTTCCTTGATCCGCCTTACAAAGAAGGCTTTGTTGACGAGATACTCAAGCGTATGTTTACCACAAATATATTGGAGCAGGACTGTATCATAGTTGCAGAGACCGCCCCCGACGGAATTCCCGTTCCCCCCGATGGATGGGAATGCAAAGCATACCGCTACGGAAGCGTCGCCGTAACCGTTATGAGAAGAGCGTAATGGCAAAGGCAATACTTCCCGGCAGCTACGACCCCGTAACCGTAGGTCATCTGGATATAATCCTTCGAGCTAAACAGCTTTACGGTGACGTTACCGTGGGAATACTCTTTAACCCCGAAAAAAAGTATCTTTTCTCTGCCGAGCAAAAGAAAACAATTCTTGAAAAGGCGCTTGAAAACACAGATATTCCCGTTATTATATGGGACGGAATGCTGTACGAGCTTTGTGAGAAGGAAGGGTATACCCATATCGTAAAGGGTGTCCGAACGGGGGACTACGAATACGAGGAAAAGCAGGCGCTTTTCAATTCGGCGCATTGTAAAGCGGTCACCGTGCTTTTACCTGCAAAAAAAGAGTTTGAAGGTATAAGCTCCACTCTTGTGCGCCGCTATCTTGCCGAGGGGAAGGATATTTCCCATCTTTGCCCGGCGGCAAAAACAGCAGAGGAATATTATGATAAAAATACAAAAGTGCAGCGTAACTCACGTTCGTGAAAAGCTGCTTTCACCATTTGGCTTTAAGGGAGGTTATCTTACCGAGCTTTGGCAAAGCGTGGTTAAAATCGAAGCGGACGGTATTACCGCCGTTGCCCCTTGTACCCAAAGTGTGCTGTGGTCAGACCCAAAGGTATTCAATGCTTTCCCCGGTGAAAAAGGGGATAGCATCATGCTTTCCGTAACACAAAAGGCTTGCGGATGTCTTGAGGGAATGTCCTTTAATACGCCGGATGAGCTTATTCCCGATATCCTGCCCGAGCTGAAGAAGCACGCGCATTCTCTTTGTGGATTTGAGGTGGCAGAGACCTTTTTGCTTAACGCACTTGTAGGTGTGGATATAGCTCTTTGGTCTATATGGTGCAGAAAAAACAATATTACCGATTTTAAGGATATGATACCCGTTTCCGCACGGGATGTGATGAACGTACGCCACCAAACCCTTGCCCGTATCCCCTTGGTGTCATACGGCGTGCCGCTGGATAACGTAAAGAGTCTTGCGGAAGGCGGTACCGCTCTTATGAAAATAAAGATCGGCGCCCCCTCGGGTGAAGAACCGGGCAGCGAAGCGGATATGCGTATAATGACCGAGAAGGATATTGCCCGTATCACCGCTATCCACCAAGCCGTAAAGGATGTTGAAACTCCTCTTACAAAAAACGGAAAAATACTTTATTATCTTGATGCTAACGGCAGATATGACACGAAAGACCGTCTTGAAGTCCTGCTTGAGGGTATTGAAAAGACAGGCGCGGCTGACCGTATTGCACTTATCGAAGAGCCGTTCTCCGCAGAAAAGGATATTTTTGTGGGCGATTATCCCTACATTTTCAATGCCGATGAATCCGCCCATTCGGTAGAGGACGTAAAGCATCGTATCAGCCTCGGATATAAGGCTGTGGCGCTTAAGCCTATTGCAAAAACCCTTTCCGTTTCCTTCGGTATGATACAAGCCGCCTGTGAAAAGGGTTGCGGCGTTTTGTGCGCAGACCTTACGGTAAACCCCTTCCTTGCAGAGTGGAACAAGCTGTTTGCCGCCCATTCTCCTGCTCTTAGCAGTATGAACGTTGGCTGTATTGAGGTCAACGGCGACGCAAACTATACCCGCTGGAACGAGATGAAGTCCTTGCTTCCCGATGGATACGAATATATCGAGGACGAAAACGGCGCATTTAGTTTTACAAACCAACATTTTGACCGTTTTTCCGCACTTGTAGGAGAAAACGGATACAATAAATATTTCAGAGAGGTATAAAAATGGAAAAAATAGCTCTTATTATGGGCGAATCCGCCCGCAATCTGGTCATAAGCCCCCGTTCCATCAAGCGTATGGAATCTATCGGTGAGGTAGTTTTAGGCGAGGGAAGCGACCGTGAATCGGTTAAAAAAGCGCTTGCAGGCGCAACAATTGCTATTACCACTTGGGGCAACACCGCACTGGACGCGGATATCCTTTCCGTTTGTCCCGACCTTAAATTGGTTTGCCACGCCGCAGGAAGCGTTAAGCCTATAGTTTGTGACGACCTTTGGGATAAAGGCGTCCGTGTTACCGCTTCTGCCGCAATGCTTTCTATGGGCGTTTCCGAAACAGCTCTCGGCTTTACCATCGCCGCAAGCAAAAACTTCTTTGCCCTTAACGAAAACCTGCATAAAGGCGGCTGGGCAGAGGGAAAAGAAAATATCCGCGAATTATACGAGCTTAACATCGGCGTTATCGGTGGCGGCTGGGCAGGCAGACATTACATAGAGCTTATGCAGGCCTTTGACGTAGACATTTTCCTTTACGACCCCTTTGTTACCGAGGAACAGTGTGCAAAGATGGGTTGTAAAAAGGCTTCTCTTGAAGAGGTGCTTAAGGAATCGGATATAATTTCTATCCACGCGCCCTCCATTCCCGAAACCAATAATATGTTTAATGCCCAAACTCTTGCGCTTATGAAGAAGGATGCTGTACTTATTAACACGGCACGCGGCAGTATTATTGATGAAAATGCGCTTTATGAGCACATGAAGGCAGGCAATCTTAAGTATGCATGTCTTGACGTTTTTGAGCCGGAGCCTCCTGCGGCAGATCATCCTCTCCGTTCTCTGCCTAACGTTATAATGACACCTCATCTTGCAGGTCTTGCGGCAAACGGTCTTAAAAAGATCGGCAAGCATTGCTGTGAGGAGATCGAGCGTTTCCTTAAGGGCGAAAAGATGATGTGCGAGGTAACAAAAGACCAACTCGCCCGTATGGCATAATAATTACCCCACAAAAGGTTGTTAGATGTGTAGGGGCGATTCACAAACCACACCCCATAAATGCGTTCCGCATTTACGAGGGCCCTATGGAATCGCCCGTGATAGACAAAAAACACAAAAAGGAATTCGATTTTTTTACGAATTCCTTTTCTATTTGTTTATATTAGGATTATCTGTTCTTTCCAGCAGATAATCAACCGAAACGTTGAAGTAATCTGCAAGTCGGACAAGGGTAGCATAATCGGCTTCACGCTCGCCTGATTCGTATCTGCTTATACTGTTTTGGTTCATGTTCAGATCCATGGCCAGCTTTAATTGTGATATTTTTCTGCTTTTTCGTAATTCCTTCAGCCGCATTACCCATAATCCTCAAGTGTTCTTGACATTATTATACCAATTTGGTATAATTGTAATATCCCAAATTGGTATATTTTCAGGTGTGGATAAAACAAAAAAACGGAAGGGGCAAGCCCCTTCCCTACAATGGTAATCTTTTATATCGTGCTGTTACTTTACTTCCTGCTCAAGGTTATCGAAGATATCGCAATCGAAAAATTCGCGTATTGATATATCCAACCCGTCACATAGCTTTTTCAATGATACCACACCGGGGTTATTGCTTTTGTCGTTTAACATGCTGTAGACAGTAGAAGGAGCAACTCCTGAAATATTTGCGAGGGTGTTTACTGCAATTTGACGTTCTTCGCAAAGCGCGAGAATACGCTTTGCTACTGCTTCTTTTGTGTTCACATTGCACACTCCTTCAAAATTTATCGTAAATATTTTAACCAAATTTGCGATAAATCGTGTGGGATATATCGCAAATTTCGGAAAGTGTGCTATAATTACGATATATCGTAGCAGAAAGGAGCTATCTTATTATGATTTGCAGTATGTTCGGACACCGTGATTGCAGTGATGATATTTATTTATATCTCAGAAGGGCGATGGAAATACTTATTGAAGATTTTGGAGTTACCTGTTTTTATATCGGGTATAACGGAAATTTTGATAAGATCGCTTATTATACTTTGTCGGAACTTGTAAAAGAGTATGAACACGTAAAATTCCGCGTCGTTGCCGCTTATATGCCGAGGTCGCTGTCTTTGGCACTCAAAGAAAATTCGTTGCTTATTACATATCCCGAGGGGTTTGAAGATATACCAAAGTCTGTAGCTATTCCGCGCCGAAAAAGATGGATGGTAGATCAATCGGATTTTGTTTTGGGCTACGTAAAATTCCCCTTCGGCGGTGCGGCAACTGCATTTGATTATGCAAAAAAGAAAAAGAAGCAATGCTTCAATCTCGCTTCTCCCGATACCGATACGCAATTCGGCAAGGCTTGGCACGATGATTTTGAAGTTACCGAGATCATAGATTCTGTGGTAGAATTACAGCGTTCACCGCTTAATAAGGAAGAAAGGGAATATTACTTGAATTTATTCCCCATAGACAAAAATGAATAATATTGGTTAAAGCAAAAATCCGCAGATGATATCTGCGGATTTTTTTATTAAAACTCGATATATTTAACCGAAAGTGCATCCATATAAACACTTGCTTTTCCGTCTTGGAAGGTAATATCACCGTAAACGCCATCGGGCACTTCGGCAGTAACGTCTGCCTTTCCGCCTTCCTTTGCGGCGTTAACAAGCAGTAACAGACGCTTCCCGTTTTTTTGTCTGCGTATGCAGCCCAATATTGCCTTTTCTTCAACAAGACCGCCTATCGCCTGTGAACAGCTTTCGGTTCTCAGCTTGGGAATATCCGTTTCGATTACGGGGGGACGGAGCAGCTCTGTTCCCACGTAGAAATATTCGCCCAGCATATCACGGGTCCTTACGCAATTAACGTAAAAATCTCTGTAGGGATTATTTATAAAGTGCTTTATGCCGATCCAGCCAAGCTGTTCACCGTAAACAAGACTTTGTGCAATGAATATTCGCGCGCCCGTCCAATCGGGGTCTTTGTCGGACTGATAGCTTCTGCCGAACATTGAAATGTGCTTTGAGTATATTACGGAGAAGGCAGGCACCTGGTCGTTTCTTATCCACAGCCAGGAGAGATATCCGCCCATATGGGAAATAAAGGGGTCTGCGGTGCATTCGGTGGTAAGCATAGCGTCCTCGGGAAGAGAACGGTAAACTCTGTCAAGCAGTGCGCGGTAGGAGCGGCACCACCAGTCACCGCCGCCGCCAACGTGGGGATGTCCCTTGTCACAGCAGGAGTAAGGCTGTGCGGCAGCTATCTGGTCCATATACACACCGTCAAAGCCCTCGTCGTTAATAAGCTTGCCAACTGTGTACGCCATTTTTTCCTGCCACAGCGCGGTAGAAGGGCACATTATGGAAAGACAAACCTTGCTTCCGTCCTCCTCCTTGGAAGAATAGGTTTCGGTAAAGCAAACACCGCGTATGTCCTTAGTGGCATAAGGCTTTGCAACCGAGGTAAACTCAAAATCCTCCGCCTTTTTATCTCTTGTATCCCAAAGTCTGCCGTTAATGTACGGCATAACCTTGACTCCCGCATCGTGGAGCTTTTTAAGCCCTTCCTTTGCGTGGGGACGAACAGGGAAGTAGTGAGGATAATCGTTATCAAATGGTGCGTTGTGCCACAGATACAGATGTACGGGGCTGTCTGTTCCCAGCGTCTTTGTGGCTTCAATAATATCGTCGGCAAAGGATGCATCGTCACCGATATGCACCAGCCACCAGTGAGGCGCTTTTACAAACCACTCAGGCTCTTTACGGGAGGAGGCGAGAAACTCTGCTTCCTTTTCCGCCCAATCTCTGTATATAACGGCGGCATCATACCAGTCACCGTCAAACAGCTTCCATACGCATTTTCCGCAAAGAGACTGGGAATTACAGCCCTTGTCAATATCGGTAAGAGGTTGGCAGGCAACTATCTTCATAAAACTGTCGCCGGCGCGCTTTTCAAAAATAAATCTCTTGTATGCAGGGGCAGGGTCGTGCATACCGTAGTACATGCCTCTGCCGGTGTGGACGTTGTAAAACGCCATGTACTGCATTGAAACACCGTAGGAAGGGTAATTCTGAGCGTTTTTTAATCCCTTTTTCTTTTCGGTGGTATAAACCTCACCGGAACCGTAGGGATAGAATATGCGCACGTTTTCGCCGGTATCAAAGGTAAGTATGGGGTTATCGCAGGTAACCAGCGTATAATCGGGATTGGTGGAATTTATCTGCGTTTTCCACTCTACCGTGTTGTGGGAGCATACAGCCGTCAGCGTAACGGTAACACCGTGCAGCTTTTCGTGTCCCGAAAGCACGGCAACAACGCCCTCAACGGTGCGTACCACCTCGGTATTGCTCCAGCCCTCTGCGGAATTAACGGTTACGTATCCGTCATCGTTAAGGCTTTCACCGGTAAGATAAAACAAGGGTGAAGCGTGGGTGAGCATATTCTTTTTTTTCGCCTTGTCACGCAGAGAATAAAGACGTATGCCGCCCTTTACCTTTTCAAGAGCAACAGCCAGCTCTCCTGCTGTGAATCTTATAATTCCGTCCATTTGGTTTTCCTCCGTTTTTATATTTCCGAAAGCAGCTTTTCAAGAAATCCGTATCTTACGGATTTCTTGTTGTTTTCCACCATTACTGCAATGCTTTTTTGTTTTCCCACCAACACGAGCATCCGCTTTGCGCGGGTAACCGCAGTGTAAAACAGGTTTCTCGTCATAAGGGGATATGGGCAATCGTAAGCAGGCATAAGCACCACCGGATATTCGTTGCCCTGGCTTTTGTGTACCGTAACCGCAAAGGCATGCTCCAATTCGTCAAGAAGGGCAAAATCATATTCTGCAATACGGTCATCAAAGTTTATGGTCATCGTTTCACGTTGGGTGTCTATATCAAGTATTTTTCCAATGTCGCCGTTAAAAATACCGTTGCCCTGAATATCACCCTTCGTCCACTCAATATCGTAGTTGTTTCTGGTCTGCATCACCTTGTCCCCCTCACGGAACAGCACAGAGCCAATCTTTTTCTCACGCTTTTTGTGGCTTTTGGGGTTAAGTCCGTCCTGCAAAACGGCGTTAAGCGCTTTGGTGCCGAGCTCACCCTTGCGAGTGGGAGTGAGTATCTGTATATCCGAAAAGCTATCCAAAGAATACGTTTTGGGAAGCCTGTCCTTGCAAAGGGATAAAAGCAATTGCTGTATATCCGCGGCGTTCGACCGCTCAATATAGAAAAAGTCGTTGTCCTTAACGTTAAGGACGGGCATCTTTCCCTCGTTGATATCGTGGGCGTTGGTTACTATAAGACTTTGCTGTGCCTGACGGAATATGTGCTTAAGCCTTACCACGGGGAAGGCTTCGGATGCGATTATATCCTTCAAACATTGTCCCGCGCCCACAGGAGGAAGCTGGTCCACGTCGCCGATCAACACCAGCGTACTTCCTCTTTTCACCGCTTTAAGCAGGGAAGAGAAGAGAAGCAGGTCCACCATAGACATCTCGTCGATGATCACCACCGATGCAGGCAGGGGATTACCCTCGTCTCTGCCGAATTTAGGTCGGTGAGCGGTGTCAAACTCAGTCTCCAACAGACGGTGTATGGTTTTTGCATCCGCACCGCTTGCTTCACTCATACGCTTGGCGGCTCTGCCTGTAGGCGCCGCAAGACAAAAGGATATTTTAAGCTGCAAAAGCAGCTCGGTAAGTGCCTTTACTACCGTGGTCTTACCCGTACCCGGTCCGCCGGTAATAACCGTAACACCGTTTGTTATTCCGCTTACAATAGCTTCAATCTGCTCGGGCGCATAGGTTATTCCGTATTTATTCTCCAGCCCTGCAATAGCCTCCTCAACACCGCGGTATCTTTCGGGTCTGGGAGTGTCTCTCAACAGCTTCAGCTTTTGAGCAACGTATATTTCAGCCTCTCTGTACTCCCGAAGATATATCATACCCTCGTCGGTACGCACAAGATCGTGCTTTTCACACATACGATATATTGCATCGGACACGTCGGCAGGCTGTACCGATAAAGCGCGGGAGGTCTTTTCAATAAGCTCGCTTTCGGGCAGACAGCAATGACCGCCAGCATAAGCGGCGGATGACAGTACGTATTCCACGCCTGCTTCAATACGCTCGGGACTGTCGGATGGGAATCCCAGCTGCTGTGCGACCAGATCCGCTTTTTCAAATCCGATACCCTCAATATCACCTATAAGGCGGTAAGGGTCCTTTTCGATAATAGTTACCGCGGCGGCACCGTATCTGCGGTATATCCGCGCGGAAACGGAGGGACCGAAAAAGCGGGAGCAAAACATCATAACACTGCGCATACCGAACTGAGCGGCATAGCTTTCCGCAATTTCCTTGGCTCTGCGCGGAGAAATTCCTTTTATATCGCACAGCCACTTAGGGTTATTTTCCATAACGTCAAAGGTGTCTGCACCAAATGCTTCAACAATACGGGCGGCGGTTACGGGGCCAATTCCCTTTACCGCACCCGAAGAAAGATATTTATATATAGCCTCCGAATCGGTGGGAAGCTTTTTCTCAAAATATTCAACCTTAAGCTGTCTGCCAAAGGTAGCGTGTACCTGCCATACGCCTTGCGCCTTAATGCTCTCACCCTCGTTAAGATAAGGCATAATGCCAACCAGCGTAATCAGCTCACCGCCGCAGGAGCATTCACAAACGGTATAGCCGTTGTCTTCGTTGGTAAAAACTATATTCTCAACCACACCCTCAAGGGTTATCTGCTCCATACCGTCTCACTCCTTTTTATAAATTTTACCGTATTCACGGGTAATGCTGTCAAGTATATCGTCACGGTCCTTAACGCTTTTGCATATTATTATTCTGCTTCCGCGAAGCGACCTGTCATACAGCTTTTCTCTGGCAGTCTGCACCGTGTCGTCCTCATAGGGAATATATATCTCCGTAACGTCGGTGCTGTGCTTTTCCATAAGCAAAGCTATTCCCATACACACGCCGATGCACAGTAAAAATGCTATAAATATTTCCATATAAGGTTCTCCTTCCCAATTATAAAATAAACCGTGTATCTTTTCAAGTGAAAATGCGATATTTTACTTTACTTTTTTGTTTTGAAATGTTACAATAAACTGAATAATAGTGTGAGGATAATAATGAGCAAAATTTCTTTGGTTCCGGACAGAATGTTCGAAAATATATATCAGATAACGCCTGACCTTCTCAAAAGTGAGAACGTAAACACCGTTATCTTTGATGTTGATAATACCATTGCACCCTACAGCGTGGCGTATCCCACTGCGAAGATGGCAGAGTATCTGTTTTCGTTAAGAGACAACGGCATAAACGTGGCGTTTGCATCCAACAACAACGGCGTGCGGATAGAGGAATTCAACCGTACTCTCGGCTTCTTTTCGGTAAGTAAAGCAAAAAAGCCTTCACGCCGTGCAGTCCGCAAAATCATGCGTGAGTTTGGTACAAGCACCCAAAACACTCTCGTCATCGGTGACCAGATATTTACCGATTGTCTTTGCGCACACCGCTCGGGAGTCCGCGCATTTATTGTTGAGCCTATCGACCCCAAGGGAGAGAACTTCTTTATCAAAATGAAGCGTTGGTTTGAGAAGCCCTCCATTTGGTATTATAAAAGGAGAAAGATCTGATGAGCGCATTTTTCGGCCCCGGCGGCAATTGTGATGAGTTTTCACGCAGCGGTGCAAAAAGCTCCCTTTACGCACCCAAATGGGTAAAGGATTACGGGCTGGACGCTTATGAATACGAAGCGGGCAGAGGTATCCACACTTCTCCCTCCGTGCTTGCGGAAATAGGTGAGAATGCACGCAACCTTGGCGTGAAAATGTCATTCCATACCCCGTATTTTATTTCGCTTTCTTCCGTTGAGAGGGAAAAACGTGTTAAAAGCGTTGGATATATAATGGAATCTGCCGCCGCAAGCACTCTTTTGGGCGCGGATATAATGGTGGTTCATTGCGGCTCCTGCGCGAAAATTTCCCGTGAGACGGCAATGGAATATGCGACCGAGACATTGCTTATGGCAGACAAGGCATTAAGGGAAGAGGGATTTACCGTAAAGCTGGGTATAGAGACCATGGGCAAGATAAATCAGCTGGGCACTCTTGACGAGGTGCTTACCCTTTGTACGCTGTCTGACCGTTTCGCCCCCGTTGTCGATTTCGGCCATCTTAACGCCAGAACCCTCGGCAGCATAAAAGCAGATGATGATTACGAGGGTATTTTTAACCAAATCTCATCCCGTCTGGGCAGGGAATATGCAGACAATCTTCACTGCCATTTTTCAAAAATAGAGTATACGGGTATGGGTGAGAAAAAGCATCTCACCTTTGAGGATACCCTTTACGGTCCTTCGCCTGAAAGTCTGGCACAGGTCATTGCCCGTCTGGGATATTCGCCTACAATAATATGCGAATCTGCAGGCACTCAGTCGGCAGACGCAAAGTATCTTAAAAACCAATATGAACAAGCAAAAAATAATTAATTTTTTCAAAAGAGTATTTACACTTGCATCCTTTATGGCGGCATTACTGCTTTTAACGGTATGTATATGCAACCTTACGGTAATTCTTTCGTCGGATAAGAATATCAATATTGAGGATACTCCCAAGTGTGACGCGATAATTATTCTCGGCGCAAAGGTACGGGACGGTTATCCCTCAGCCATTCTTAAGGATCGACTCGATAAAGGCTGTGAACTGTATTTTGCCGGCGTGGCAGACAGAATAATTATGTCCGGCGACCACGGAAGAGTGGATTATGACGAAGTGAACGCAATGAAGGATTACGCCGTTTCAAAGGGCGTGCCGGAGGAGCATATCTTTACCGACCATGCGGGCTTTGATACCTATGATTCGGTGTACCGCGCAAGAGATATATTTCTGTGTGAGAGCGTTGTGCTTGTAACTCAGGAGTTTCACATAAACCGCGCAGTATTTTTGGCAAAGGCACTGGGGCTTGAGGCGTACGGTGTTACCTGCGATGAGGACGGATACCGTCCTTCCCGATTTACCACCCACGTCCGCGAGCCTCTCGCCCGCGTAAAAGCGGCGGCAAACGCGGTTTTTAAGCCAAAGCCCACTTATCTGGGCGACAGTATTCCCATATTCGGAGATGCCTCCGCAAGCTGGGATTAATTGAAAAGGAAGTTTATACTATGAAGTTTCACAAAATAACCGTTTATGCAAATTCTTTGGGAGTTGAGTTTATTCAGGGCGTGCTTATGGGCGCAGAAGCCGAATGCTTTGAGATAGTTGACCCTACCGACCTTCAGGAGCTGCTTGATACCCAGTACGTTCCCTTTGATTACGTTGACGATGCACTTCTCGAAACCAAGGATGAGGAAGCAAAGGTGCGCGTTTACCTTGCGGATAACAGTCAGGGCAGAGAAAAGATGCAGATGATTCTTGACGGCATTGAGGCACTTAAGGGTGAGACTGAATTCGACCTTGGCTCTCTGAATACTGAGGTAAGCGAAACTGATGACAGCGAGTGGGCAGACAACTGGAAGGAATTTTTCCATCCTCTGCCTATCGGTGAAAAATTTGTAGTAAAGCCCACCTGGGAGGACTGGGAAGGGGAGGACAGAATTATTCTTGAGATAGACCCCGAATCCTCCTTCGGAAGCGGTCAGCACGAGACTACCTCTCTTTGTCTTGAGACTCTTGAATATCTGCCTCTTGAAAATATAAGCGTTCTTGATATGGGCTGCGGAAGCGGTATTCTGGGAATAGGTGCTTTGCTTTTGGGCGCAAAGGACGTTCTGGCGGTGGATATAGATAGAAATGCAGTTGATATCGCCGTTAAGAACGCCGCTCTTAATAAGGTCGATAATTTTACCGGACTTTGCGGAAACACTCTTTCCCAGCCGGAAGTATATGAAAAGGTGACTTCAAAAAAATACGGCGTCATCCTTGCCAATATCGTGGCAGACGTTATCATCGCCATGGCACCTACCTTTAAGCAGGCGCTTGAGGACGAGGGTACGCTTATCTGCAGCGGGATAATCTCTCCCCGTAAGGGCGAGGTTATAAACGCTTTATTGGAAAACGGCTTTGCTCTTACTGGCATTAGCGAGAAAAACGATTGGGTTGCGTTAACATGTACCAAAGCATAGAAAAAGAAATGCGTGAGCTTGAGAAAGCTCTTGAATATCATTCTAAACGGTATTACGAGGACGATAGCCCCGAAATATCCGATTACGAATACGACGCTATGTTCGACCGCCTTAAAAAGCTGGAGGAACAGTATCCTGCTTTTGCGTCTCCCACGTCCATCACTCACAGAGTTGGCGGCGCTGTGGCGGAGCGGTTTGAGAAGGTGCGTCATACCGTGCCCCTCGGCTCTCTTACCGACGTTTTCTCTCCCGAAGAGGTAGTGGCGTTTTGCGCCAAGGTAAAGGAAACCTACCCCGATGCGGATTTTGTTGTAGAAGCAAAGATAGACGGCCTGTCTGTTGCGCTTACCTACGAAAACGGCGTGTTTACGCTTGGCGCAACGCGGGGTGACGGCGACTACGGTGAGGACGTTACCGCAAACCTTAAAACCGTGCGTAATATTCCCCTTAAATTAAACACACCTGCTCCGCCCGAAACCCTTGTGGTACGCGGTGAAGTGTATATGCCCAAAAGTGTTTTTGCTTCTCTTAACCGTGTCCGCGAGGAGGAGGGGCAGGCGGTGTTCGCAAATCCCCGCAACGCCGCCGCAGGAAGCCTGCGCCAGCTTGATAGCCGTGTGTGCGCTTCCAGAAAACTGGATATTTTTGTCTTTAACCTTCAGCAGTCTACAGACGATATTCCCGTAACACACCGCGGAACGCTGGATATGCTGGAGGATTACGGATTTACCGTTTCCCCCTTCAGACAGGTGTGCACCACCGCAGAGCAGGTGGGCATCGTTATTGAGGAGATCGGCGAAAAACGCTCCGCCCTGCCTTATGATATAGACGGCGCGGTGGTTAAGGTAAACTCACTCGAGCTCCGCGAACTTATGGGCGAGACAGCATCCGTACCCCGTTGGGCGGTGGCGTACAAATATCCGCCCGAAACGGCACAGACTGTACTGCGTGATATTATTATTCAGGTCGGAAGAACGGGCGTGCTTACACCCAAAGCGGTTTTTGATACTGTCCGTCTTGCAGGCACCAACGTTACTCAGGCAACCCTTCATAATATAGATTATATTCGGGAAAAGGATATTCGTGTGGGGGATACGGTCTTCGTCCGCAAAGCAGGGGATATTATTCCCGAGGTTGTGGGGGTTGACACAAAACTCCGCCCCGAAAACACTGTTCCCTTTGAAATGCCGGAGGCCTGTCCCGTGTGCGGTGCCAAGACCGAGCGGGAGCAAGGTTTTGCCGCAACCCGTTGCACAAACATTTCCTGCCCTGCGCAGGTGCGGCGCGCGCTGGAGCATTTTGTTTCCAGAGACGCCATGAATATAGAAACGGTGGGCAAAAGCGTGGCGGCTCTGCTTATAGATTCGGGGTTGGTCAACGATATTTCCGATTTGTATTCTCTTGATAAAGATGCCGTTGCATCGCTTGACGGACTTGGCGAAAAGAGCGCTTTGAATATACTGGAATCTGTGGAAAAGTCAAAGTCCGCAGGTCTTGCGAGACTTATTTATGCACTTGGCATCCGCCATATAGGCGAGAAGGCAGGGGCGACTCTTGCGGCAGAATTCGGGGATATGGAATCTCTTATGGCGGCAGATGTACAAACTCTTTGCGCCGTAAAGGATATCGGTCCCGAATCTGCGGAAGCGCTTGTAAGCTTTTTCGCGTCCGAGCGCAACAGACAAATTATTTCGCGTCTTAAAGAATACGGCGTGCTTATGACGGATAACAGCGTTAAAAACGGAGATGTTCTCAAGGGAAAGACGGTAGTAGTCACGGGAACGATGGTGACTATGAAGCGGTCGGAGATAGAAGACCTTATACGCTCCTACGGCGGAACGGCTTCGGGAAGCGTATCCAAAAAAACAACAATGGTGGTGGCAGGCGCAGAGGCAGGCAGTAAAAAAGCCAAAGCCGAGCAGCTTGGCATACCTGTTATAACCGAACAAGAATTCTTGAAAATGCTTGAAATAAAGGAGTAATTTTTATGAAAACAGCATATCCCGTTTACATGGAAGCAGACGTTGTCGTATGCGGCGGCGGTACTGCAGGTGCCTTCGCGGCTATCGCAGCGGCAGAGCAGGGTAAAAAGGTGCTTGTTATTGAGCAGTTCGGCTCTCTCGGCGGAACAGCCACTAACGGTCTTGTTACCCCTGTAATGCACACTCATATCGCTTACAATCCCCAGTGCTCTTACATCCAGAAGAAGCTGGTGGAAAAACAGCTCAAGTACATCGGCTGTAACGAATCCGGCGATAAGTTCGATCCTCTTGTTCTCCGTATCGCTCTTGAGGAGCTGTGCGTTGAAGCAGGCGTAAACCTCCTTTACCACACCTATATCGCAGGCGTTGAGACCGAAAACGGCTCCGTTACCGCAGTAAAGATAGTTAACAAGGCAGGCGAACAGCTTGTTAAGGGTAAGATCTTTATTGACGCTACCGGCGACGGCGACGTAAGCGTTATGGCAGGTGCTGAGTATACCAAGGGCAATCCCGAAACCGGCATTTGTCAGCCTATGTCTCTCCGCTATATTCTCGGCGGTATTGATATTCCCAAGGCAGGCGAATTCCTGCTTGCGGAAAAAGAACGCACCGGTCTCGGCGGAGTTGCTTACGACCGTAACAATCCTTACACCTCTCTTTACGGCGGCGGCGTTGCAAGAACTCCTTGGGCGCTTACCGAGTGGTTTGATGCAGGTATCGCTTCCGGCGACCTTGAGCCTATGGATAAAGCATATTGGCAGGTATTCACCATTCCCGGCAGAAAAGACGGTCTTGCCTTTAACTGCCCCGAATTCTTTGAAAACATAGATGCAACCAACCCCGATGACCTTACTATTTCTCAGCTCAAGGGTAAAAAGGCTATCTTCCGCCAGCTTATGTACTATAAGAAGCATTTCCCCGGCTTTGAAAACGCATACGTTGCAGAGATTGCTTCTATGGTAGGCGTAAGAGAAAGCCGTGAGATCGTTACCGAATACGTAATGGTTGCCCGCGACCTTTTCGCACAGCGCAAGTTTGACGATATGTTCTGTCAGTCCAACTATCCTATCGACGTACACGGTAAAGCCCACAACTGCTCCTTTGACGGTATTGAAAAAGACGAAGCACGCCCCTGGTACGATATTCCTTATCGTTCCATCGTTGTTAAGGGTATAGATAACCTTCTGGTTGCAGGCAGATGTCTGGGCGCTGAGTTTATCGTTCAGTCCTCTCTCCGCGTTCAGCATTCCGTGCGCTCCGCAGGCGAAGCCGCAGGTATTGCTGCTGCTCTGGCTATCGATGCAGGTGTTCCCGCTCGTGAGGTAGACGGTAAAAAGGTCCGCGAGATCATGGAATCCCTCGGCGCAGTTTACGCAAATTACAGATAACCAAATACATAAAACAAAAAACGCCCGTTCTTCGGGCGTTTTTTGTTTGTGGTCTCCTTAATTAAGAAACTCCGTAAAAATACTGATACTTGTGATAGAATGCACTGTAGCCCTTGTAGGTTATGCTTGACCATACCTCGGGACCCCTGATGTATTTGCGCCACACCATTTCGCCATCTTCGTTATATCCGATTTCGGTAACGGAGTCGAACTCACCGTTGTGCTCGTTTTCTCCGATGGAAACTATTTTTATTACGTTGCCGTTTTCATCGGTAGTATATTCGGTAGTTCCGTAATCGTAGGACAAATGTTCTGTACTGTTCCAAGTTTCGGTTTTGATATATCCTCTTTCATCATACGTGTACTC
The DNA here is from genome assembly GCA_045595785.1 of Eubacteriales bacterium. Taxonomy (GTDB): domain Bacteria; phylum Bacillota; class Clostridia; order Oscillospirales; family CAG-382; genus SFLA01. The sequence goes on from JAZOBE010000014.1 coordinate 137,523, forward strand.
ATAACGGGATATTTCTGTTTCTCCGACAACTTTTGTTTTAAGTAACACGTTACCAAAAGAATCGTAGGTGAACTCTTCTACAACAAGTTTTCCGCTTGTATCGGTGGTTTCTGTTTTTACGTTCTGGCCCTTTTCATTGTACGAATAAGTTGTCGTTTCAACATATCCGCTTCGTGAGGTGCTTGTTTTTTGTTTGGTTTTACCGTTTTCGTCGTGTTCCCATGCTACCACACGCATTTGCTTGCCATTATCGTAATAATCCCAACGAATGATTCTGCCGTATTGGTCGTAATAATATTCGTCGTTCTCAATACGCTCGGAACTTGAATAGGAGTTTGTAATGGTCTCCACTTTATCAAGTAATCCGTTATTGTTCCAATACAGTTTTAGGGTTTGGCGGTATATACCCAGATTACTTTCGCGTTCGGTTTTTATTTCCGTCAGTCTGTCTTGTTCGTCGTAATAATATTTTGTGTGTCCGTTGTGGTCGGTGTGCATCAAGCCTTTTTCATCAAAATCATACCGCCACACATCGTTGTCAGTTCCCATGCTGGATAAGCGTTGCGTGGGAAGTCCCATTTCGTTTATGGTGTAGATGTATTCTTCTGTATCAACATAACCATACCAGTTATAGAGGTTTGAATATTCGACATGGAACTCTTTGAAATTTGCAAGCAACTGTGTCGCGTACATATCGTTGCTTTTTTCTTTAACCAATAAATACGCCTTTTTGTATTCCCTGTTTTCTATAAGCGAGAGAATCTCTTGGTATCCCTCCGGTACAAGAATGGTATCGGGAGTAACCGGCTTGTTGGTAAATATTTCGGGCAGGCTTTCTTCCGGCTCGCTTGTTTCGGGTTCGGGTTCGCTTACTTCGGGTTCGCTCGCTTCGGGTTTCGGCTCGCTAACTTCGGGAGCAGGGGAGTTCTCATTTACTTCAGGCTCACTTGCTTCGGGTTGAGACTCTGTGATTTGAGATTCCTGCGATACGGTGCTCTCGTTTTGAGCCGAGCTTTCGTCATCGGGCTTTTGGCACGCTGTAAATACAAAAATCAAAGCTAAAGCCAACGTAGTTATAACATAAATCTTTTTCATGGAATTCGCCTCCTTCGCCAATTAAATAGCGCGGTGCAGATGATCGAGATTAAGCGGATGTACCTTAAAATATTCATCCTGCATTTCGGGAGTACCGAAAAGATAATCGGGGTTATAAGGGGTAATATTGTGCTTCGTACACAAGGAATCGTATACTTCTCGGGTTATCTCGAAATACTCAATAAACTTAACAATGTTTTGGTCTTTGTCTCCTACGGAATCCAACCAAGCATTGAAAGCATCTACACCTACGTGTTCAATGAGTATGCGGTCAATGATATAATAATACTTTGTATATCCGCCTCTGTCTGCCAAAGATGTGTAATAATCTTGAATTTTAGAGGGGTTGGCAAGCTCTGCGTATGTCTTGAAATCCTCGTGATTCCAAAAATCTTCTCTGTACCACGCTTTTCTGTGGAATCTCGGGTATACACTGGCGTATACAGGCATATTTTCAGGCAAATATTTTCTGTACTGACCTAAACCCATTATACGCGCATACTCGTTGCCCTTGTAAAAACCGATATATTCTTCAAAAGAAATACCGTAATACTCAAGCAAATGTCCAAGTGCTGCAGTTTCCGTATTTCTAAACATTCTGTCGTATTTGCCGTATAATCCTAACGGTTCCAAGAGGGCATCTGCAAAATGTTCTTCAAAACCATAGTAACTATCAACATTTCTGCCCCCTTGATATTTTGTCTGCTTTTGCATATGAAGTCCATACGATATAAGAACTCCGTCCAATTCCTCTTGGCTATACCATTCGTTATCTTCAACAATTCCCAGAGTTACATCTTCTCTGTCGGAATAATCAATGGTAATTTCCTCATACTCGTATACTTTACATACAGTGCAGTAGCGCTGCTGTGAGATTTCGGTTAGCTTTTCCCACGGGGAAAATGTATGCCCTGCCGCATTGCCTTTTTGACCGCATTCGCATACCTGCCAATGGGAGTTAATGTTTCTAAACCAAATATCGCCGAAGCTATGAACATGCGCGTCTTCACTGGTTTCAGGTTCAGGCTCACTCGTTTCGGGCTGGGATACCGGTGCTTTTTCAAAGTATCTGTCTATTATGGTTTCGCACACTTCGTAATAACCGCCCTGGTTACCGAGTGCCATTTGCAGTTCTTTATAAAGCTTATTACGGTATTCTGTGTCATTTATCGATTTATCGTTTAAGGGAATCGTTAAATTGGTTACGGAAACATCATAACCTTCGGGAGAATCCTTTGGCACCTGCCCGTCATTGATAGTTACGCCGTAATAGGAGCCGCAAACAAGGAAAGGCGGAGGGAAATCCTCTTTGTAGCGCACTTCTGTAACACCGTCTACGTCTTTCCAGTATACAAATTGCTGGAAGGAGGAAATCTCTTGGTTCTCCTCAAGATCCCAACTGCTGCTTTTTGCTATGGTTTTTACTATTCTGAACTTCAGATCAACGTAGCTGTTTGAATAATCATTTTTATCTTCTACAAAATTCAGTTCCGTTAATTCGACAATACAAAATGCAACCTTGCTTTCGGACTTTTTTATGGCTTCTATTCTTTCGTCCAGAGTGATATGCTTTGCTATAACGTCTTCGGTTCCATACCAAAGATTAAAATCCAAAGGGTCCGTGTCACCAAAAGCAGGGGGAATTATTTTAGTTATCTCATCTTTACCCGTTTCGGATACCTCTTCCGAAGCATCTTCCGAAACATTCTCGCTTGTTTCGTTATCTTTTGCGGCGGGACTGGTAAGGAACAGCACAGCAACTGCGGCACAGATAACTACTGCAAGTATCATTACCCAGAACAAGGGCTTTTTATAATTCAATGCGTTTTTCACTCTTGTTTTCACTCCTATCTCGCCGAAAGCAACGGGACAGGCGGCTATCATGCTTCTGCTTACTCCGCATTCGAGGAGTGCTTCGGCATACGCCTTTCTTGCTTCGGCACTCATATTTTTTACCACCTTCTCATCGCAGGCATATTCAATATCCCTGCAGAGAAGTATGTATGCTGCCCACACCAACGGGTTAAACCAGTGAAGTGTGAGTACTGCGTAACCAATGGGCTTTATCCAATGGTCCTTGCGTTTTAAGTGTGCTCTTTCGTGAGCGATGACGTGGGCTTCGGTCTCTGCCGAAAGTCCAAAAGGCAAATAGATTCTGGGACGGAAAAATCCAAGTATAAAGGGTGAACCCACCGCTTCGCTTTTGCGGATATCCTTTCCCTCCGGAACAGAAAAGGATATACGTTTTTTCAGCAGCAGATAGTTTATCACCGCATATATACAAAGCGCCGCCATACCGCACACCCATACTATACTTGCAATCTTGGTAACAGTTTGCAATATATTGGTCTCTTTGCCGTTTTCGGTTACCGTTGCCGTGGACTGGATAATGGGGTTTACCTTGTTATCGATAATTCCGATACCGCTGTGGATATATTCCTCCGGATATGTGTTTATAACCGGCATATCGGGAATATCGTTTTCCGAAACCTCGGGGGGTATAACGGGGGCATCGGGAATATTATCGGGCGGGGTGACGGGGCGTGCAACTTCGCCGTATACGGATTCGGGGATTACGGTTTCTCGGCTGGGAACAAGGCTGAACGCGCTCTCCAGCGAAAAAGGCAGTATAAGGCGCAAGCCGACCATGCCCCACATCAGACAGCATATCCACTTGGGCGCACGCTTGCGTATTACGAGACGCACCAACATCACCGCGGCGATAAGCCATCCTGCAGTAATGCTTAAATTAAGTACGTCCAAAAACAATTTTGCCATTTTCGTTCCCTCCCGTCTACTTCATTCGACACATAAAGTCTAACACAATAGACTCGTTTTGTCAATAGGTAAAATAATGAATTTTTTGTAAACATAAAAACGCCGACTTTTTCGGGCAAAAGTCAGCGTTACAAAGCTATTCTGTTTTTATTAATTCCCAGCTGCCCACAAAAAGACTGCCGTCCTTTTCGGTTACCGCATTGGTAGCGAAAAAGGGGAGTGTGTTCAACCCGTAATCCTCTGCCAGCGCCGTGTCTGTGCAGGTAACCGTAAGCAGACCCTCGTCAAGCAGGTATGTAAAGTTAAGCTCTGTGCCTGCCACGTTTATGGTACCGTTTCCGTCTTGATAAAAGTTTATTATTACATCGTTGCCGTATTTCCACACGGTGTCCTCAAGCGTAAACTCGTTTTTAGCACAGCCGCAAAGCAATACCGCCGTAATAAGAGCAAATATAATTACGCCTTTAATCTTCATAACGGTACGCCTCCATGCGCTTGTGTTGTGTGCGGGAGTGGAATTTTTCAATTATCTCGGTGCTTTTTTCGTCGGTCTTGCCGGTAAGCAGATATTCATCCACCGCCGCGTAGGTAATACCCATATCGTCCTCGTCTGTCTGACCCTCGTAAAGTCCAGCAGAGGGCGGTTTTTTTATAATATTCTCGGGCGCATCAAGATACCGCAAAAACTCATACACCTCGGTAACCGTCAGATCTGAAATGGGGTTAAGGTCGTATGCGCCGTCTCCCCATTTTGTAAAATACCCAAGATGATATTCGCATCTGTTTCCCGTGCCTGCCACCAGATATCCCAGCGACTGCCCCAAGGCATACAGCGTGGTCATACGCAGACGGGGCTGTATGTTGGAAAGGGCGGGGGATGAAAGAGCTTGTCCGTCCAGTGCGGAAACAAGAGCGGTCTTTGTATCCGAAAGATCCACAACAATATTTTTTATGCCAAACTTTTCTGCGGCGGCGTATGCGTCTGTCATATCCGCACCGTAATTTTGTGTGCTGTGGCAAGGCATTATAACGCCCAGCACGTTTTCGGTGGCGTGCCTGCAGATGGCGGAAACCAGAGTGCAGTCCTTGCCGCCGCTGTTGCCGTATATTATTCCCTTTGCGCCCGATGATAAAAGTATATCCTTTACCCAAGCGGCGCGTTTTTCAAGCTCAAGGGCGTAATCCTTCATATTGTGTGTCACCTCACACTTCAATTATGAAGCAAACATACAAAAATGTCAAGGACTACCTTAAAAAACAGATAATTTTTGTTTTTGTACTTTACAACTCCCTTGGTTTTATGTTACAATATAATGCTAAAAACTCTTTATTTGAAGGCGGTGGAGACGTGATAAACAGATTTTTGGAAATTGTTGAGGATTCTTCCCGTATAGTTTTCTTCGGGGGCGCAGGTGTATCAACTGAAAGCGGTATACCCGATTTCCGCGGGGAGAACGGTCTGTACGGTCTTGTGCCCGAGCAAATGATAAGCCACAGCTATTTTACCGCGTTTCCCGATAGGTTTTATGAGTTCTACCGTGCTAAAATGATTTATCCTTCCGCGGTGCCCAACAACGCCCACAAGGCGCTGGCATATCTTGAAGGGCAGGGCAAGCTCACTTCGGTAATCACCCAGAATATAGACGGTCTTCACCAAATGGCAGGCAGTAAAAAGGTGCTTGAGCTGCACGGCTCGGTACACCGCAACTACTGCACCAACTGTGGCAAATTCTACGGTGTGGAGCATATACTGTCCTCGGACTCTGTTCCCATGTGTGATTGCGGCGGTATTATCAAGCCCGACGTGGTGCTGTACGAGGAGCCTCTTGACAGCGTGGTCATAAACTCCGCCATACGGGATATCTCCCGTTGCGATACGCTTATCGTAGGCGGAACTTCACTGGCGGTATATCCCGCCGCAGGGCTTATCAACTATTTTTGCGGTAAATATCTTGTTTTAATAAATAAAACTCCCACCCCTGCAGACAGTATGGCGGACGTTATCATCCGCGAGAATATCGGGGAAGTAATGGGAAAGCTTTTACAGGAGAATTAAAATGAACAAAACGGTTTGTCTTATCTTCGGCGGCGTGTCCAGCGAATATGCGGTATCCTGCGTTTCTGCCGCCTGCGTCGCAGATAATATAAATAAACAGCAGTACGACGTACGCCTTATGGGTATCACTCCCGACGGAAAGTGGTATCTCTATTCCGGCGATACCGACAGTATGCGTAACCACACCTGGCTTGAGAAGACCGAGTTTCTTACTCCCGCCGTCATCTCTCCCTCCAATACCCACCACGGCATTTTGCTTGAGGACGGCGCTGTTATTCACGTTGACGCGGTGTTCCCCGTGCTTCACGGCAAAAACGGCGAGGACGGCACCATGCAGGGACTTCTCACCCTTGCGGGTATTCCTTACGTGGGCTGTAATACCTATTCCTCTGCCGTTTGTATGGATAAGGTTACCACCAAGATCCTTTGTGAGAAGGTGGGTATACCCGTAGTGCCTTACGTATATTTTCGAAAAAACGGCTTTGTTTTGAGTGATGCCGTTAAGGAATGTGAAGAAAATCTTTCTTACCCCATGTTTGTAAAGCCCGCAAATGCAGGCTCATCCGTAGGTATTACCAAGGCAAACAACAGAGCAGAGCTGGAAAAGGGCTTTGAAATCGCTTTTGATAACGATTATAAGGTGCTGGTTGAGACCGGTGTTAAAAACGCCCGAGAGATAGAGGTGGCAATGCTTGGCAACAAGGAGGCTGTTGCTTCTGTCTGCGGAGAAATAGCTCCCGGTGCGGATTTTTATGATTATGAGACGAAGTACGTTTCGGACACCGCCAGCTATTACGTTCCTGCACGTATTTCCGATACTCTTTCGGATACTATCCGTGCATGTGCGGAAAAGATATACCGCGTGCTTGACTGTGCCGGACTTTCCAGAGTAGACTTTTTCCTTGATGAAAACGACGTATTGTATTTTAACGAGATAAATACCATTCCCGGCTTTACCCCCATAAGCATGTATCCCGGTCTTATGGGCAAATGCGGATACACCTATGCTTCCCTTATAGAAAAGCTTATTGATCTTGCCTGCGAGGAAAAGCTATGATAGGAATTTTTGATTCGGGTCTGGGGGGACTTACCGCAGTTGAGGAACTGCGCAAGGTCATGCCCGACGCTGATTTTATATACTTTGGTGATACCGCCCGTATCCCTTACGGAACCCGAAGTGTGGAGACTATACGTAATTACGCTTTGCAGGATTGCCGCTTTCTCATGTCTCAGGGTGTTACCTCCATACTCGTTGCCTGCGGTACCGTAAGCACCAACGCTTTGGATATTATCCGTTCCACCTTTCCCGTTCCCGTTGTGGGCGTGGTTGATGGTGCGGCGTTCAAAGCGGCGGAGATAGCCAAAAACGGTAGCGGCAGGGTGCTTGTTCTGGGCACTCCGGCAACAATAAAAAGCGGCGCTTTTGAAAAAGCGGTAAGAGAAAACGGGTGCGATAAGGTCTTAAGCATACCTTGTCCCATGTTTGTACCTCTTGCGGAAAACGGTTACACCACCGTAAAGCATATTCCTGCATTGGAAATAGCAAAGGAATATCTTGCACCCGCTTTTGATTTTGCGCCTGATGCAGTCATTCTCGGATGTACTCATTATCCCTTGCTTTCAGAGGTAATTTCATATCTTTTACCCAACAGCGTGCTGGTATCCAGCGGTGCAGAGGCGGTAAATCAGCTTAAAGAAACGCTTATATCAAGCCGCAGTGAGCAAAACGGCGGCGGAAAGGGCAGATATTTCGTGTCCGACGGAGTGGAGGGCTTTACGGAAAACGCAGGCAGGTTTTTACACACTCCCGTTTCGAATGTCACGGCAATAGATATCAACAGTTATTAAACAGAAAATGAAGATCCCCGTAATTATTAATATTAAAACAGAGCGCAGCAGCCACGATCCCATGCATATCGACACTCCCCGTGTGGAGGTTCGCACTGCAAAGGCAAACGGCTATATGCGCCGTACAAAAAAAGGTCTTACCTGTGTCTTTTCGGAGGACGACAAGGATACCGTGACCACCGTGTCCACTCTGGGCAAAAATCTGGTTTCGGTAAACAAGATCGGCGATTTCAATTCCCTTATGGTCTTTGACCCCGAAAAAAGCTATTCCTGCGTGTATAACAACGGCGTGATGCCAATGCATCTTAAGGTAAACACAAAATCCCTGCGTAACGGACTTACCGAGCAGGGCGGCAAGATATATATTGACTATACAGTGGAGATAGTCGGCAACGTGGCGGAGCATACGAAAATGTCCTTTTCCGTACTGCCCGAAACCGGACTCGTCTCCTGAAAAGAGGACGTAATGAGCAACAAAACGGCAAAAAAACTCCCTGCGAATATAGTATCCGCTTTGTCGGGTGCCACCAGAGAAGAATTGGCGGTGGCATTATACCTTTATGCTGTGGATAGCTTTACCGTTTCCGAGGGCGCGGACAAGCTGTGTATTACCGAGGATGAGTTCCGTGCCGCCGTGTCCTTCTGGCGCGGTGCAGGCGTTAATTTCGATATGTCCGAGAAAAAGACGGTTCCGCCCGAAAACAGAGACCAGCTTTATGATGCGGAGACGGTTTCCGGCTCTATTGAGAATGACGAGGGCTTCCGTACCGCTTGTGAGGCGTTGCAGGCTCTTTACGGAAAAATGTTCACCCGTTTTGATTATGACAGCCTGCTTTATCTTTACGACCATTGCGGTCTTACTCCCGAATATATGTGCACCCTTGCGTCCTACTGCGTGGCAAAGGGAAAGACCGCACTTAAATATTTTACCAAAACCGCCCAGGGCTTGGTGTCCGATGGGGTGGATACATACGAAAAACTGGAAAAGCATCTTGAACGCCGCAGTAACGCCCAGTCCCGTATATACAAGCTCCGCAAGCTGTGCGGATTTGGGGACAGAGCTTTTACCTCCCGTGAGGAGCAGTACGTTAACGAGTGGTTTGCGGAAAAGGATCTTTCCTTTGAGCTGGTGGCTTATGCTTACGAGATAACTGTAAACACCATCGGCGAGGTGAAGCTCAGCTATATGAACAAGATACTTGACCGTTGGTACAAGGCAGGCACTCTTACCGTTGACGAGGTCAAGAACGCCGAATCCGCAAAGAAAAATACCGAAACACAAAAACAGACGGGCAAAAGCTTTGATGACGATGAGTTCTTCGCCGCCGCAGTTGCCCGTACCAAGAAAAAGAGGGAGGAACGTAAATGACAGCTACCGAGGCTATGCTTAAAAAATCCGCTCTGCGTGAGAAAGCGTTGGCAGACGCATATAAAAAGACAGAGCTTTTGGATGCAAATTATCCCGATATTGCCGAGATAGACAAAGAGCTTTCCTCTGTTTCCCGTCTGATCGCTGCAGCAGTAGCAAACAAAAACTGCGGTGAAGAAATAGAAAAAATCAAAAACCGCAATCTTGAATTGCAGGAAACACGCCGTAAAAAGCTTGCTTCCTACGGACTTGACGAAAATTACGACACCCCTGTGTTTTCCTGTCCCGTTTGCTCGGATACGGGATATGACGGAAAGACCTTTTGCTCTTGCGTAATCAAAATGTGCGCACGGGATGCGTATCTCTCCAGCGGACTTGGCAAGGCATCACTGGGCAACACCTTTGAGAACTTTTCGCTAAAATATTATGGCGGAAAAGACAGAGAGAATATGTCCGACGTGCTTGACACCTGCCTGCACTTTGCCGATAATTTTAACGGTGACGGCGCAAATCTGCTGTTTACCGGAGGTACGGGCTTGGGAAAGACGCATCTTTCTTCGGCTATCGCACAAAGGGTTATTGACAGAGGATACACCGTAGTTTACGAATCTGCACAAAACGTGTTCGACGTATTTGAGAACATCCGCTTCGGCAGGGGAGAGGGAGACACCAACAGATTTATGGAATGCGACCTGCTTATTATCGACGATTTGGGCAGTGAGTTTTCCACAAATTATACTTCTTCCGTTTTGTACCAGATAATCAACACCCGTCTTATGAACGGTAAGTCTGTTGTTTTAAGCACGAATCTCGGCGGAAAAGAGCTTTCCAAGCGTTACGGCGAGCGTATATATTCCCGTCTGCTGGGCTCCTTTGATACCTGCGTTTTCTCCGGCAACGATATACGCCTTATCAAGCTGGGTGAATGATAATGAAAAAAATAAATATGTATACAGATGGCGCTTGCCGCGGAAACCCGGGCCCCGGCGGTTACGGTGTTATACTTGAGTATAACGGCCACCGCAAGACTATTTCCGGTGGAGAAGCGTCTACCACTAATAACCGTATGGAGCTTATGGCGGCTATCGTAGGCATGGAGGCGCTGAAGGAAGAATGCGAGATAACTCTGTGCAGCGATTCAAAGTATCTTATCGATGCTATCGAAAAGGGCTGGCTTGAGAGCTGGTATAAAAAAGGCTGGGTCAAGGCAGATAAAAAACCGGTGCTCAACCCCGACCTTTGGCAAAAAATATACGAGCTTATCCATAAGCACAAGGTTACTACCGTTTGGATAAAGGGCCATGACGGACATCCCGAAAATGAGGAATGCGACCGTATGGCAACTGCTGAGGCGGATAAATTCAAGGTATAAAGAGGTGTTGTATGAAATATATTTACGATCACGATCTTCATATACATTCCCGTCTTTCTCCTTGCTCGGGAGACGAAAATCAGACCTGTGCCGGAATTCTGGAATACGCAAAACAAAACGGATTGACTACCGTTGCGGTTACCGACCATTTTTGGGATAGTTCTGTTCCCGGTGCGTCCGGCTGGTATAAGCCTCTGGATCACGCCCATCTTTCAAAGAGTCTGCCGCTTCCCGAGGATGATTCTGTCCGCTTCCTTTTCGGTTGTGAAACGGATATGGATATGGCAGGCAACGTGGGGCTTAAAAAGGAAAACTTTGAGCTTTTTGATTTCGTCATCGTTTCCACCACCCATTTTCATATGACCGGATTTACTGTGCCCGAGGGTATGACCGAGAATGAGCGCAAGGAAAGATATGTAAAGAGATTTCATCAACTCCTTGCTTCGGATATTCCTTTCCATAAGGTAGGTCTTGCCCATCTCACTTGTAATCTTATTGACCATTCTTCTCACGAAGCCCATATCCGAATTGTGGATATGGTGTCGGATAACGAGTTTTACGAGGTGTTCCGTGGTGTTGCGGCTGCAGGTTTGGGCGTTGAATTGAATCTTTACGTTGATCGGTATACCGAGGATGAATTAAAACGCATACTCCGTCCTTATCATATCGCAAAGGAATGCGGATGTAAGTTTTATCTCGGCTCGGATTCTCACCACAACAAAAACCTGCTTAACGCACCCAAAAAACTGCAAAGCACGTTGGACGCGTTTCCCCTTGATGAAACGGATAAATTCATAGTAAAATAATAAAAGCGGCGTTACGCCGCTTTTTTCTTGTTTATCGGTGAATTAAATCTCTATCTGACCGGATAAAAATATTGCCCCTGTTGAAATTACCTGTTTTTCCGCGTCGTTTGGGGTAGAGAATTCGTCTGTGCGGAACGACATTACTCCTCCAACCACCGTGCCGTCTGCCACAACGGGGCAAAAGTGGGATATATTTCCTTCGCCGGTGTCGGTAATAGCGGTGCCGCCGTTTTCTGCAGTGTAGCATTTACGGGAATCCATAAGTTCTGTCAGCGTTCGTGATACGTTTTTACCCAGCACACTTCTTTTATCCTTACCTGCCGCCGCCGTAACCGTATCTCTGTCGCATACTGCCACGTTCACGCCTGACGCCTTCGCCGCCGCTTCCGCAAACATAGCGGCGTGCTCACCCACACCGCCTACGGGTGAATATTTTTTGAATACCACTTCGTTTTCTCTTCCCGTGAATATCTCAAGCATTTCGCCTTCTCTAATTCGCATGGTGCGGCGTATCTCTTTGGGAATAACAACACGACCAAGGTCGTCAATACGGCGCACGATTCCTGTCGCTTTCATATATAAAAATCTCCTTGTTTTTACAATTGTGATGTTAGTATTTGTAAAATCAAGGAGATTTATACCGTATGTATTTTTATATTATTATCGTGTTAAAGGATCTGGGCATAAGGCGGATATTCTCGCCCTGAACAGTTACTGTTTTTTCAAATTCAAATGGGTTCATTATTACTGCAACCGTCTGTCCGTCCGGATTGCGGAATGCCGTTACGTTGGAGCTCATCTCGCCCTTTACGGAAAGCATTACCGCGCCTTTTTTTACGAAATGTGCAAAATGCTTCAGCATATAAAAATCGGGGTTATAGGTGTAAGAACCGTCCTTCACACTTATAAGCGAGTTTTGTCTCCATCCCCAAGTGCTCAGCCCGTCGTTATCCAACGCCATGTTCCAATAAATATTTGCCCGTGCGCCGTTAAGGGTGTAGTGATGTATCATGTGGTACATGTACATCGCATAATCCCACGTGTTGTTACCGTCTCCGCACTGACATTCACTTTGAATAACGTCCAGATGAGGGAAGTCCTCCTTCGCCTGCATAATTGCAAGCTTGCCGTTCCATTGGAACGCCGCGCCCTTTATTTTTTGGCGAAGAATGGGGTTTTGCATAAGATAGTTCAGGTATTCGTTGTGTAACCCCTGCTCGCTGTAAGGGTCGGGACCGTTGCAGGTGCCGTAATAAATATCGGTTTTACCTTCCAATTCTTCGCACAGACAGCACAGGAACGCCTCCAATTCCTTGGGGGAATACTGGCAGGAGGGGAACTTCTGATCCGAGAAAAACTCGTTCTGAGGAGACACGGCGGCAATCTCTATATTCTCTTCGGTATAAGCCTCAACAAATTTTTTGAAATACAAAGCGTAGGCTTTACGGTTTTCCTCAGTCTGAACCAATCTGCCGTAGTTATACGCTTTTGGAAATTTCATCCACGTGGGCGGACTCCAGGGTGAGGCAAAAAACTTTATGTCTTTTTCCCGTTTTTGTGCTTCTCTTATGGCGGGAATAATGTATTTTCTGTCTCTGTCTACAGAAAAATTCTCCATAGCATAATCGCCCTCGGTCTCGTTATAACTGTACCAGCTTTCCGCAAAATCGTTTGCGCCGATAGACAGACGGCAGTAGTTAAGAGCGCAGCCTTCCTCACCGAAAAGCTGGTCGAATATCTCCTTCCTCCGTGCTTCGTCTAAAGAGAATATTGCTTTTGCGCATATCTCGCTTATACAGCACCCCCATCCGAACAAAGGCTTGCCGTTTTCAGCGCCAATCTCTATCTCACAGCCCTTTTCGGCTGACACTATACTTTCCGCGACCCATTTTTTGTCTTCGGTTGACCAAACGTGTAACATTTTTGGCTCCTTTTTCGCAACGGTTTTTATTATTATACCACAAGTGTTCTCATATTTCAAAACAATAATGCAAAAATGAATTTTTTGTGAAATCTTTTTGCCTACACATATTGACTTTATTGAAAACTTCATATATAATAAGTACCGTGAGAGATATGGCATTTTTGGGGAAACCGAATAAGCGTCTCTTGCAGATAATAAAAAAACGGCAAAAGCCGTGAAATATGAAAGGGTCATACTTATGGACATTATTCTCGTCCTTGGCATCGTTATAGTTGCTGCGCTTCTCGGTCTCGGTTATGCTGCATTCAACTATTTCTCTGTCAAGAAGCTCGATGAAGGTACCGATAGAATGAGGGAAATCGCTTCCGCAATTCGTGTTGGTGCAAATGCCTTCATAACCTATGAGTACAAGATCGTTGCTATCGTTGCAGTTGTAGTAGCAGTTCTGCTTGCACTCGTAATCTCTTGGTCTTCTGCCGTTGCATTCCTTGTTGGTGCAGTTATGTCTGCTTCTGCAGGCTGGGTAGGTATGAAGATCGCTACTTTCGCAAACGTTCGTGTTACTAACACCGCACGTACCACCAAGTCTCTTTCCAATACCCTTAAGGTTGCTTTCAAGGGCGGCTCTGTAATGGGTCTCTGCGTTTCCGGATGCGCTCTTCTCGGTATTTTTATCGTATTCCTGGTATTCGGCGTAGGCCTCGGTCAGATCGATGCTTCTGTTGCAGGCACTCAGGCTGCTTCCTGCAAGAGTATCCTCGGTCTCATCAATCCTTCTCTTAACTTCGGTGCAGGCTTTACCATGACCCTTTCCGGTTATGCTCTCGGCTGCTCTGTTATCGCAATCTTCGCACGTATCGGCGGCGGGATCTACACCAAGGCTGCAGATATGGGCGCTGACCTTGTTGGTAAGACCGAAGCTCACATTCCCGAAGACGATCCCCGTAACCCCGCTACCATCGCTGATAACGTTGGCGATAACGTAGGTGACGTTGCAGGTCTCGGCTCCGACCTTCTTGAGAGTTACGTTGGCGCACTTCTTTCCGGCGCTATCCTTGCTATTGAGCTTTTTGCAAAGCACGTTTTCGGCAATACCGAAATGCTTGAAGCAATGCTCTACTTCCCCCTCGCATTTGCAGGCGCAGGTCTTATCTCCTGCGTAATCGGTATCGCTTCTCTCTTCGTTCGTAAGAAGCTTTCCGATAATCCTCATAAAGAGCTTAACGGCGCAACTTACATTTCCGCGATCCTCACTATGGTTCTCGGCGCTGTTATCGCATACTTCTCCTTTAACAAGTTTAGCGGTCTTATGATCGAAGGCTATGAAAACCTTTCCGTATTTGATTCTGTTGAGTTCCACATTGGTTGGATCTCTCCCTGGGTTGCTGCTGCTATCGGTATCGTTGCAGGTATCGTTATCGGTAAGATCGCAGAGTACTACACCAGCTATGATTACAAGCCTACCAAGGAGCTTTCCTCCGCATCCGTAGAGGGTTCTGCTCTCACTATTACTCAGGGTCTTGCACTTGGTATGATCTCCTGTATGCTTCCCTGCGTAGTTCTTGGCGTTGCTATCTATGGTTCTTACCTCCTTTCCGGTATGTATGGCGTTGCTGCTGCTGCTATCGGTATGCTTTCCTTCGTTGCTACTACCGTTTCTGTTGACTCTTATGGTCCTATCTCTGATAACGCCGGCGGTATCGCAGAAATGTCTTATCTCGAACCTGAAGTTCGTGAGATCACCGACGAGCTTGACGCAGTTGGTAACACTACCGCAGCTATCGGTAAGGGCTTCGCAATCGGCTCCGCTGCTCTTGCAACCCTTTCTATGATGACTTCTTATATCTTCGCTTATACTCCCGCTCCCGAAGTTCCTAACTTCGCAGAGGGTGCTCTCGATAAGATCGCTCTTAACATCATCGAACCTGCAGCACTTGTTGGTGCAATCGTTGGTGCGGCTCTTCCCTTCATGTTCTCCGGTATGCTTATCAACGCTGTTGCTAAGGCTGCTCGTAAGATGGTTGAAGAGGTTCGCCGTCAGTTTAAAGAGATCGACGGTCTGCTTGAGGGTAAGGTTCTTCCCGACTACAAGACTTGTATCGAAATTTCTTCTCAGGGCGCAATCAAGGAAATGCGTGTTCCCGCAGTTTTCTGTATTGCATTCCCTGTAGTTTGCGGCTTCGTATTCGGTGCTGAATTCGTTGGCGGCGTTCTCGTAGGCGCTACCATCTCCGCTATCATGCTTGCTCTGTTCACCGGTAATGCCGGCGGTGCATGGGATAATGCGAAGAAGTATATCGAAGTTGGCGGCGTAGAAGGCCACAAGAAGGGCGGCGACGCGCACAGTGCAGCAGTTGTAGGCGACACCGTTGGTGACCCCCTCAAGGATACCGTTGGTCCTTCTCTCGATATTCTTATCAAGATCATGTCCACCATTTCTCTTATCACCGTTACTGTATTTGCAAAATACAATATCATGGGCTGGCTTGAAGGTTTCTTCAAATAAGATATAACAAAAATATCGGCTTCGCTTTTGCGGAGCCGATTTTTATTTTTAACTCTTATCTTCTTGTGGTATTATTACATAAAGAAACAGATTCTTTCGCTTACAAACTATTAAAAACAGAGAAAAAGTTTTTTTGTATCCTTAACTCTTGACTTTACCGTTTCGGTGTGTTATTATTCTCTACGATCGAAATAAGTGGTGGAGTCTGTCACCGTTAAATTTCGTTTTCCGGAATTTGGCGGTTTATCTCGATTTTAACGGCAGGTCTTTTTCGGAAGATCTGCGCCCGTAAATTATGCAAGACAGAGCCGCTTAGAAAGCGGCTTATTTTTTTGAAAAGTTTTGTGTATTTTATTGAGTGAAACGCGATGCGGCAGAACCCGAGCTTTATTAAAAAAAGTTCTGGTTTTGCCGCATTTTGTTTTGTTGTTTTATTTTTTTCGGGAAGGAACAGGCGAAATACTGATTTTCGAAAAATATTATTTTTCGGAGGGTTGTTTCATGACACCTACCTTAACAATGTTCTACGGAGTTTCCGTTCTGGTCTCCGCCATTGCTTTTGCGTTCGCTGCCTACCTTTACTTCTGGGTAAAGCGTCAGCCGCAGGAAAACAAAAGAATCACTGAAGTTGCAGGCCTCATTCGTGACGGCGCCAACACCTTCATGCGCAGAGAATACAAGATCCTTGCTATCTTTGCCGCAGTAATCGCAGTACTCATCGTAGTATTCCTTCCCACTCCTATCTGGAAAGCAGGGGATGCTTGGTGGAAGAACGTAGCTATGGCTATCTCTTACATCGGCGGTACCGTACTTTCCGCTATCGCAGGTAAGCTGGGTCTCGTTGTTGCTTCTCTTTCCAACGGCAGATCTGCTGAAGCTGCAAAGAAGGGTATCAAGCCCTCCTTCCTTATCGGCTTCCGCGGCGGCTCTGTAATGGGTCTGCTGGTAGTTGGTTTTGCAGTTCTCGGCGTTGCTGCAGTTCTTGCAATCGTTAAGGAAGCTTCCATCCTTCTCGGCTTCTCCTTCGGTGCATCTTCTCTCGCTCTGTTTGCAAAAGCAGGCGGCGGTATCTTCACCAAGACTGCTGACGTTGCTGCTGACCTTACCGG
Organism: Eubacteriales bacterium; assembly: GCA_045595785.1. GTDB lineage: Bacteria > Bacillota > Clostridia > Oscillospirales > CAG-382 > SFLA01. The sequence continues at coordinate 154,386 of JAZOBE010000014.1, forward strand.
GAAGGTTGAGCTGGGCATTGCAGAAGACGATCCCCGTAACCCCGCAGTTATCGCTGACAACGTTGGTGACAACGTAGGCGACGTTGCAGGTATGGGCGCTGACCTTTTCGACTCTAACGTTGCAGCTCTTACTTCCGCACTCGTTATTGCACAGACTCTCGGCGGCGCAAGCGACGCAAACGTGATCATGGTTCTTTGCTATGCAGCACTCGGTCTGCTTGCCTCCATCATCGGTATCGCTACCGCTCGTATCACCAAGAACGGTACTCCCACCGGTGCTCTTAACTCTTCTACTTACGTTACTTCCGCTGTATTTATGGCTCTCACTGCAGGCGCAACTGCACTGTTTGAAGGCTTCTCTTGGCACATCTGGGCTTGCTCTACCGTAGGTCTTGTTGTGGGCGTTATCATCGGTCTTGCTACCGACTACTTTACTGATGACACCAAGCCTATTGTTAAGAAGGTTGCTCACGCTTCCAAGAGCGGCCCCGCATTTACCGTCCTTTCCGGCGTATCTTACGGCTTTATTTCCGCACTTCCCGCAATGATCGGTATTGCTGTTTCTGCACTTGCTGCTTACAAGATTTGTGAGCCTCTCGGCGGTAACTATCCTCTCTTTGGTATTTCCATGGCAGCAGTTGGTATGCTTTCCATCGTTGCTATGATCATTTCTAACGATGCATACGGCCCCATCGTTGATAACGCTCGCGGTCTCGCAGAAATGGGCGGTCTCGGCGAAGATGCTATCCGTGTAGCTGACGAGCTTGACTCTGCAGGTAACACCGTTAAGGCGGTAACCAAGGGCTTCTCCATCGGCGCAGCAGGTCTTACCGTTATCTCCTTACTCGGTACCTTTATGTCTGAGGCAAATGCTGCAGGCGCAAATCTTACCGGATTTGATATAATGGATCCTACCGTATTCTTCGGTATTCTCGTTGGTGCGGCAGTTCCCGCAGTATTTTCCGCAATGCTCATTCTAGGCGTTGATAAGAACGCTCAGAAGATGGTTGCAGAGATCCATCGTCAGTTCAACTCCATTCCCGGTCTTAAGGAAGGCAAGGAAGGCGTTAAGCCCGAATATGACAAGTGTATCGACGTTGCTACAACCGGCGCACTCCGTGAGCTTATTCCCGCAGGTTTGGTTGCAATTCTTACCACCATCGCAGTTGGCTTTATCGGAGGCCCCGCAGCAATCGGCGGCTTCCTTCTCGGTAACATCGTTTCCGGTCTGCTTCTGTCCCTGTTCATGTCCAACGCAGGCGGTCTGTGGGACAACTCCAAGAAATATGTTGAAGCAGGTAACGAAGGCGGCAAGGGCAGTGAGGCTCACAAGGCAGCCGTTATCGGCGACACTGTAGGCGATCCCTTCAAGGATACCGCGGGTCCTTCCATTAACACCCAGATTACCGTTGTATCTCTGGTTGCTTCTCTTATGTCCTCTGCATTTGTTGCATTCTCCTTCTTTGGCTAATATCAAGTGAAGAAAATAAAATCGGCTTTCTTTAACGGAAAGCCGATTTTTTATTTATTGGTATTATGTTTTACGGTGTTCTCGCCAAAACCGCTTTTACTACCTGCTTTACTCCCGCTTCGCGCAAAAGTGAGGCACATTCGTCAATAGTGGATCCGGTTGTGGTAACGTCATCAATAAGCAATACTCTGCGGTAAACCGACGAAGCAGGCGAGCAAATAAATGTATTCTTTACGTTTTTGCGTCTGCCTGCCGCGTCCAATAACTTTTGGTCTGTTTTTCTGTTTGATTTGCGCTTTATCAGCCTGCAAAGGGGTATCCCCAATCCTTCCGCCACTCCTTTGCCTATAAGGCGGGATTGGTCGCCGCCGTATTTGCGCACGTTGGACGGCTTGCGCGGAACGTAGGTAACACAGTCAAACCCTGTGTTTTTCTCTCTCATAACCTTTTCGGCAAGCAGCTTTCCAAAGAAAAAAGCTGTCCTTTTATCAGGCTCACGCTTCATATTAAGTATGGCGCGCTTCTCGTCATAGGTATCGTAATAAAACAGAAAAACCGTGTTTGTGCTTTTTTCGCATATACATTCACTTCGCGGCTTGTTGCATTCGGGACAATCCTTTACCAAGGAAACCTGAAACTCTCTTACACATTCCTTGCACAGCGGAAATTTGCCGTCTGCGGCTCTGCCGCCGCAAACACAGCATTGTGGCGCAAAGAAAAGGTCGGAAATTTTATTCAGACACCGTTTTGGTCCTGCGCTGTTTCTCATGCACGCACCATCCGTCCTTTCCGCTTCGCTCCAGCGCACCGAAAAGCCGTGTTTTAAGATGTCTGTCGTTTCTGGACATTTCCTCCAGCATCTTTTTCGTGTCCTCACGGCGGGTGTTACCGTCTGCAGGGCAGTATTTAGGAGAAACCTCAATTTTGTTTTTGTTTATAAATCCTATAATCTCCTTCTCGGGACAGTATATCATAGGACGTATCACAGTTACTCCGATACGGTCAAGATAGGTTACGGGAGAAAAACAACCGAACCTGCCTTCTATAAACAGATTCATTATAAGTGTTTCCACCGTGTCGTCAAAATGGTGCCCCAACGCCACCTTGTTACAGCCCAACTCCACTGCGGCGGTGTTTAACGCTCCTCTGCGCATATTGGCGCACAGCGAGCAGGGGAACTTTTCCTTTCTTATATTAAATACTACTTCGTATATATCGGTGGGGATGATGTGATGCTCAACCTCCAGCTCATTACAAAGGTTACTTATATTTGAAAGGTCCGCACCGGGAAATCCGGCATCCAGCGTTATTGCCACAATATCGTATTTCGCGTGGTAAAACCGCATGAGCTTCGCCAAAAAGCAAAGCAGGGCAAGGGAGTCCTTTCCGCCGGAAACACCAATGGCTATTCTGTCACCGTCCTGTACCATATCATAATCCGCACAGGCGCGGCGGGTGTACCCAAGCATTTTTTGTATTCCGTCGAATTCGCGCATTTTTTCTCCCTGCCTTTCAAAAATGTATTATACATTGTCTTTTGGCTAAAATCAATACAAAAAGCCGTAAAAACGTTTTTGTCACTTCACAAAATTAAAGAAAACTAAAGAAAATTAAAGAAAAACAAAGAATTTCTAAAAAAATTATATAAAACCCCTTGACAAATATTTTTTGCGTGGTATAATGGCAAGGCACGAAAAAAGAAAGTATATTATTTGGAGGAAATTTCTCATGTCCACATTCATGCTCAGAACCGAAGATGTGAACCGCAAGTGGTATGTAATCGACGCCGCAGGCAAGACCCTCGGTAAGGTTGCTGTTACCGCTGCTACCATCCTTAACGGTAAGCATAAGCCCGAGTACACTCCTCACGTTGATTGCGGCGATTGCGTAATCGTTATCAACGCAGAGAAGGTAGTTCTCACCGGTAAAAAACTTGAACAGAAAACCTATTATCATCACAGCGGCTACGTAGGCGGTCTCAAGGCTGTTAAGTACAGCACTCTTATGAGAACCAAGCCCGAAATGGCAGTTTCCCTTGCAGTTAAGGGTATGCTTCCCAAGAACAAGCTGGGCGGTGCCTCTTTTGCACGTCTCAGAGTTTACAAGGGCGCAGAGCACGATCAGCAGGCACAGCAGCCTATCGCTGTCGAAGTAAAGTAATAGGAGGAGCATAAACAATGACTTACACACCCGCAAAACCCTATTTCTACGGCACCGGCAGAAGAAAGTCCAGTGTTGCAAGAGTACGTATCGTTCCCGGTACCGGCGTTATCACCGTTAACGGCAGAGATATAGACGATTATTTTGGTCTTGAAACCCTTAAACTGGTTGTTCGTCAGCCTTTCACCGTTACCAACACTCTTGGTAAGTTCGACGTTATCTGCAAGGTTAACGGCGGCGGTATCTCCGGTCAGGCAGGCGCAGTAAGACACGGCATCGCTCGCGCTCTTACCCAGGCAGATGAAGCAGCTTACCGTCCTTCCCTCAAGAAGGCTGGTCTTCTCACTCGTGACCCTCGTATGAAGGAAAGAAAGAAGTACGGTCTCAAAGCAGCTCGTCGCGCAAGCCAGTTCTCCAAGAGATAAGTTTTTACAATCCTTTTCAAAAAGCTCTGCTTATGCAGGGCTTTTTGTGTTTTGTGGGGTGTCTGTTTTTGGTGTGTTATCTTTACAACCGTTATATAACGTGTTATAATGTTTATATAAAATTTTTTGCTTGATGTAACCTTTTTGTGTTTTGTAAAGTATTATATATGAAAATACCCGAAAGGAGCCGTTTTATATGAAAAGGATCTTTTATCTTTCCCTTGTGCTGGTGCTTTGTCTTAGCATCTTTGGCTGTGAAGAAGGAGTGAATAATGCTTCAAGCATTCCGCCTGCGGAGGATTCCTCTTTGCCTGCAGACAACTCGTCCTCGCCCGATACGGATGTATCAACACCCGAAGAAGATGCTTCTGTTCCCGACACAGATGTGTCAACACCTGACGAAGACGTGTATATTGTCTATGAAGAAGATAACTTTTTTGCAACAGAAGAAAACGTGCGCAAAGCGTGGTCAGGAGAATCTTCCAAAGAAAAGCATAAGGAAGTTATACTTGATTACAGAGAAAACTGTACTCCCGTTACCTTCAGCAATATCGGAGATAACAAAAGCGTTACCTTTGAAATAGACTTTGAAGCAGTGTCCGGTCATGCCTGCAGTATAGCACATGTTGATGACAGCGATATTAACATAGAGCTTACGAGTTATATAGATAGTATTATTGTAGCTGAAATAAGCGGTAATAAGGTAACCATGGAGCTCGGCTGGTGGTATGATGACAGCTGGGTAAATAATCATCCCGTATGGTCGTATCTTGTGAGCTTGAAGGATACCGAAGAAAACTGGCATTACTATTATTTCAGAGTGGATTATTCGGCTCAAACCTTTGAGGAATTATACCCCTTGTCTTCCGATGATGCTGAAACCGTTACGGGCGAAGAATATTTTTTGTCCGGCGAAGTTATCGGTAAATATCCGGGTGCATTGGTTTTGAAGCTTAATTCTCAGCGCGCTGTGGAACGATGGGGCGAAAAGGTATATGTAATTACCGAAAAGGCTGACGAATGGTGTGTAAGAGATCACATAGACCTTCGGTTTACCGAGGCATTGCGCCCGCACAACACCACCCAATATGTTAGAATTTATACCGACGAGGTGTGGTCTCATGAGGAGGTTGTGGACGAAAAACCCATAATTTACTTATATCCCGAGAATCCCACGGTTTGCTCTGTCAGACTTATGCTTAACGGCTCTCTAACCTGTACCTATCCCGATTACGAAAAAGGCTGGGATAACTTTACAGCTTTCCCTGACGGAACTTTGATTTTCCCCGACGGCAAGGAGTATTACGCTTTGTATTGGGAAGGAAAGCAAAATACAGTGTGGGATTTTACAAAAGGCTTTTGCGTACGCGGTGAGGACACTGCAGAGTTTCTTGAATGGGCGCTCCGAGAGCAGGGACTCACTCCCCGCGAAGCCAATGAATTTATAGTTTATTGGCTGCCCGTTATGCAGAACAACCCATATAACGTAATCTCTTTCCAGACCGATGCATACGCACAAAACGCGGTTTTGGATATTACCCCTGCGCCCGACAGCATGCTCCGCGTGTTTATGGCGTTTTACGCAACGGACACGGCGGTGGATATTGAACCTCAAACCTTTTCTCCCTTTGTCCGCCAAGGCTTTACGGTAGTAGAGTGGGGTGGCGGTCAGGTCAATAAACCGTAAAAACCAATTTACAGCACTTGCTTTTTGCAGGTGCTGTTGTTATTGGGGGTGATTTTTACGGGGTCCCCGAGAAGCCGTAAGGTTTCTTGGGGTGATTTTTACGGGGTCCCCGAGAAGCCGTAAGGTTTCTTGGGGTGATTTTTTTGGCTA
>JAZOBE010000015.1:0-90687 GCA_045595785.1 Eubacteriales bacterium
TTTTTCCAAATACGCTTTAATTTGCTCTTTATCCGCACCGTTCCGTGCCATAAAGATTGATGCGGCAACTGCTTGTGCTCCAACAATTGCCTCACGGTGATTGTGGGTAGAAAGACAACTTGCTTTTGCTTGCAAGAGAGTTTGCTCTAACGAATCATACGAATATCCGATCGGGATAACGCGCATGGAGGCACCGTTTGCATAACTGTGTCCGTTTCTTGCATACGGATCTTTCGCCCAAGCGGCAAACATATTACCAAATCCTGCGTGTGGGTGATACGAATAATATTGACGGTATTGTGAGGCGTATTCTTTTGCTCGCGCGCGAAGAGTCCATTTGGATATTTCGGATTGATTATTGAGAATTGCCTTGCAGACTGCCGCGATCAAAACGCTATCATCTGTAAAAAAGCTGTCTTTGTTAAATTCGAAATTGTAATTCTTTGTACAATGAACTTCATAATACGAACCGATTACATCTCCATATATTGCTCCAAACACTGCATCGCCACCTTTCGTATATTCATTATAGCATGAATTTGTAAACATTTCAACATTTCGCCTTTCAAATCCGGCTACAATTCCGTTTGCGCGAAGCGCAACTTCATTGGGTGAAGCCCACATCATTTGCGACTTGTCGCAACATCATTTGAGGCAACGCCTCAACCTCGTTCATTTGTGCCGCAAGCGGCAATGATGTTTTCGCTTGGCTCGAAATGATGTTGCGTGTACCACGCGAATGATGTTGTGTCCTGTGGACACAAATGAAAAATCCGAAAGCCTCAGCTTTCGGATTTTTGTGGCAGGGATAGCTGGATTCGGACCAGCGAATGACGGAGTCAAAGTCCGTTGCCTTACCGCTTGGCTATATCCCTTTGTTTTCGGTTGACCAAGTAATTATATAACAACAGTTCTGTTTTGTCAAGAGAAATAAAAGCGCAGTATGTGTTGATTTGTAGATTTATATGTGTTAAAATTGCATATAATCGTCAAAGGAGGTGCGAGCATGAAGGAAGAGTTTTATCAGCGTCTGCAAAATGCGTTTGTTTTAGTTCGGCACGCATACGCAGTTAATCAAGATGTTGGTCGCAATAAGCTGGATTCGGCTTTTGGCGAATTACGCTTTGCACGTAAAATTATTTACAAAAAATCTCCTTCTCATGAAAAGCGGCTTCTTTTATACTGCATTGACACTCTGTTTTCTCTCGTTGCCGAGGGTGACAGTCAAAAGATACATGACTTTGCGGATACCGTGCATAATATGCCGGAAATATTCATGGGTAAACGAAACTATCATTCTTTCCGTAATGAAATAAAGGCTTTTCGTAGCAAGTACGGTGAAGAGTATTTTTCGGGTTTTAATAAAGTATTTCCCGTATTTAACAAAAAAGTTCCCAAAAACGCTTTGTTTTATTTCACCCCTCTTGCTGATGAGGAATTCAAAGCAAACCATCCGAAAGCATATCCTTGGCTTCTTGCAACGGCAATAATGGCTTTGCTGCTTCCCATGCTTATATATTGTTTGGTCATATTTGCTTGCGGCGCTCCAAACAGCTTTTGGATGATTTTTGGTATGGCAGGCGCGTTTATTATAGGTGTGGGGTTATTCAACATCGTTTCCGCTTTCGTCCAGATGTATCTCGGGCATACGGTTACCATAGTGTGCTTGCTTTTGGGCGGAGCTATAGTCGCCGCCAGTATGTTTTTGCTGTTTCATCCTTCAGGGGTGAACTTTTTCGACGAAAGAGCGGCAGTGCATGTTTTCTTTTCTTTTCTCGTGTTAACTTTTTGCATCGGATATTATTTTTTCTTCCGCGACGGTTTCAGCACTTGGTTAAAACGTAAAAAAGGTTTGAATATGACACAGCAGCATAAGCTGAAAAAAGGCTTTTTTAACTATGTGTGGTATCTTGCAATTCAAAAAGAAATCGGCTGGGTGTGGTTATTTCCTCTTAACTCTATTTTCACTGTTTCATGTGCTATCACCCTTGTATTGACCGTGTTTTCCTTTGTTTTTCATAGTCTCGCCGTATGGAACTGTTTGCTTTTGACGCTAACTTTTATTGTTTCGGCGGTGATGTATATGTTTTACCGCATACAGGAGAATCTTGAAAAGTACAACACGTCCATAGTCCTTTACAGAGTTGATACCGGAAAGGGATTTTCGCGTCGATCACCCGTCACTTCTATCGTTTACGATTTGGGATTTATTGCCACCGCGGCGTTTTTACTGTATGTTGATTACTCAATTGTCGCCGAGCTTTACGGGGTTACGGTAAAAGAATTGTTTTTGTTGCTGTTTAGCTGACATTTAAGCACCTTTTCGGAGGTGCTTTTTCTTTACATTTCTCCTTTTCCGTGGTACAATATACCAAACCCAAAACTTTTGCGAGGTGCTTTTATGAAAAAGTGGTCTTTATATACAACAAAAGAGATAAAGCCTGCAGGCTGGATAAAGAAACAGCTTGAGATTCAGGCGAGTGCGTTAAGCGGAAATCTTCACAGGGTATGGCCGGATGTTCGTGACAGTAAGTGGATCGGCGGAACGGCTGAAGGCTGGGAGCGTGTTCCTTATTGGCTGGACGGATTTATTCCCATGGCGTATCTTCTTGAGGACAAAGAGCTTATCGACACCGCGAAAAAGTATATGGATGCTATTCTTTCCTTCCAAAAGCCTGACGGATGGCTTTGCCCCTGTGAGGACGACCGCCGTCCTTTTTACGATACCTGGGCGGTACTGCTTCTTTCAAAGGTGCTTTTGGTGTACTACCAATGCTCCGGCGAGGAGAAGGCAGTAAAAGCACTTTACGATATGCTTAAAAACTATTATGAGCTTTTGCAAAACGGCACCGTAAAGCTGTTCGAGTGGGGCAAATACCGCTGGTACGAGGGCTTTATAGCTATTGAGTTTTTGTATGAGCGCTGTGGAGAGGAATGGCTTAAGGATCTTGCCAAGCTGCTTAAACAGCAGGGTATGGATTACGATACCGTTACCGATTTGTGGGTCCGTCCCCTTAATAAATGGACCTTTGATACTCATATAGTTAATCTCGCAATGATGCTTAAGTCTGAGGCGGTCTCCTGCGACCTGCTTGGCGAAGATTATACCGATAAAGCTCAGCATTATTACGATCTTCTTGAAAAATATAACGGTATGCCTGCAGGCACCTTCACCGGTGACGAGTGCCTTTCCGGCGTAAGTCCCATTCAGGGCGCGGAGCTTTGTTCCGTTGTTGAGCTTATGTATGACTACGAGCTGATGTATGCATATACCGGTGACAAAAAGTGGGCGGAACGTCTGGAAACTGTTGCGTTCAACGCGCTTCCTGCTGCTATAAGCGACGATATGTGGTCTCATCAGTACGTGCAGATGTCCAACCAGATATCCTGCATACGCTTCCCCGGAAAATCTGTTTTCCGTACCAACAACAGTGAGGCTCATCTTTTCGGTCTTGAGCCCAATTACGGTTGCTGCACTGCCAACTTCAGTCAGGGCTGGTCCAAGCTTACCGTTTCTTCGTTTATGTATGACGGAGATACCGTGTTAAGTGCGGTTCCCGTTCCTTCTGTTCTTGATACCGGAGATATTTCGGTTAAGCTTGATACCAATTATCCTTTTGAAAACACGCTTGTTTATACCGCCTGCGGAAAGAAGGACTTTGTCCTTCAGCTTCGCGTTCCTTCCTTTGCGGAAAATTATACCGTAAACGGCAAGACCTTTGAAAAGGGCAAGGACGTAGTTTCCGTATTTATAAAGGCTGGGGAAGAAACAACCGTGCAGGTATCCTTTGAGGTCTGCCCCGTTTTTGAAAAACGCGCATACGGACTTAACGCGGTGCGTTACGGCTCGCTCTTGTTCTCACTGCCCATTAAATATCACACTGTTATGAAGGAATACGAGCGTGACGGAGTGGAGCGTAAATTCCCTTATTGCGATTACGAATATTATCCCGATACCGATTGGAATTACGGATTTGCGGATACCGCTCTTACCGTGGAATACCGCGGTGTAAGCGATACTCCTTTTTCCTCTGTAAATCCTCCCGTTGTTATTAAGGCGAATGTTAAAAAGATAGACTGGGGATATGCAGACGGATATGATACCGTTTGTGCAAAGATACCCGAACACACAGAGGGTATCGGAGAAGCCGAAGAAAAGGAGCTTTATCCTTACGGCTGCGCAAAGCTCCGCATGACAGAGCTACCCTTCGTGAAAGAAAAATAGGGTAACAGTATGGAAAATTTACTTAAATATATTGAAAAAATGGTTGAAAACGAGGCTGACCGTATAATTATCAGTAACCCCGTTTCCAAACAGAACGAGTATAAAAAAATAACCGTCCTGCGCAAAAAAGACGGTTATCAAATTTCAAAATATACCGAAAAGCAGGTGTTCCACGAAAACCTTTCTTTTTCGGAAACTTCTGCCCGTTGCGTGTCACTTGTAAAGGGAAATTTTAAGCAGATAAACGGTTTTGACGGAAATTCGGAGCATATCGTGCTTATTTCCAAAAAAGGGAAAGCTACGTATACCGTTGCCAAAAACTACACTCCTTCGGATGTGGACACAAGCCACAACCGCAAGAAGAATTATATTCTGGCAGAAGGCACCTTTATTCCGCCCCTTGTGGATATGGGCGTGTTTACCAAGGAAGGCAAGGTTGTAAACGCTATGTACCACAAGTACAAGCAGATAAACCGATTTTTGGAAACTATTGATGACGAGATATCCTCATATTCCGGAAAAAGCATAAACGTTATTGACTTTGGATGCGGAAAATCTTATCTCACCTTCGTGCTGTATTATTATCTTACCGAGATAAAGGGTATGAAGGTGAATATGATAGGTCTTGACCTTAAAAAGGATGTTATCGTCAAGTGTAACGCCGCTTCCGAAAAGTACGGATATTCGGGCTTGCGCTTTGAAATGGGGGATATAAACGGGTATAAAACTCCATTTGACGTGGATATGGTGGTCACCCTCCATGCCTGCGATACCGCAACCGATTACGCTTTGTATAACGCAATAAATTGGAACGCAAAAATGATATTCTCCGTACCTTGCTGCCAGCACGAGCTTAACGGGCAGATACAGCCCAAAAGTCTTGATATAATCTCAAGATACGGCATACTGCAGGAACGTTTTTCCGCTCTTGCTACCGATGCTGTACGCGGTAATCTTTTGGAGTACTGCGGTTATAAGACCCAGATAATGGAGTTTATTGACCTTGACCATACTCCCAAAAATATACTCATCCGCGCGGTAAAACGTCCGTCCACATCCCAAAAGGTAAAAAAAGCAGCGCTGGACGAAATACATTCTCTCATAAACGAATTCGGCTTTAAGCCTACTCTGTATGAGTTGCTTAATATCGAGTAATAAAAAACGGCACACGGTGCCGTTTTTTGTTTTCGGGATGATTCGTGCAAATGGGACAGATTTAATTGCTTGCTTTGTCACGCATTTCGTGTCTGCCGGATTTTTGTTGTAGGGCGGGGGCTTGCCCCCGCCGAAAAAACAAAGGGCAGGAGTTTTTCTCCCGCCCTACATTCTGATATTGTTTTTTCTGCTAAGTATGAAGAAACGTGTTTATTCTTCCATTATTCTCCATTTTAACGAATCTGCGATAACGTATGTTGTAGCAGGCTCTTCTAATTCATTGGAGATATTATCAATGCGGAAATCTGCCCAGTCAGCCCAAACAATAACTCGTTTTGAAGCCATATGACCGTGTGGAAGAATATCCTCGTGAAAAGCTATATAAGAATCAAATATGTCGGGTAAATAGTTGTCTTGCAATCCGACAAAATGAAAACGTCTTACGCCGGTAAAGCACAGCTCGATTTTTCTGGGTTTCCACTGCCCTTGAAAGAAAATATGCAGTTCATATTGCTTTGGTTCAGAAAACATCATCGTGCCATCGTCAGTGGTACAGTTTCCGCACTCAAAGTAATATGAGGAAATGCAAGTATCGTGAAAACCATGGTATTCGTTTTGCAATTTCTGGATATCGCTTTCATCGATAACATTTATCCAGTTTTCCATTAAAGTCTCCTTTAATATCTTACTCAAAGCATTTTTTGTACGCATCTGTAAGTATTACTCCGTGGTCGGATGCGATATCTTTACTCTTTCCGTCAGCAGAGAGGGTGAGGGTAATATCGCCGTGGGTAAGAACAAATTCCTCCGAGGTTTTGGAAATATCAAACCATTCGGCCTCTGCCGCATCATCGCCTGCCTTTTGCAAGGGCATTTTATCAAGGACTTGGGTAAATGCGACTGTTATAATACGTGTACGGGGGTCGCGGTAAGGGTCGGAATAGGTCTTTAACTGTGTGGGGTATGCTTCCACTCCCGTTTCCTCCATAAGCTCTCTGCTTGCCGCCTGCTCACAGGTTTCGTCCGGCTCCACAAATCCGCCGGGAAGCGCCCAAGTGTCTATAAAGGGATGGTTAGCCCGTTTAATAAGCAGTACCTTGTTTTCGCAGAATATTACCATATCCACCGTAACCGAAGGACGCTCAAACTTGCTTGCGTCGTATGCGGCGAGGAATTCCGCCTCGGTCTGACCTAAAGCGTTGCGTTTTTCTGTCATTTTTATATACCGCCTTTATAAAGGTTTTTTCATAATTCTGCCGTTTGCTCTGGGATATTCGGCAGGTGTGGATGCAGTCTTTTTAATAACTATAACCGTGTGGCTTCTGTCAAAAACGGGAATAGGTGCATCAAATATCTCCGCACTTCCGCCGCCGAGAATGTGTATGGCACGGCGCGCCTCTTCCAGTTCCTCTCTGCCTCGGTTACCCTTCATAGCAATAAAGTATCCGCCCTTTTTAACAAGGGGCATGCACCATTCGCACAGCACGTTAAGACGGGCAACCCCTCTGGAAACGGCAATATCATATTTTTCTCTGTGCTCGCCCTTTCCTGCTTCCTCTGCACGGGCGCAAAGCGTGGTAATATTGGAAAGACCTGCTTCTGCGGCTGTTTCCTCTACAAACTTCAGCTTTTTTGCCGTGCTGTCAAGTGCTGTAAAATGGCAATCGGGTGCGCAAAGGGCCAGCGGAAAGGTGGGAAATCCGCCGCCGCATCCAACGTCAATAACACTTTTGTCCTTAAACAGCCCGGTGGAAAGGGGAGAAAGTGAATCTACAAAATGAAGTAAAGCTATCTCCTCGTCGGTCTTAAGGTCGGTTACGTTAAGATTTCCCTCAATACGCTTTAAGCACTCGGCTATTTTCGCAAATCCTGCTTCCTGCTCCTCGGTTAAAGAGAAGGGAGCGTATTTTTTTGTAATATCAACTATGTTTTTCATCGGTTTTCCTTTGTGTAAGCCATACCAACAGCACGGAAATATCCGCAGGTGATATGCCGGATATTCGGGACGCTTGTCCAACTGATGCAGGGCGGAGCGCATTAAGCTTTTGCGCCGCTTCAAGACGGATTCCCTTTATAAGCGAATAATCCGCATCGGCAGGAAGCGCTTTGTCCTCCAGCTTGCTTACGCGTTTTACCTCGTCCAGTTCTTTTTTGATATAGCCTTCGTATTTTATCTCGGTCTCCGCACGTCTGGCAACCTCGCGCTTTACATTTCTGCCGTCCAGCGCGCATATATCCTCGTGGGTTATTGCAGGGCGTTTGATAAGCTCTGCCTTTCTCATACCGCCCTCGGGTTCTACGTATCCACGGGATAAAAGCAGATTTGTAAGCGCCTCTGTTTTGGGTACGGAATTGGTGCGGAGATGGTTTATCTCTTCTTCCACTTGCTTGTAAAGCTGTACGTATTCATCGTACTTTTCGTCAGAAACAAGTCCTGCGTATCTGCCGTAATCAATAAGACGCTGTTTAGCATTGTCCTGCCTCAAAAGCAGACGGTATTCGCTACGGGATGTCATCATACGGTAAGGCTCATTTGTGCCCTTGGTTACGAGATCGTCAATAAGCGTGCCGATATAGCTCTCGCTTCGCTTAAGTATTATCTGCTCTCTGCCTTGAATTTTCAAGGAAGCGTTAATTCCCGCGATAATACCTTGTGCCGCCGCCTCCTCATATCCCGAGCTTCCGTTAAACTGTCCTGCGCCGTACAGACCCTGCAAGGACTTGAACTCCAAGGTCGCGTACATTTGAGTAGGGTCGGCACAATCATATTCAATGGCGTATGCGGTGCGCATAAACACAGCGTTTTCCAATCCCTTTATAGAGTGGACTATCTGCTTTTGAACTTCCTCGGGCAAAGAGGAGGAAAGTCCCTGAAGATACATTTCCTTTGTGTGCTCGCCCATAGGCTCAACGAATATCTGGTGGCGTTCCTTGTCCGCAAAGCGCACCACCTTGTCCTCAATAGAGGGGCAGTATCTGGGCCCCGTTCCCTTGATAACACCCGAGAAAAGGGGGGAACGGTGCAGGTTTTCTCTTATAATACGATGGGTTTCGGTGTTGGTATAGGTGATATAGCATTCCCGTTTGTTTTTGCCTGCGTTTTCGTCTGAAAAGCGGGTAGCAAACTCATCACCCTCCTGCCTTTCCATCTTGTCGTAATCAAGACTGTCAGCGTGTACTCTGGGGGGAGTTCCGGTTTTGAAACGGGTGAGGATTATACCGTTTTCTCGTAAAGACTGCGAAAGTCTGTCTGCGGAAATGGTGTTGTCGGGTCCGGAAGAATATGCGTGCTCACCTGCGATTATCTTGCCTTTGAGTGAAGTGCCCGTTGCGATGATAACAGCCTTGGCAGGAAAATGTCCGCCAAAGGCAGTATCAACTCCCGTAACCTTGCCGTCCTCTGCGGTTATTCCCGTTACCTCCGCCTGAATGAGCGTGAGGTTTTGGGTGCTTTCCACCACTTCGGTCATATAGTTTCTGTATGCCACTCTGTCTGCCTGCAAGCGGAGCGAGTGTACCGCAGGACCCTTGCTGGCATTTAACATTCTGCTTTGAAGCATAGCAAAGTCGGCGGCTTTTCCCATCTCACCGCCTAAAGCATCCACTTCATATACCAGGTGCCCTTTTCCCGTTCCTCCAATGGAAGGGTTGCAGGGCATATTGCCCACAAGGTCAAGGGTAAGGGTAAACAGCGCGGTCTTTAATCCCATTCGGGCACCGGCAAGCGCCGCTTCAATTCCTGCATGACCTGCGCCCACAACCGCAATATCATAGTTTTCTGCTGTATAACTCATAATTTATTTACCTACGCAAAAATGCGAAAAAATCTCGTTTACAATTTCTTGTGTCGCCGTTCTGCCGTCGATCTCACCCAAAGCGGATATGGCGCGCTCAATACACTCGCCTGCAATATCCTGAGTAAATCCGTCCAGGGCGGTTATGGCATCGTCAATATTTTCCATTGCCCGTCTTATGGCGGCATACTGCCTTGCGGAAACGATTATATCTTCACTGTCCGCTTGAGATGAACCGGAAAATATGCGTATTTTTTCCTTTAATTCGTTTTCGCCGTCTCCCGTAGCCGCAGACATATATACTGCGTTTTCAAAGGGCGCAACCGATATTCTTCCTTTATCGCACTTGTTCATAACCGTTATAACACGGTCTTTTTTATCCTCAAGCAGACTGATAAGCTCCATATCCTCACCGTCAAGAGGATTACTGCAGTCAAACACAGCTATGATAAGAGACGCTTTTTCTATTTCCTTTATACTGCGCTTTATTCCTGCCGCCTCCACAGTTTCTCCGCTTTCCCGTATGCCTGCGGTGTCCGCCAGATTAAGCAGAATATCATCCACCTTTACCTGCTCGGTAATAACGTCACGGGTGGTACCTGCAATGTCGGTTACAATAGCTCTGTCGGTACCGCAAAGTAAATTCATAAGTGTGGATTTTCCCGTGTTTGGCTTTCCTGCAATAACCGTGGGAATACCCTCGGATATAGCTTTTCCGTATTTATGTGTGCCTGCAAGTCTGTTAAGCTCGTCCTTAACATTCTTCAGTGAGCCCAGCATTTCCTCCACCGACATATCCGTCATATCCTCGTCGGGATAATCAATATACGCATACACCGTGGCGGCGGTGAGTATAAGCTTTGAGCAGACAAAATCTATTTTTTTGCTTATATTTCCGTCAAGCTGGCGCAGGCTTACCGCAAGATGCTTTTCACTGTGGGCATCAATAAGTCCGCCTACAGCCTCCGCCTGTGAAAGTGTAATTTTTCCGTTTATATACGCACGTCTGGTGAACTCTCCCGCACCGGCAGGAACAGCCCCTGCCGCAAAGCATGCACGAAGCAGCTTTTCCTGCACCAATACTCCGCCGTGACAGCAAAGCTCTGCCGTGTCCTCTCCCGTAAAGGAACGGGGGGATATAAATACAGTCGCCATACCGTCATCAAAATTACCGTCCTCATCACGGAAATATCCGTGTACGGCTTTGCCCGCGGGGTAATCGCATATATCCTTTCCGCTTGCAGGCAAAAACACCTTGCGGCAGACGGATACGGCATCCTCGCCGGATATTCGTATTAATGCCACACCGCCTTTTCCTCTGGGGGTGGATATTGCCGCAACGGTACTCATTTGAACAGATCTCCCTCGGTCTTAAAACCGTCAAAATTATTTTGTCTCAACGCCTCGTAAACAGCAATTGCCGCCGCGTTGGAAAGATTAAGGCTGCGTATCTCGTCCAGCATGGGGATTCTCACACAGGACTCTCTGTTTGCTTTAAGCAGTTCCTCGGGCAGACCCTTTGTCTCTTTGCCGAAGATAAGGTAAACGTCGCCCGTATAACAAACGTCGGTATACTTTTTGTCTGCCTTGGTGGTAAAATACCAAAAGGCGCCCACGTTCTTTTCGTAAAACTCTTCAATGTTGTCGTAATACCTTACGTCCAGATATTTCCAATAATCCAGCCCTGCACGCTTTAAGGTGCGGTCACTTATCTCAAAGCCAAAAGGACGTATGAGATGAAGCGTCGCTCCGGTGGCGGCGCAGGTACGGGATATGTTTCCGGTGTTTTGGGGTATTTCAGGCTCTAAAAGCACTACGTTTATACGGCTCAAACTCAAAAACCTCTTTTCTTTACCTCATAGTATATAACATTTTCGTTAAATATGCAATTATTTTTACAAAAAGGTATGTATTTTTCTCTTCTTTTGATGTATAATAAACTGATTAAGACTATAAATAGGAGGAATTTTTACTTATGTCTTTTCTTTCTACACTGTTTCCGTCCTACAGCGCGAGACAGATCAAAAAGCTGAACGTAATTGCTGATAAAATAGATGCACTTGCAGACCGTTATTCCGCTATGAGCGATGACGAGCTGAAAGCGCAAACCGATATATTTCGTTCCCGCCTGCAAAAGGGGGAAACCACAGATGACCTGCTGCCTGAAGCCTTTGCCGTTGTCCGCGAGGTAGCGGACAGAGTTCTGGGCAAGCGTCCCTTCCGTGTACAGCTTCTTGCAGGTATAGTACTGCATCAGGGCAGAATTGCGGAAATGAAGACCGGTGAGGGTAAGACCCTTATGGCTACTCTTCCCGCATATCTTAACGCACTTGAAGGCAAGGGCGTACACGTTGTTACCGTAAACGATTACCTTGCAAAGCGAGACAGTGAGTGGAACGGAAATATATTCCGCTTTCTCGGTCTCTCTGTAGGACTTATTATTAACGGTCTCACTCCCGACCAGCGCAAAGCGGCTTATGCCTGCGATATTACCTATGGCACCAATAACGAAATGGGCTTCGATTACCTCCGTGATAATATGGTGGTGTACAAGGAGCGTCAGGTGCAGAGAGGACATTTCTTCGCTATCGTTGACGAGGTGGACTCTATTCTTATCGACGAAGCCCGTACCCCCCTTATTATTTCCGGCGCAGGCGAAAAAAGCTCGGAAATGTATGAGAAGGTGGATCGTTTCGTGCGCCGTCTCAAGCCTCTTGTTATAAAGGAGAACGATTCCAAAAAGTCTGACGAGGATCTGGAAGAGGATTATATCGTTGACGAAAAGGCGCGTAACGCAGTTCTTACCGGTAATGGTATTAAAAAGGCGGAAGAATACTTCGGAATAGAAAATCTGGGTGACTACGAAAATACCGACCTTGTGCATTATCTTAACAATGCTATCCGTGCTCACGGCGTTATGAAGGACGATGTGGACTATATCGTCAAGGACGGCGAGGTGCTTATTATAGACTCCTTTACGGGACGTATTATGCCCGGCAGACGTTTCTCTAACGGCTTGCATCAGGCTATTGAAGCCAAGGAAAACGTTGATATTCAGAAGGAGAATATGACTCAGGCGACCATCACCTTCCAGAATTACTTCAGAATGTACCAAAAGCTTTCGGGCATGACCGGTACCGCAGTAACCGAGGAAGAGGAGTTCCGCGGCATATACAGTCTTGACGTTGTGGAGATACCTACCAACCGTCCTATGATCAGAAAAGACCATAATGACGTAATGTATACCACCATAAACGGAAAATACCGTGCTATTATTGCGCAGATACTTGAATGCCACAAGAAGGGACAGCCCGTTCTGGTAGGTACCGCTTCTATAGATAAGAGTGAGGCGCTTTCCAAAATACTTACCGTAAACAAGATAAAGCACAGCGTGCTTAATGCCAAGAACCACGAAAAGGAAGCAGAGATAATCGCACAGGCAGGTAAGTTCGGTGCGGTCACCATCGCTACCAATATGGCAGGACGAGGCACCGATATTATGCTTGGCGGTAACTCCGAGTATCTTGCAAAGGCACAGATGCGTGACGAGGGATTTACCGAGGAGCAGATATTCGAATCCACCGAATTCGGTGTTACTGACGATGCGGATATTATTGCCGCAAGACAGCGCTTTAAGGAGATCGAGGCTGAAAAGCGTATTGTTACCGATGAGGAAAGATCCCGTGTTCTTGAAGCCGGCGGATTGTTCATTCTCGGTACGGAGCGTCACGAAAGCCGACGTATTGACAACCAGCTCCGCGGTCGTTCGGGACGACAGGGCGACCCCGGCGAAAGCAGATTCTTCCTCTCTATGCAGGATGACCTTATGCGTCTCTTCGGCGGAGACAGAATTCAGGCACTTGCCGCCAATATTCCCGATGATCAGCCCATTGACCTTAAAATACTCTCCAACAGCGTAGAGACCGCACAAAAGCGTCTTGAGGGCAACAATTACGAGCGACGTAAGAACGTGCTTCAGTATGATGACGTTATGAACCGTCAGCGTGAGCTTATTTACCGTCAGCGTAATGACGTGCTTGAAAACCGTGATCTTAAGAGCACTATCGAAAAGATGATAGACGAATATATCGACGGCGGTATGTTCGAGTTTATCGGTGAGCGCACCTATGACGAATGGAATCTTGACGGATTGCGCACTCACTTTGCAGGTGTACTGTGCGGTGAGGACGATTTCCGTTATACCGATGAACAGCTTAAAAAGCTTAAAGCTTCCGATATCAGAGAGCTTCTTACCAATCGCGCACAACAGCGTTATGCACTTCAGGAGGAGATTTTTACTCCCGAGGTGTTCCGTGAGATAGAGCGCAGACTCCTGCTTGCCAGTGTTGACCGCAACTGGGTAATTCACATTGATGCGATGGATGATCTTATTTCCAGCGTTGGACTTAACGCATACGCCCAGCGTGATCCCGTTACACAGTACAAGATACAGGGAAGCGATATGTTTGACGAAATGATCGCTACTATTCGTGAGGAGACGGTCCGCCGCGTGCTTACCGTTTCTCCCAAACGTCACGTAGAGCGCAAGCAGATATTGGTTGACGGTACTGCAGGAATGAAAGGGGATAAATCCCTTAACCGCACCGTTAAAAAGGCTCCCGTAAAGGCAGGCCCTAACGATCCCTGCCCCTGCGGAAGCGGTAAAAAATATAAAAAGTGCTGCGGTTCTCCCGCAAACGAAGCAAAAGGTGAATAATAATGGGATTCGGTTTAGTCTTGCTGGGTCTGGCTCTGCTTATAGGAGTTGAGGCAGGCTTCGGCGTTATCGGATATCCGCTTATTTGCTACGGCTGTATCAAATTAAGCCGAATTCACGATGATTTTAAAATATGCGCTGTTCTTGCGCTGTTAAATATACCGTATTCGGCGGCGTCGGGGCTGACTCTGTTCGGATTTCTCCCTGCCAATAATACGGTTACCAATTGCCTCAACGTAATGCATTACGTGTTTTCCGCGTTTATGTTTTGGTATTTCTGTATGCGTATACGCGCCATCGCCAAGGAAGGCGAGGACGAAAGACTTACTTCCACAGCCATCTTTAACGGTCTTATGGCGGTAAGCTACTGTGTCTGGACTCTGGCAGTGGTTTTTGTTCCGTTTATACAGAATACCATTATAGCAGGTCTGTTGGTATTACTTAAATACGTACTGTTGGTTATGGGAATATTCTTCCTGCTTTCCTGCGGTGCAAAAATAACCACACCTGCGCAGATGGCAAGAGAAAAAGCGCAGGAGATTGAAAAGGTAAATAAAAAGAACAAAAAATAAAGGAGGAGTAAAGGTGAAAAAGAAAACGCTGCCGTTTTTTCTGTCTCCGCTTATACCCATAGGCGTTATATTTCTGTGCAACCCAATATTCGGTATAACAGATATTTTGCCCGATGTTATCGGATGCCTGTGCTTGTGGCTGGGACTGACCGAGCTTTCGTATATCGAAAGCCGCATAGATTTTGCCCGTAAAAAGCTTCTTTTGCTGGCGGCGGTATGCGGAATAAAGCTTGTACTCACTCCTTACGTTTCCCGCAGCGGCGTTTCTTCGGATATGCTGGCGGCAACGGCATTCTTCGGCGTGATAGAAGCGTTACTGCTCATACTTATTTTTAACGATGTTTACGAGGGGCTTACATACGCAGTTTCCCGTAGAGGTGAGGGGGAATCGCTCAGAGCTTTTGACGGAGCGAAAATACTTGCCATTGTATTCGTGATTGCCCGCACGTTGCTTAACATTATTCCCGAATGCGCTTCTATTTTTGAGCTTGCCGCCCATACGGATATTACCAACGCAGAGCTGTTTTACAGCATTGCGGGACTGAAAAATTATTTCCACCTGCTTAACGGATTTTTGGTGCTTATTGCAGGTATATGGTGGGCAGTAAGCTTATGCGGTATTTTCCGCAGACTTCGCAAGGATACGCTGTTTGTCTCCCGTCTGGAGGAGTCTTATGACAGCGGATATTCACAAAATCTTGCCGTTAAAGTAAAAATGTGGTTGAAAACAGCCGCCCGAATAGTTATGCTGGCGCTTGTTTTCTATTTCCCGTTGGATATCGTATTTACCAGCGTGCTTCCTAATTTCGTTGCAACTGCACTGCTTCTTTTAGGCGTTTCCGTTATGGGAATACCTTTAAGAAAAAAGCTTTGGAAGCAGTTTAATATACCTGTTTGTATCTATGCTTTTGCAATTCAGATATTTGCATACGTATATCGCGCTTTGGCGGTAGATCTGACTATAGACTTTTTCCATCAGCTTGTTGTTATCGACGTTGTCATTTGCTCGGTCATAGGTATTGCGGAGATAGTGTCTTTTGTTTTGCTTGCCAAAATGTGCGAGAGGATATTTAATGGCTACGTTGAGCAGATATGTCCTGAGGGAACCGAAAAGCTTATGTATTCGGCAAAGATAGCGGTATACGCTTCAAGCATTATATATCTTGTAGGCTACGCGCTCCCCTTGCTCAGAGGTTATCTTGTAATCCCTCAGGCAGTTGCTTTAATAGTTATCGGCGCAATAATAAACTCAAACGTTAATTTCGTTACTGGAAGTTTAGAAGATCCGGAGGTTAGCAGTAAATTATGTGCGGATTCATAGGAATTCTGAATAATAACGGTATTACCGAAACCGATATTTCGGATACCAAAAAAATGTCTCATATTATAAGACACCGCGGCCCCGACCTTGATAACGGTCATACGGGGGACAAGGTGTGCTTCGGCTTCCGCCGTCTTTCCATTATAGATCTTGAGGGCGGTACACAGCCCTACGTTTCACCTGACGGACGCTATTCCTGCGTTTATAACGGTGAGGTATATAATTATCTTGAACTGCGCAACGAGCTGCTTGCCAAGGGTGAAAAATTTGAATCCAATTCTGAGATAGAGGTAATGGTTCGTTTGTACTCTCTGTATGGCGAAAGCTTTATTTCCCGTCTCCGCGGTATGTTTGCGTTTCTTATTTACGACCGTGATACAGGCACTCTTATGGCAGGCAGAGACCCGTTTGGTATAAAGCCTCTGTATTTCCGTGTGGAAAAGGACCGTACCGTCTTCGCCAGTGAGATGAAAGCGTTTTTCGGTGACAGCGAGTACGAGGGCTTTTCTGTTGATAACGCTTTATTACAGCACTATTTTTCCTTCCAGTTCGTGCCTGAGCCTGATACTGTGGGCGGTGATATAAAAAGCGTGCCCAAGGGCTCGTATATGCTTATAAACGGCGACAAGCGCGAGACATTTTCTTATTGGAAACCCGTCTTTTCCCCTGACCGTACCGGAACTTATGACAGTCGTAAAAAAGCTCTCCGCGAGGCGGTGGAGGAATCTGTGCGTTACCATATGCTGGCAGACGTTCCTGTGGGAAGCTTTCTTTCCTCAGGCGTGGATTCTGCAATTATTACCGCCGTTGCATCCAAGCTTCAGCCGGGTATAAAGGCGTTTACCGTTGGTTTTGACGTTAAGGGCTTTTCCGAAATAGAGGACGCTTGCGAAATATCCAAGCATCTGGATATTGACCATATTACGCTCCGTGCAACTGTTGAGGATTTCAAAGCAGCCTTTGAAAAAACCATATACCACTTGGATTCTCCCGTGGCAGACCCGTCCGTGGTTGCTATTTATCTTATTTCCCAAGAAGCGTCAAAGCACGTAAAAACCATTCTTTCGGGTGAGGGAAGTGATGAATTGTTCGGCGGCTACCGTCAGTATGCTACCGCCGCTCCCAGTGCGCGAATGAATTCTCTGCCCCAATTTATAAAGAGTTTTCTTTTGTTTATCGCAAACCTTATGCCAGACGGTATGAAGGGCAAGGGGTACATCACACGCGGTTGCGTTCCCATTGAAAAGCGCTTTGTGGGCGGCTCGTTCATCTTTACTGAACAGCAGAAATCTCACTTCCTTCGCACCTTTGATAAGGACGTGCACTTTACTCAGCGCACGGAGCATATTTTTGCATCTGCCGCAGGATATACTCCTCTCCAGAAGATGCAGCATTGTGATCTAAACTGTTGGCTCCCCTCGGATATTCTTGTTAAGGGCGACCGTCTTTCTATGGCTCATTCCCTTGAAGCGCGTGTTCCCTTCCTTGATAAAGAGGTGTTCAAGGCGGCGAGAGTATTGCTTGATAGTGATAAAATATCTCACGGCACCACAAAATATATCCTGCGCGATACTTTTTCGGATCTGCTTAACAGCGAAACGGTAGTACGCCCCAAGAAGGGTTATCCCGTTCCCGTCCGCGTGTGGCTGAAGGATGAACTGTTTGATTGGGCAAAGGATATTCTTGTAAACAACCCCGCACCTCAGTTTATAGATGAAAAATATATTATAGAGCTTCTTGAAAAGCACGCTTCCGGCAAGGGAGATTATTACCGTCAGATATGGGCAGTCATCGCCTTTATGACATGGTACAGATTATACGTTACCGAAGCGGACAAGACAAAAGACAGAATAATTCTTGGCGAGTTTTAAGAGAAAAAACAAATAACGTTAAAAAGCAGGTCCTTTTTTATAAAAGAGCCTGCTTTTTGTATTGTCTGCCGCAAAAACGGACATAATATGCGTATACCATATAGTATTATATGTATGCACAGGAGGTAAAAAATATGTATATCGATTACAAATTAAAGGGCAACACGCTTACCGCATCCCTCCACGGGGAGATAGACCATCACTCTGCTGTAATGGCTCGTAATGAAATAGACTCCGAGATAGACCGTGTAAAGGCACAGGGACTTGCGCTGGACCTTTCGGACATTTCCTTTTGCGATTCGTCGGGGCTTGGTCTGGTAATGGGAAGACTTAAAAAAATGCGCTCGTCCGGCGGAAGCGCGGTGGTGGTAAACCCGTCCGAGCGAGTGGAAAAGGTGCTTCGTTTGGCTGGGATAGATACTCTTATGCCCATTAAAAAGGAGGAAAGAAAATGAAGGAAAACCCCATAAACCGTTTCAAGGCGGAATTTCCCGCAAAAAGCATAAACGAAGGCTATGCCCGTATGGTGGCGGCGGCATTCGTATCCCAGCTTGACCCCACCGTTGCAGACCTTGCAGATATAAAGACGGCTGTAAGCGAAGCGGTCACCAACTGTATAGTTCACGCATATCGTGATGCATCCGGGTATTGTCCCGTATACATAACGGGCGTGTATTACGCCGACGGACGCACGGTGATAACGGTACGGGATAAAGGTTGCGGCATTCCCGATATAAATCAGGCGCTTACTCCATTGTATACCTCTGATCCTGCGGGGGAACGAAGCGGAATGGGCTTTACGATAATGGAAAGCTTTTGTGATAAAATGACCGTGTCTTCTCGTGTGGGAAAGGGGACTACCGTACGGCTGGTGAAGAAAATTGTTCGTCCGTAATCCAAATACCGTCGAGCTTATCCTGGCGGCACAAAAGGGAGACGAGCAGGCTTTGGATATTCTTGTAAGAGAGAATATGGGCTTGGTGAAGTCCATCGCTTTCCGATTTCGAGACAGATGCGAGACAGATGACCTTATCCAGCTTGGTGTCATAGGGCTTATAAAAGCCATACGAGGCTTTTCTCCCGAAAAGGAGACGGTTCTGTCTACCTATGCGGTTCCTCTCATTACGGGGGAAATAAAACGGTTTCTGCGTGATGACGGCACTGTTAAAGTATCCCGCGAGCTGAAAAAGCGCGGACGCATAGTACTTAAAATGCGGGAAAGCATTATTGCGGAAACAGGTGAAGAGCCAACACTTAAGGTTTTGGCGGAAAAATGCTCTCTTTCCGAGGAGCAAACTCTCGAAGCTCTCGACTGTGCTTTGCCCGTAATGTCCTTTTCCGCGCCTGCAGGGGAAAAGACTCTTGAGGAATATATAGGAGAGGATCACGTTGAGCCTCTGACCGAAAGTATTGCTTTAAGACAAGCTGTAAGCCGACTTCCGCCGGAGGAGCGCACCTTGGTGGATTGCCGCTTTTACCGCGGTATGTCCCAACAGCAGACCGGCGTGCTTCTGGGATGTACCCAAGTAAAAATATCCCGTATGGAAAAAAGGATAATGGAAAAATTAAGACAACAGCTGGAATAAAAAACGCCCGAGCATATGCGTTATGTCCTAAAGGACAGTTTTTGTTATGATATAGCAGATAGACAAACGATTACAATCAGGAACTCGCACAAATGCGCGCTTACTCACCACCAACGGTGGTTGCGCCATGAAGAATATAAACATTTAACCGCCGAGAGCAACCAAACGATGCTCTCGGCATATTTTATTACTTTTGAATAATAATCGTTGTTAGCGACTTCTTCTGATCTTCCGTGGGTTCTTTTAATTTACCGTTGGCAATCAAGGTTTTAATACAGTGCAGTATAAACCACCCATCACTATAAAAAGTATATTGGAGACCGTATTTTTTCATGGTTTGCAACTGTTTCGGGGTTTCTTTAAGAATTGCATCGACATACGCTTTTTTCAAATTTTCAAACTCGGTCCGATGCTTTTCTTTTATATGGTCACCGATCTCTATAAGCTGTCTGTTTATTTCTGCATCAGAAAGACAGAGGCAGCGGAATTTAATTTTATAGTCTCCCAAATCTTCACTGGAAATAAAACTGTCGCCAAATCCTGCGCTGACATCACTCAGCAATCCACGTTCCCGTGTCAGCACTGAAATATATCCTCTTTCACAAAGATACGCATAGCCTTCAGGGGATAAAGTATCACCATTCAAATAAATATTTAACAACGACAAATCATGATGGATGGTTCTCTGATAATCCTCATCGACACGTTTTTTCGACCATTCGGAATCAATCGTCCATACCTTGAATTTTTCACCAAAACCATTCCAACAAGGGCCGCAAAAACGTTTTATACTATCAAAGTACATCGGAGATGCAACATCGTGCGGAATAATCGAAGCATAACAAATATTCTCCCCACCATCCGGTCGTGTGGTAGCGGCCTCCTCAAATGTTGTGCTCTCATCCATCAATTCACTGCCGCTCATAGCTGCAATGTACGGGATGAGTGCCCACAACATAAAGTTTTTGTCCTTAGGCGGATCATAAGTAAAGCTAAATGGTTCCGTCGCACCTCCCCATATTCTGCCATCATCCAATATTCCTGAATTCATCAGTTCATCAAACAATTCATTCGAAAATATGTCTGCTACCTTAAAATACATCTGATCGTGTAAATGATTAAGTTCGGTTGTGCTTTCCTCAAGCAGTATGTTGCAAAGATATTTGTCACCGATTTTAGTTAATAGTCCATATTCTTCAAGGCGTTCGACTTCATTTTCCACATATACGGGAGAAACTCCCAGTTCTTCTGCAATTTCATTGACTGTTTTGGCTTCTTTCAAAACTGCATATTCAATATTCTGCGCAATAAGGGAATCGAAAAATTTTGCGGGAGAGCCTTTCGTACCGACAGAACCGCTGAAACCGCACAAGTCAAATTTTATCGGATTAAATTTCAGTTCACTTGTTTTTCTCATAGTATCCATACCTCGTTTTAATTCTTTTTTCGCTTCAAACAAGTGCCACTTGACTGTGCCGAGAGGAATATCAAGATCTTTAGCGATATCGGCTTGTTTACTGTTCTCAAAATAGTATGCAATCACGATTTTGCGTTGGAGCTTTGAAAGATATGCGATTTCACCTTGCAATTTGCGAATGGTATCGGCATTGTCGTCGTCACCAAAAACGGAATCGGGATTGGCAATGATCTCTGATACCTCATCAATAGATACACCTATCACGCTTTTAGCGGTATCTCTGTAGTAATTGCTGAGCGAATTATGGGCAATCGTCCAAATAAATTTGCTAACGTCTCCAATATCGTCTTTAATCAAAAGCGCACGGAACGCTTTGAGCACGATATCCTGCGATAGATCTTCCGCATCGTGTGCATTTTTACACCGTTTTAATGCAAAGCCGAATATGGGCTTGAGATATTCAGTTATAATTTTTTCAGCGTCTTGTCTGTTCACTTGTTTGTACCTCGTTGAAAGCTTTCACCCATATAGACACGGATTCTCCAAAAGGTTGGAACTTTTTTATAATTATATCATAAATTTGTGAATTGGTCTACGTAAAAAGTACTTGTGTCTGCATAAGCAGTGCTTGTAAAGAAAAAAGGACGAAGAATTTTGGGTTCTTCGTCCTTTCCTATCGGTAAGCAACATATTCTTAAAACTGTACTTAAGAACACGCACCATATCGGGCGTTTTTGTTATTATTTCTTTTCTTCCGTGCGTATTTTTATGCTTTTGATAATAGGCTGGTCATCAGGATCGGTAGCGCCGTTATATCCTTGGGGCACGGTTTCGCATATTTCGTCTACTACTTCCATACCGCTTATAACATGTCCGAAAGCAGCGTACTTTCCGTCAAGGCTTTCAGTGCTGTCCTCGTGCACGATAAAGAACTGACAGCTTGCGCTGTTGTAAGCCTCTGCACGTGCCATAGAGATAACGCCTCTTACGTGGGAAATGGGGTTATCAAAACCGTTTTCGGCAAATTCGCCTTCAACAGTTTTGCCTGCGTTACCGGTGCTGTCTCCGTTAGGGTCGCCGCCCTGAATCATAAATCCTTCCATAATGCGGTGAAATGTAAGTCCATCATAAAAACCGCTTTGTGCAAGGGATATAAAATTGCTTACAGTCTTGGGTGCGGCGCTTTGGTCAAGCTTTACGGTAATGGTGCCGTAATCCTTAACTTCAATATCCGCATAATAGGTAAGGTCGGGGTCTGCTTCCACGTAGGTCACAACGATATCGCTTCTGTCGGGCTGTTCCTCATCGCAGGAAGTAACGCCTACAATAATTCCTATAAGCAACGCGACACATAGCGCGGCAATAACACAGTAGGTTATTATTTTCTTTCGCTGCTCGGCCTTTCTTTGCTGTGCGGCATACTTGCTTTTCTTAGACATATATTAATTCCTTTCAAGCGAATTGTTTTTTGGGGTGCTTTTTTCTAATTCAATTCTTTATATATTTCGTTTTTTGGCACGCCTCTGTCCTTTGCCACAGCCTTTGTGGCATCCATCTTGGAAAGACCGAGGTTAACATAATGCTCAAAATGCTGCTCTACCGTCATATCAGACCAGAACATATCGCTTTCATCGGCTTCGTATCCGTGAACGATAAGCACAAATTCACCCTTGGGATTGATCTCGCCGCTTGCAAAGCCTTCCTTTATCTCTGAAAGGGTGAGGGAAAAATACTTTTCGTTCAGCTTTGTAATTTCCTTTGCCAGCACTGCCTCTCTGTCACCGAAGAAGCTAATAAGGTCGGTAAGGTCTTTTTCGGTATCGTGAGGGGAGACGTGGAATATCATAGTTCTCGTATCCTTGCAGACCGAGCGCAGATATTCTTCTCTTTCCTTGTTGGACTGGGGCAAAAATCCCTCAAAAGAGAAGCGTCGGGACGGCATTCCGCTTGCAGAAAGTGCGGTTATTGCGGCGCAGGGACCGGGCAAAGCAATTACGTTTATGCCTGCCTTGCGGCATTTTCGCACCAGATCCTCACCGGGATCGGACACTGCAGGTGTACCTGCATCGGTAACCAAAGCGCAGTCCTCACCGTCAAGAATACGGTTAACAATAGCCTTTCCGCTTTTTTCCTTGTTGTGCTCGTGGTAGCTTACCAGATTGGAATGAATATTCAAAAGCTGTAAAAGCCTGCCGCTTACACGGGTATCCTCCGCCGCCACAAAATGTACTTTTTCAAGCACCTCTTTTGCCCGTGCGGTGATATCGTTCATATTTCCGATAGGGGTGGGGACAACGTAAAGTGTTCCTGCCATGTTATTCTCCCTTTGCTTCAAACCAATTTTTGCCTATATGGGCGTCAACAGACATGGGTACTGCCAGATTGCAGGCGCTTTCCATACAGGAAATCAGAATTTTCTTTGCCTTCTCCGCGTCCTTTTCTGCGGCTTCAACAATAAGCTCATCGTGTACCTGCAGAATAAGGCGTGCATCAATACCGCTGTCTTCAAGGGCTTTTTCGGTTTTAACCATTGCAATTTTAATAATATCCGCCGCCGTGCCCTGAATAGGTGTGTTCATCGCCACACGTTCTCCAAAGGCGCGCACGGTGGCTTTAGGAGATCGCAATTCGGGTACGTATCTTCTTCTGCCGAACAGAGTGGTAACGTAACCCGTGTCCTTTGCCTGCTCCTTGCAATTATCAAGATATTCCTTTATCTTTGGATATCTTGCAAAATAGGTCTTGATATATTCATCCGCTTCCTTGCGGGTAACACCGATATCGTCAGCCAGAGAAAATGCAGAAATACCGTAAACTATTCCGAAGTTTACCGCTTTTGCGTGCTTTCTCATTGCGGGAGTAACGATATTCACGGGTATTCCGAACACCTCGGATGCGGTCAGCGTATGGATATCCTCGCCGGAGACAAAGGCTTGTATCAGCTTCTCGTCGCCGGATACTGCAGCAAGGACACGAAGCTCTATCTGTGAATAATCGGCATCAACCAACACCTTTCCTTCAGGTGCGGTAAAGAATCTGCGCATCTCTCTGCCAAGCTCTGTGCGAACGGGAATGTTTTGTAAATTGGGCTCAACGGAAGAAAGTCTGCCCGTCTGGGTAAGGGTCTGCCTGAAGGTCGTGTGAATTCGTCCGTCTGCAGGATTAATTACAGACAGCATACCGTCCGTGTAGGTTCCTTTAAGCTTTGCAAGAGTACGGTAATGAAGCACGTAATCCACTATCTCGTGGCGGTCTTTTAGCTTTTCCAGCACCTCTGCGTCGGTAGAATATCCGTTTTTGTTTTTCTTGTTTTTGGGTGCGGGAAGACCCAATACCTCAAACAGAATGTGTCCAAGCTGTTTGGGAGAATTGATGTTAAATTCCTCACCTGCACAGAAATATATGGAGTTTTCAAGCTCACTTATATTCTGCGCCAGAAATTCGCCAAACTGTTTTATACCATCCTCATCAACGCAAAAGCCCCGTTTTTCCATGTTGTATAAAACCTTTGCGAGAGGAAACTCGGTCTCCTTGTAAAGAGGTATCTGATCCTGCTCTTCCAAAACAGAATATACTTTTTCTTTTAACCGAGGCAGGCATGCAAGGGGATCGGGCACAGTGTCTGCACCCAGATATGCCGTTGCGGCCTTTGCCACTGTCATACCGCTGTCTGCAGGGGAGGCGGTATAGCACATCAGCGAAATATCATCTGCAAAATCTGTGTAGTCAACGCCAAGCCCGTCCAGCAGGTGCATAGTGTCCTTTACAGACCAAGCAGAAACGTTTTTAAGCTTTTTAATATCCTTGGGGTCGAGAATAATATAATTCTCTCCGTCAGTAGCATAAAGGCTTTCGCCGCGTACTTCAACGTATACGCGTTCATTCAAGTCTTCAGCCTTTCCCTCCGCGAATACCGCTTTAGGCAGGTCCTGCCCTTTGCGGGTAAGTGACATACGTTCTATAAGCGAAGTAAACTCAAGCTCGGTAAACAGGTCAATAAGACTGTTCTCGTCCTTGCCGGAGTAAACGTAATTTTCAAGATTTGTGTCAATAGGCGCATCAAGACGAATGGTGGCAAGAAAACGGCTTTCGTATGCACTGTCCTTGCCCTCAATAATCTTTTTGCCGGTAGAGCCGGATATTTTATCGGTGTTTTCGTAAATACCGTCAAGGGTGCCAAACTCTTTCAGCAGCTTTACTGCGCCCTTTTCACCAATACCGGGGACGCCCTTGATATTATCCGAGCTGTCACCCATAAGCGCCTTCAGATCGATAAGCTTTTCGGGGGGAATACCGTATTTTTGGGTAACCGCGTCGGTATCCATTATCTGCGTTTCGTTGGTAGATGCAAGGTATACCACCGTTCCGTCGCCTACAAGCTGAAGACTGTCTCTGTCTCCCGTAACGATAACGCATTCAACCGCACTGTTTTTTGCTGCTTGGGAAAGTGTACCCAAAACGTCGTCTGCCTCAAAGCCTTCGCAGGTAGTTATCTTTAATCCCAGACCTGCAGCGGCACGGTATGCATAAGGCATCTGCTGTGCCAGATCGTCAGGCATACCCTTTCTGTTTGCTTTGTAGCTGTCCACCGCCTTGTGACGAAAGGTTTTTACAGGTAGATCGAAAGATATGGCGGCGTAATCCGGTTGGACCGCCGCCATATTTTTCTCTATTATATTTATAAATCCGAGTACCGCGTTGGTGGGAATACCGCTTTTTGTGGTAAGCGGACGTATTCCGTAATAAGCGCGGTTGAGTATGCTGTTTCCGTCAAAGACGATAAACTTCATATTATCATTTAACCCCTTATTATATTTTGTTTAGAGAAGTATTACCTTGCGGATACCTGCAATTGCAGATATCTTTTCGCATATAGATTCATCAACGTCGTCGTCAGTCTCAAACATAGCAACACCGTTTGCGCCCTTGGAGGAGGACATCATATGCTCGATGTTGATATGAACTGCAGAGAATACAGAAGATGCCTGTGCGATCATGTTGGGGATATTTTCGTGAAGAACGACTATTCTGTGCTTTGCGCCTCTAGGCATAGAAATAGCAGGATAGTTAACGCTGTTCTTGATATTACCGTTAAGCAGGTAATCAACAAGCTGGTTTGCCGCCATAACAGCGCAGTTCTCCTCACTCTCGGGAGTGGATGCACCCAGATGGGGGATACAGATAACGTTTTCCTTGCCGATAAGCTTTTCATCGGGGAAATCGGTAACGTAGCAGGATACCTTGCCGCTTTCAATAGCCGCAAGAATATCATCGGTAACAACAATATCGCCTCTGGAAAGGTTGATAATACGCACGCCATCCTTCATTTTGGATATAGCTTCTGCGTTAATCATACCCTTTGTGTCCTTAACGGAGGGAACGTGTACGGTAATATAATCACACTGGGGATAAAGCTCATCGTAATTTTCAGCCTTCTTTACCTTGCGGGAAAGAGACCAAGCCGCAGAAACCGTCATAAACGGGTCACAGCCCACAACCTTCATACCCAGAGACTCTGCTGCGTTTGCAACGGGTCCTCCGATGGCGCCAAGACCGATAACACCGAGAGTCTTGCCCATAATTTCAGGGCCGGTAAAGGCAGACTTGCCCTTCTCAACCTGCTTAGGCACGTCATCACCGGTAAGAGTGGATGCCCACTTGATACCGTCGGTAATCTTTCTGGAGGACAGAAGCAAGGCGGTAATAGCCAATTCCTTAACGCCGTTTGCGTTTGCACCGGGGGTGTTGAATACAACGATACCCTGCTCAGCACAACGGTCAAGAGGAATGTTGTTTACGCCTGCGCCTGCGCGTGCGATAGCCTTAAGGCTTGCGGGAAACTCCGCTTCCAGAAGGGATGCGCTGCGGACCATATATGCGTCGGGATTCTGGACATCCTCGCCGTAAGCAAATCTGTCGTCAAATACGTTAAGACCTGCTTTGTCAATTTTATTTATAAGCTTAATATTCATTTTTTGCTCCTCTCGAATTCCGCCATAAACTCGGTAAGTGCTTTTACACCTTCTGCAGGCATTGCGTTGTAGATGGATGCACGCATACCGCCAACGGAACGGTGACCCTTAAGATTTTCAAATCCCGCTTTCTTTGCGGCGGAAACGAACTCCTTGTCCAGCTCTGCATCGCCGGTAACAAAGCAAGCGTTCATAATAGAACGGAATTCAACGTCTGCGGTTGCCTTGAACATTTCGGAAGAATCAAGATAATCGTACAGAACCTTTGCCTTTGCAAGGTTGCGTCTTTCAATTTCTTTAAGTCCGCCCATATCAAGCAGCCACTTAAATACCAGACCTGCAACGTAAATGGAATAGCAGGGAGGTGTGTTATACATAGAATCGTTGTCTGCCTGAATCTTGTAATCCAGCATAACGGGCGTGCCTTCACGTGCATTACCTATAAGGTCGTCTCTTACTATAACAACGGTAAGACCGGAGGGACCCATATTCTTTTGCGCACCTGCATAAAGCAGACCGAACTTGCTTACGTCGATAGGACGGGAAAGTATGCAGGAGGATACGTCCGCAACCAGAGGGATATCACCGGTTTCGGGAATATAGTTGTAGGTAGTACCGTAAATAGTATTGTTCATACAGATATGAACGTAGTCAGCATCGGGAGAGAATTTATCCACATAAGGAACGTATGCGAAATTTCTGTCCTTGGAGGAAGCGATAACGTTTACCTCACCGTATTTTGCGGCTTCGTCTGCCGCCTTTTTGGAAAACTGACCGGATACGATATAATCAGCCTTCTTGTTCTTGTTCATAAGATTAAGAGGCACTGCGGAAAACTGTGTGGTAGCACCGCCCTGCAGGAACAGAACGCGGTAATTATCGGGGATTTCCATAAGTTTGCGGAGATCTGCCTCCGCGGTTTTAATTATATTATCGTAAACCGGTGAGCGGTGACTCATCTCCATTACAGAACACCCGCTGCCCTCGTAATCCAGCATCTGGCTTGCGGCTTTTTCAAGTACTTCCACGGGAAGCATGGAAGGTCCTGCGGAGAAATTATAAATTCTTTTCATAGCGTTTTTCACCCTTTTTCGGTTTATAATTTTTCAGTTATACTGAATAATAATTTATTATATTACATTTTCATCGTTAAGTCAAGGCTTAAATATCTTTTACCTTAAAATAAATAGCATTTTGTATTCAAGCGTTGACATATAGGTGTATGTGTGGTACTCTGTTGTTGAAAAGGAGGAAGTTTGTATGAAAAAGCTTATAGTATTAATGTTATTGTTTTTACTTTGCGTTTTCACCTTTGGATGTACTCCCGATGACTCGGAAAGTAAGAGCGAAATCAGTTCCGTTGATACTGTTTCTGATACAATGGAAGATGCGGTTCATGGAGAAGCGGATTATCAAACCGTTAGTTTTTCTTCCTTTGAGGAACTGGCGCAATTTGCGGCTTTGGCAAATATCGAGGACGGTAATTTGTACGTTGAATTAGGAGATAAGCCTGCCCAAGTAACTAAAACAGAAGCCAAAGAGCTGATTTCCGCGTTAAATGAAATGCCTATAGCGGTGCTTAACACCGATGAATATGAATTGGCAGTTATTTCTTGCAGAATATACCCTTCCCGCGATGACTATTCAATAGAACTTGTCTATAACGGCGTGGCAGACAGATTGAGAATAGGCACCGTAATGTTTGACGGCACTTTAACGGCAGATACAAATGTAACTGCCGTGGTGGCTGATAACCTGTATTTGGGCGAATATTCCATGGAAATGAACACCATGGTAAAGGAAAACAATTACTGCGATATTAAGGGGAGAACAGTAATAGGCGACCATTTAGTATATGCCGCATATAAAGGCGGTACAGCTTTGCCGGAACAGATAAAACAGAGCGTAACCGTCACATCTCTCGGTGAGCTTATAAAACCGTATATTAAATAATCATTCCCAATAAAAATCAGAGGCAAGGAAATTCTCCTTGCCTCTTTTTGTGTATTCTTTGCGGGGGTGTTTTTATTTTTCCCATATTTTAAGTGATTTTATCTTGGAAACCACTGTGTCTGCCAGCTTGTCGTTTATCTTCATGCCGGGGTGACCCGCAGC
This sequence comes from Eubacteriales bacterium, assembly GCA_045595785.1. Taxonomy (GTDB): domain Bacteria; phylum Bacillota; class Clostridia; order Oscillospirales; family CAG-382; genus SFLA01. The sequence continues at coordinate 28,746 of JAZOBE010000015.1, forward strand.
CGCGTAATCCTTTTTGGGATTAGCAACGGAAATGGGTATAAAGTGGAGTTTTTCGTCGTTTTCGCCCATACGCTTGAACAGCTTTTTAAGCAGTCCCATATAGGGATCTCCCATAAGACCGTAGCACCATATAATATGGGCGTGGGTGTATTTGGAGCGAATATCGTTAATGAGTGCTGTTGCACCTTCTTCAAACTCTTCTGCGCTCACACCGCCCCAACCGTCGTTGGTGCCGCCGTTTATAAGAACTACCTGAGGAGTCCACTTGGTGTGATCCCAAACCTCACCGTTACGGGAGGTCATATTAAACATCTGGTCAAAGGTAAGGTCAAGGTTACCTTCACAGTTGCGCACGATTCCCTTGCCGGAAGCGCACTGGCTGTGTAGGTCTGCCCCCAGACTTTCAGCAACGAGGAATGCCCACGCTGCGGTAGAATCTTCATCACAGGTGCGGAACACAGTAGTGTCCTGATCACCGCGGACACCGTAACCGCAGGTAATGGAATCGCCCAGAACCTCTATACGGCGCACACTTTCAAGCGGAGGGGGAAGTATTTCGCCGTAAAGCTCAATACCCTTAACGTAAAGCTTTTCTGCGCCCTCGGTTATACGGAGTACGCGAACAACGTGCTCATCGTTTTTGAGGTCATCGATAATAACGTGCTCTTTTCCGTCACTTACACAGTATCTTGCGGTAGTTCCGCTCCAACCGAAAACCTTTTTCTCTCTGTCAACGTCAACTCTTATGTATGCGGGCTGGTCTGCCTTGTATTCATCAAAAACAAGGTGGAAGCCGGTTCCCTTAAACTTAAAGGAAAAACCGCTGTTGGACCAATCCAGAAGCAGTGCATCTGCAGAAAGAATGTGTCTGCCGTGGTAAAGGAAATTATCGCGCTCGGTAAGATAAACTGTTTTCATTTTTCATACTTCCCTTATGTTTTTTATTTTTTTCGTTTTATTATTTTAACTGTTTCACATACGGGTATAGGCGCAAAGGACAGAAGTGCAACGGTTATCCATTGCCGCAGGTTCAGAGGTACTGCACCGAACAGTGACATGGCAGGCGGAAACACCATTATGGCGGCTTGCAGACCCATACAAAGCAATACGCTTAAAACAAGAGCGGTATTTGCAGGAATCTTTGCCAAAAAGAATGGTTTTTCCGTGCGCATATTAAAGGCGTGGAAAAGCTGTGAAAAGGATAACACACCAAAGCACATTGTGCTTGCAACGGCATCGTTACCGCTTTTGAGTCCCAAAAGATATGCACACAGCGACATACAGCCGATAAGTATTCCCTCTGCAAATATTTTTGTTCCCAATCCCTCCGCAAAAAGGCTCTTGTTTTTAGGAGCAGGCTTTCTGTCCATCACGCTGTCATGGGTCTTTTCCATACCCAGCGATACCGCAGGCAAGGAATCTGTAACCAAATTCACCCACAAAAGCTGTATTGCCGACAAGGGAGAGGGCAAAGACATAAGTATGGCGGCAAGAACAGTAAGTATCTCACCTATATTGCAGGACAGCAAAAACCGCACCGCCCTGCGGATATTGTCGTAAATACCGCGCCCGTATCGTACTGCTTCTATAATAGTCGAAAAATTGTCATCTGTCAAGATGATATCTGCGGCTTCTTTGGCAACGTCGGTGCCGTTAATTCCCATAGCGCATCCGATATCCGCTTTTTTAAGGGCAGGTGCATCGTTAACACCGTCTCCCGTCATAGCAACAACTTGGTTTCCGTAACGGTATGCTTCAACTATCCGTACCTTGAATTCCGGTGTCGTCCGCGCGAAGACCGAGCATCCCTTTACCGCTTTTGCCAGGGTAGGGGTATCCATATTTTCAATTTCGCTTTGAGTAAGCACCTTGTCGCCTTCACGGAGAATACCGATATTCCGCGCTACCGCTGCCGCAGTATCCGCGTGGTCTCCCGTTATCATTACCGGCTTAATTCCGGCTTTTCTGCACAGACGCACCGCTTCCTTTACTTCAGGTCTGGGCGGGTCTTCGATACCGCATATTCCGCAGGGAATAAATACACATTTTTCTATATCGGCAGGAGCTTTTTCCGTGTGACAGTACCCAAAAGCTATGACCCTTTTTCCTGAAGCCGCGCATTGCCTTGCCTTTGAATACAATTCACCGTCCTGCTTTAATATCTTTTCGGGCGCTCCCTTTTTCACCGCAATATATCCGCTTTTCCCTTTATGGAGGGTTATCATATACTTTTTGTCCGAATCAAAGGGAATTTCCTTTATTCGGGAATATTGAATAACGTCCGGCTTTTCCTTCTCCGCCCACGAGAAAATTGCCGTTTCGGTAGGGGAATCGCAGTTGTTACAGAGCATAGCGCAAAGAAGCGACATGCTTTTATCACCGTAAAAATCGGTGACCGTCATTTTATTTCGTGTAAGCGTTCCCGTTTTATCCGAGCATATTACCGCCGCCGTGCCCAAGGTCTCCACCGCAGGCAGCTTTTTTACAACCGCCTTTTTCTCTGCCATGGTTTTAACACCTATGGAAAGAATTATAGTCACTATGGCAGGCAGTCCCTCGGGTATCGCCGCCACCGCCAATGATACCGACGTTAAGAACATCTCGCCCATATCCATTCTCCGTATAAGCGATATCACGAATATAATTCCGCATATCAAAAGTGCGATATTCCCAAGAGTTCCTCCGGTTTTTGCAAGACGTACCTGAAGAGGAGTTTTTTCGTTTTTGTTTTTGTCCAGCAGCCCTGCAATATGTCCCATATAGCTGTCCATTCCCGTGGCGGTAACAACAGCCTTTCCGCTTCCTCCGCATATTACCGTGCCTGCCCGAACGATATTACTGCTTTCTCCTTTTGTGTTGGGGTACGGCGTTTTTTCCACGGGTACGCTTTCTCCCGTAAGGGCTGATTCATCTGCGGTAAGTGATACCGCTTCAAACAAATAACCGTCAGCACCCACCAAAAAACCCTTTTTCAGTATAAGTATATCACCCTTGACCAGTTCTTCGGTGGGTATTTCCTTTTGCTTTCCGTCCCTCAGTACCGTGGCGTGGGGAGCGGACATTTTTTTAAGTGCATTGATAGCCTTTTCCGCCTTATTCTCCTGAATAACGCCTATAATACTGTTAAGCACCACTATTGCAAGTATAATAATGGTGTCAACAGCACTTTCTCCGCCAATTACGGAGGTAACAAAGCTTACCGCCGCCGCAAGAAGTAAAATAATCGTCATTCTGTCGCATATCGACAAAAAGAATTTCTTTATAAAAGTGTCCTTTTTCTTGCTTTCCAGCGTGTTTTTGCCGTCTTTTTTTAGCCTTTCCTCTGCTTGTGCCTGAGAAAGCCCTTGCTTTAAGGATGTGTCAAACGCAGTCTGTACCTGCGCCTTGGTCATTTCGTATACGTTCAAAAGGGTATTTCCTTTCTTTTTATTATTACTGCGTACAGATTAGGGAACAGCATAAGTGCATTAAAAATATCCGCCGTCTGCCATGCCGCCTCCGCACTCCAAACACAGCCTATGAATGCGGTTGCCACCGCGCAGATACGGTATATTAAAAATGGTATCGGATGGGAACCGAATATGTATCTTATCAGCGTTTCGCTGTAAAAGCACCAGCTTATAACTGCAGCGTATGCCAGTACGCCTACGGATACCGCCAATACGATACCGCCCAATGAGCCGAAAGAAACAAAAAACATTTCTTCCGCCGTTTCGCTTCCCGAGCAAAGGAGCGCCAGCGCTGTCAGCGTGCTTACGGCAAAAGTATCTGCAAATATTTCAATAATTCCAAAATTCGCCGCCTTTTCGGGGGTAGTGTCCGCCGCCGCGTGGGCGATGGGTGATGATCCCATTCCCGCTTCGTGGGAGAACACACCCTTGGATACTCCCGTTTTCAGGGCTTGGGATATTACGGTTCCGCTTATTCCGGCACCAAGCTCCTTTAGCCCGAAAGCAGACGTAAAAATATCCTTTACAGCCTGCGGAAATCGGGATATATTGCATATTGTTATTCCCGTTACGGCGCAAATAAAAATTATTGCCGCAGCAGGAACGAGAAAAGCGTTTGTTTTTGCAATTACCTTTTGCCCGCCAAACACCGCAGGCAAAAGCAAAAGAGCAAATACTGCTCCCGCTACAACGGCAGAGACTCCGGCCTCTCTTGCGGAAAGTGAAAACGCACTTGCCTGCGCCAGATTTCCGCTTCCAAGAGATGATAATATTCCCATTACGGCAAAAAACAAAGCTGTTTTTTTCTTGCCTGCTTTTTTAAGCACGTCAGAAGCGCTTCCGCCGTTTTTCCCCTTTTCGCGGACGGTTATATAGTTTTCCGCGTATTTCAGCATCATACACAAAAAGGAACTCATCCACATCCAGAACAGTGCACCTGCGCCTCCCTCGGACAAGGCGTACGCCACACCGGTTATGCTTCCCACTCCGACAGTACCGCCCAAGGCGGTCATAAGCCCTTTTATGGGGGAAATCCCATTGTTGGAGGATTCAGCTTTAACGCTGTTTACTATCTTTTTCATACAGCGTATTGGGTAAAATCTGCTTTTTACCGTAAAATATATTCCCGTACCCGTAAGCAGTCCAACGGTGGGCAGAGACCACAGCAGGTCCCGTATAACGCCAAGCAAAAAAGACATCTCCTTTTTTAAAAAAAGTCATTGCATATAGTTGAAAAGGGTGTTAAAATATATCATGTATGTGTTTAACGGAGGTATTGTATAGTGAATACGGCAATTATCACAGGCGCATCTTCAGGCCTTGGCAAGGAATACGTGCTTGCCGCTGCAAAGAAATATACGGATATTAAGGAATTCTGGCTTATTGCCAGACGAACAGAACTGCTGGAGGAGATCAAATCGGTTCTTCCTGCAGACCTTAGCGTAAAAATAATTCCCATGGATCTTAACGACAGAGCTACTACTCGGGAATTCAAGACCTTGCTTGAGCAGGAAAAGCCCGATATAAAGCTGCTTATAAATAACGCCGGCTTTGGTAAGCTGGGCAACGTATGGGAGATAGATGCAGACGTTCAGCGTGATATGGTGGACCTTAACTGCGGCGCACTCACCGCACTTACTGCTGTTGCTATTCCTTATATGTCTGCCGGAAGCGGTATTCTTAACGTATGCTCTATAGCATCCTTTGTGCCCAACCCCAGAATGACGGTATATTCATCTACAAAAGCCTACGTTATGTCTTTTTCCCGCGCTTTGCGTGAGGAATTGAAGAGTAAGAAAATAAACGTGCTTGCTGTGTGTCCCGGCCCTATGAGTACAGAATTTTTATCCCGTGCTCATATCAGCAAGGGTGCATCCAAGACCTTTGATACACTTCCGTACTGCAACCCCAAGACGGTTGCCGAAAAGAGTCTCTCCGCTCTTCGTAAGGGTAAAGCCGTATACACCAACCGTTTCTTATATAAGCTTTATAGAGTTATCGGCAAGCTTACGCCCAAGTGTATTATGATGAAATTCGCAAAGTGCTGAAAGGAAGTATATTTTTATGTTGAATATAGCAGATAAAGTAAAAGCGTTTATGGAAAGAGAGGATATCAAAGTTCAGTTTGAGAAGGACTTGGCGGATATAATCTCCATTCCCTCCGTTTCGGAAAAGGGTGAGGGAAAATACGTTTTCGGTGAAAACTGCGCAAAGGTTCTTGATACCACTCTCGCTATCGGTGAGAGATACGGCTTTACTCCCGAAAACCACGATTATTACTGCGGCTCACTTATTTACGGTGAGGGTGACAGAGAAGTGGGTATCGTTTCCCATTTGGACGTTGTTCCCTGCGGCGGCGGTTGGAGCGTTGAGCCTTATGCGCTTACCATTAAGGACAATTTGTATATGGGCAGAGGCACCGAGGATGACAAGGGTCCTATGCTTGTTTCTATGTATGCACTCCGCTTTATTATGGAAAGCGGAATCAAGCTTCCTTTTGCGGTTCGTATGATTCTTGGATGCGACGAGGAGGTTGGCAGTACCGACCTTCGCCACTTCGTTTCCGTTCGCAAAGCACCTGATTTTTCCTTTACTCCCGATAGCGGATTCCCCGTTTGTATAGGCGAAAAGGGTATTTTCTCTTTTGACCTTCTTTTAGGCGAAAAGCCCGAGAGTATTCTTGAAATAAAGGGCGGTACCGCCAGCAACTCCGTAGCGGATTCCGCATACTGTGTTGTTAAAACTGATATAAATCTCGATTCAGCAGATGGAATTACCGTTTCACGTGAGGGAGATAACCTGCGTATTACCGCTACCGGCAAGGGTGCGCACGCCTCTCTTCCCGAAAACAGCGTAAGTGCTGTAAAGCTTCTCTGCGATTATCTTGTCAGCACCGGCATTTGTGCTGACGATAGCTTTAAGTTCCTTGCTTCCGCTTGCTCCGAGTACAAGGGTGCATCATTCGGAATAGATAAAGAGGATAAGGATTTCGGTTATCTTACCTGCATCTGCGGTCTGTTGGGTGAAAAGGACGGTAAGATTTGCGCAAACTTTAACGTGCGCTATATTCCTTCCGTTCCTTACGATGAAATAATGAGCACTATCAACCTTACTGTTGGCAAATACGGTTATTCCGCATACAGCGGCGGCTGTTCCGAGGGATATATCATGTCCTCTGACGACCCTCGTATTCAGGCGCTTACCGAGTCCTGCCGTGATATCATTCCCGATGAATGTACTCCATACACCATGGGCGGCGGTACTTACGCAAGATACCTCAAAAACACCGTTGCATTCGGTGCTACCATTTCCGCACACCGCGGTCAGTTGGGTGAAGGCAAGGGCGGCGCTCACGAAAGAGACGAGTATCTCTCCCGTGAGGAGGTCATAAAAGCGGCACAGATATTCGTTCTGTCTCTGCTTCGTCTTGCTAAGGTTTATTCGGCGGAGTAAAAAGAATCTCGCTTCTCAACGCAATATTTTTGTTTATCACAACGCGCGCTTTAAGTAAGTGCGCGTTGTTTTTTTTATCAAACAAGTGCTCTGTTTCCATACTTGTAATTTCGCCGTCTGCCTCTTTTTCAAGCCAAGTTAAAAAACGCTTTTCCGCTTCTCGTTTTGCTTCTTCCGCGGTTATTTCGTATTCTTTTTGGATGTATTCCTTGTATATCGCTTTTGATATTCTGAAGGGAAGCTTTAATCCGAAAAGTGTAATATTTTTTTCTTCGGCAACAATATCATATTTTTCATATCCCGTTTCTTCTGTAAAGAATAAAGAAATGGGGAAACCAAGCACAAAAAGCTGTGCTTTTTCTTTTGTTTTTCCCGTGTAGCTTTTTCCCGTTTTGTTAAGCGGTATTTCAAAGCATACATTCTCTGTAACGTCTGCATAAACGTATCCCTTTGCGTTTACCAGCTTGTATGCTCCGTATCGGTTTTCAACAATTCCGTTTATAAGTAATTGCCCTTCGGTAACCACGTCGCCAATCTTTATTTCAGGGTGCCCCTCCGCCGCAATTACGTTGGTTATTATTCCGTCCTGCTTTGCCACCAGATTGCAGTACCCGTCGGATGGAAACTCTTCTTTCGGCATATAAACTCTTTCAATAACGTCAACGGTGGCAACAGTACCTTTAATATTTATAGCAAGAGAAGAAAGCGGTGTATAATCAAGCAAAATGTATTCCGCCGTGCGGTCGGCATCAAGATTTGGGATAAAGGTTCCCTCCTTTATTCCGTGGGAAAACAATACTTTTTTTATTTCTTCCGTGCTTATATTCACGTTACCCGTCACTTTTATTTCCCATACGAACATAGAGGTGTATAACAGTATTGCCGCTCCCAACAAAATTCCCAAATATATCCCGTACCGCTTTCTGTAACGTGACACTATGAAGGGGAGTCCCTTTCTTTCTGTTATAACCGCCTCTGCCCCTGCTTCGGCGGCGGCAGCAATAAAAGCTTCACAAGAAAAAAGGGAAACCTTTACGGTTATATAATCGTCCTCTGCAATAGGTGAAAAGAAAAAGATTCCTTTTTTACGGCAGTGCTCAAAAACCATCGGTGCTTGGTGGGCGGGAAGGGATAGGGTATAGGATCCGAATATACTACGTAACGGTCGGTTCATATTTCACACCTCGTATTATTCCGTCAATACTTATCTTGTCGCCGGTCAGGTAATGCATTTTCAGGTTTTTTCCGTATACGGTAAGAGTAAGCTTTTTTCCTTGAAGTACAATTATATCCTTGCCGTATTCAAGCATTTTCCCATATCCGTCGGCACACAGAAAGGTATTTCCCCGTATCTCAAGAAAGGTTCCAAATAAACTGTCGGGTGTTTTTTTCATATTTCAACCGCCTCCCATATATATTTATTATGGGAGGTGCGCCTTTATGAATACGACCTTGCGCCGCTTTTTCGGAATGGGAATAAACGGCTTTTTTGTTTTGCTGTTTATATATCTGCTTGCCCGTCCGGAACTGGCAAGTATATCCTCCAAAAACGCCGTCTCCTTTTGTATAAGCAGTATCATACCGTCGCTTTATATATACTTGGTGCTGTCGCAGCGTATCGTCGCCATAAGCGGAGTTTCAAAGCTGTGTGCCAACAAGGTGTGGGGCGGAGTATTCGTTGTGTTACTGGGCTTTTTGTGCGGTTATCCGTCGGGCGCCCGAAATTGCGTTTATTTGTATGAAAACGGGCTGATATCCCGCAAAAAAGGGGAATACCTTTGTTGTATAAGCGGCAGTGCCTCCCTTTCCTTTATACTTACTTTTGCAGGCGCTCAAATACTTGAAAGCAGAATACGCGGATTAAAGCTTGCATTGTTTCAAATTCTTGCCGCTGTAATTACGGCGGTCATACTTTATCCGTTTCTGCTTAAGGGAGACGCCTTCGTTTTGTCGGAAAGCATAAAAAAACGTCCCCGTTCAACAGGATTGACGGAGGCGATTTCAGATTCCGCTTATCTTATGGTGCGTATATGCGGATTTATATGCACCTTTTTTGTTTTTGGCGGAATAGCGGAGAATATTCTGCCCAGCGACAGTATCTGGGGTGTGGTTATAAGAGGAATGTTAGAGTTTTCGGGCGGAATCTACAGCGCATCCAAATTCAGTATAGAAACAAGGGAGGTATTGTGCAGCTTGTTTTTGGGGTTCGGGTCGCTGTCAGCCATAATGCAGACCGCATCCGTTATTAAAGGCGTATTCTCACTAAAACCTTTTTTGATTTCAAGATTTATCATAGCATCGCTTATGACGGTTTTCGCCTTGCTTACTTGACAAAACGAGGAATAGGTCGTATAATAAGGACGAGGTGAAAAAAATGTCCGCATCTGTCGATAAAAGCTGTATCAACTGCATACATTCCAACGGCGAATTTGAAGGCTGTTATTGCGTACATAAGGGCGCAGTGTCTGCCCACGGCAACTGTCGCAAGTATAAGCTTGACCTGCTTAAAATAAAGCCTCGTCCTCCCATTAATTTGAATACACAAGATATCAGTATCGAAGCTATATAAACAAAAATCTTTCAGCTATTCTAAAACAGCCTTAGCTCCCAACGGGAGAGAAGGCTGTTTTGTGTTTTACGGGAATGATAAAGCTATTGACAAATCTATTTTTGTGTGATAAAATATCAAACGATATATAACATAAGATATATTAATGGAGGTGCGCTATGCCGCCGAAAGTAAGAATTACAAAAGAAGATATTATTAATGCTGCGGTGGAGCTTGTAAGAGAAAACGGGGAAGGGGCAGTAAATGCAAGAGCTGTCGCTGCAGCTTTGAATTGCTCCACACAGCCTGTGTTTTCTAACTTTGATACTATGGATGAACTGCAAAAAGCTATGTTAAATGCAGTGTACGACCGCTATCGGGGGTTTATTAAAAACGAGGTCGAAAGCGGACAGTATCCCACATATAAAGCCTTTGGCATGGCATATATTCGCTTTGCTAAAGAAGAAAAGGAGCTGTTTAAGCTGATCTTTATGCGAGACAGAACCGGAGAGGATATGTCTCCCACGTTGGACTTCGAGGAGTCCGCTCAAATGATTATGAAAGCAAGCGGTGTAACTATAGAAAAGGCAAGATTAATGCACTTGGAGATATGGACTTGCGTTCACGGAATCGGAACAATGCTTGCCACATCCTTTTTACCCCTTGAGCGGGAGCTTATCAGCGATATGCTTACCGATGTGTATCATGGGATACGCGCGCGTCACCTTACGGAGGAAAAGTAAAATGTATGCAATAAAAACAGACGGTCTTACAAAGCGGTACCGCGATATTACAGCCGTCGATAAACTGTCGCTTTGTGTCAAAGAGGGAGAATTATTTTCTCTTTTGGGAGTAAACGGCGCCGGAAAAACCACAACTATAAAAATGCTTTCTTGCCTTACGGCACCCACAAGCGGAGATGCTTTTCTGAACGGAAAAAGTATTTGCAACGATTCTGCCTCCGTAAAATCAATTATAGCCGTTTCACCGCAGGAAACTGCGGTTGCGCCCGGACTGTCCGTTGGCGAAAATCTTGAACTTATGTGCGGTGTTTACGGGTTTTCAAAGAATAAGCAAAAAGAGAAAATAAATGAACTTACCAAACTGCTTGGACTTGAAAGTGTATTAAAAAGGAAAGCAGGTAAGCTATCAGGCGGCTGGCAGAGGCGTTTAAGTATAGCAATGGCACTTATCAGTGAGCCTAAAATTCTTTTTCTCGATGAACCTACTCTCGGTCTTGACGTTATTGCGCGGAGCGAGCTTTGGCAGCTTATTCGTTCCTTAAAAGGCAAGATTACGATTATTCTAACTACACACTATATGGAAGAAGCCGAGTCGCTTTCCGACCGTATTGGGATTATGAAGGACGGCAGGCTTATAATATGTGATACCGCAGAAAAGATAAAGGAATCTGCAAATACGGAAAGCTTTGAGCAAGCGTTTGTACGTATTGTCAAGGGGGTGGCACAATGAGAATGTTCACTTTTGCGAAGAGAAATGCAAAAGAGATTGTTCGGGATCCGTTGAACATTTGCTTTGGTTTGGGCTTTCCGCTCGTCTTGATTTTACTGCTAAGCGCAATTCAGGCAAACGTGCCTGTTCCTTTGTTTGAGATAGAGCATTTAACTCCCGGAATTATTGTGTTCGGACTTTCGTTTATGACTCTCTTTTCCGCAACGCTGATTTCCAAGGATAGGGGCAGTTCGTTGCTTCAGAGATTATATACAACTCCTCTTACACCCATTGATTTTATTCTGGGGTATACTTTGCCTATCATTCCCTTCGCCGCGGCGCAAGGTACGGTCTGCTATATAGTTGCTATACTGCTCGGACTTGATATAACAGTCAATATCGTATTTGCCGTTCTTGCTGTCATACCTATATCTATCCTTTTCATTGCACTTGGTTTACTGTTCGGCAGTATTTTGAAGGATAAACAAGTAGGCGGAATATGCGGAGGATTGCTTACAAATCTTACAGCGTGGATGTCGGGCGCTTGGTTTGACCTTGAGCTCGTGGGCGGTATATTCAAGAAAATAGCATACGCATTGCCCTTTGTTCATGCCGTGGAAGCGGAACGTGCCGTGCTTTCCGGAAATTATGCTGATATATTCCCTCATTTATGGTGGGTATTGGGATATGGGGCAGCTGCGCTTACCATAGCTGTGCTTTTGTTCTTGCGACAAATGAGAAAGCAATAGTAATAAAACCCTCGCACAAACTGTGCGAGGGTTTTAATCATTTTATGATTTCATAGCCTTGTTTTGTGTAGTGAGCGTCTTCGTATTGTTCTGTAAGCAGAGAAAGGCTTTCAAAATGCACGGAATTATTGATAACGCACACCATACATGCAGTTTCATCGTTAGAAACCAACGAATATATCTTTTTAACCGACCTTATATCATAATAATCCATAGCGTCCTTATATCCGTACACCGTTTCGTAAAACTCACAGGTGTATTCCTTGATAGCCCCGTTTTCCTCTACATAAATGAGGTAAACGATGCAATCCAGTGCGGTATCATAAGGCTTTTTTACTACCAGCTTTTCCTCGTCTGAAACACCGATATCCGCAATAATACTTTCCATTCTTTCGTCGGAACGGGAAATATCATCGTCGGAATATCCTTCGCATGAGGTAAAAATCAGGCAGAATAAAACAAGCAAAATAATAAATATTTGCTTTTTCATTAGTCAAGTAATCCCTTTGCGTAAAGGAATTCTGCAGTAAGAAGTCCGCCGCCTGCCGCACCGCGGAGGGTATTGTGGGACAGACATACAAACTTGTAGTCAAAGATGGGGTCCTTGCGGAGTCTGCCTACGCAGATGCCCATGCCGCCCTCGGTATTACGGTCAACACCGGTCTGGGGACGGTTATCTTCTTCAAAATAGGTTATAAACTGCTTGGGTGCAGAGGGAAGGCCGAGCTTCTGAGGCTCGCCCTTATATTCTGCCCACGCCTTAAGGATCTCCTCTTCCGTGGGAGGATTCTTGAACTTTACTGATACGGTTGCAAGATGTCCGTCGGAAACGGGAACACGAACGCACTGGGCGGAAATAATAGGGTTAGCCGCATTAACGATAACTCCGTCTTCTACCTTACCCCAAACCTTAAGAGGTTCTTTTTCGCTCTTCTCTTCTTCACCGCCGATGAAGGGAATGATATTATCCAGAATGCCCTCAAAGCTTTCAAGAGTTTTGCCGGCGCCGGAAACAGCCTGATAAGTGCTTACATTGATATACTCGATACCGCAATCGAGAAGGGGAGTGAGTGCGGGAACGTAGGTCTGAATAGAGCAATTGGGCTTAACGGCGATATAGCCTCTCTTTGTGCCCAGACGCTTTTTCTGTGCCTCGATAACCTCGGTGTGATCGGGGTTAACTTCGGGAATAAACATAGGTACGTCGGGAGTGCCGCGGTTTGCAGAGTTGTTGGAAACAACGATTAACTCTGCCTTTGCGTAGATTTCTTCAAGGTTTTTTGTGTACGCTTTATCCATATCGATAGCGCAGAATACGAAATCGCACTTTTCTTTGATTGTTTCAATATCTTCGGAATCGATTATCTCCATACCCTTAACGTATTCGGGCATAGGGAGGGGAACGCGCCATCTGTTACCAATGGCCTCTTCATATTTCTTTCCTGCACTTCTGGAGGAAGCTGCAAGGCAAGTAACGTCAAAATAAGGGTGGTTTTCAAGTAAGGTAATAAAGCGCTGACCTACCATACCGGTTGCGCCAACAATACCGGCTCTTTTTTTCATGGTGATTGTTTTCCTTTGCTAAATAAGATCTTTGTATATACCGGGCACGCTGTCTTCTATAACAGTTGCACCGGACATTTTGTTATAAAAGTTTACGGGACCTGCGCTACCTATAATAGCATAAGCATAGCCCTCGTCGCGCATAGCCTCCATACAGCGGAGGAACAGCGCACCGCCAATTCCCTTGCCGCGCTGGGTCTCATCAACACCGGTGGGACCAAAGAAATCACGGTATGTACAGTCATAGCCTGCAAATCCCAAAATCTTCTTTTCGTTTACATCATATGCAATAAAGCAGCTTACGGGGAATTTTGTGAAAGCGGCAGAGATTTCATCAGACCAGCCGTCGCCAAACTGCTGTCTTACCCATTCAACTACCTTTGTCTTGTTGGGAGTCATAGGACGGATTATTTCAATACCGTATTCCTTTAATTTTTTATAAAGCTCTGTGGAATCGGGAAGTTCGTAAAGCTTAACGAGCATATCGGGCATAGCTGAATACTCCTTTATATAAAAATAATTATTATTTTGGGGACGGATAGAATATCTTCCGTCCCCTTAACTTTGGTTTTTATTTATTTGGAAGCTTCGTCGGAAACGTCCTTGGAGGTATCTTCCTTGGAGGTCTCGTTCTTGTCACCCTTGTTGGGAGTGTTGTTGTCCTTGGTGATGGTAGCCTTGGTGTAACCTTCAAGAGGCTTCCAATCGGTGATAAGGTTGGACTTAAGGTTGATGGTCTTGATAGTGTCCTTAGCGAACGCATCCTTCATAGCGGTGATATCAGCGATCTTGTTGCCGGAAAGGTTGATAGAGGTAACCTTCTTCTTGCTGCCGATCTTGGAGATATCGGAGATGCTGTTTTCGGAAAGGTCAATAGAGGTGAGCTTCTCAAGCTTTTCAATAGCAGCGATATCAGTAACCTTGCTGTTGTTGATAACCAGAGTGGTAAGCTCCTTCATACCTGCGATAACAGAAATGTCGCTTACGTTGGTGTAGCTGATGTTAAGGGACTCAAGCTTGGTCATATCCTTAAGCGCACTGATATCGGTGAGCTTTTCAGCCTTGTTGTCCTTATCGAATACCAGACCGAGAGTGGTAAGGTTCTTAAGCGAAGCGATGGGGGACAGGTCGATAATACCCTTGTTGCCGGAAAGGTCAAGACCTTCAAGAGTGGTAAGACCGGAAAGTGCAGAAAGGTCTGAAAGGTTGTTATCGGAAGCATCAAGAGTTTCAATAACGGGAGACTTAACGTCAATAGTCTTGATATCGTTATCGTTGATGTAGAGAGACTTAAGGTTCTTCAGGTTAAGAGAAACCTCGGTAAGCTTGTTGCCGGTAGCGGAAATGTTAACCAGCTTGGAGTTCTCGCTGAATGCGGGAAGCTTTTCAACCTTGTTGGAGGAGAACTCAAGAGTTTCAAGAGCAGTAAGCTTTTCTACGCCTGCAAGAGAGGTGAGAGAGTTGGTGCCAACGTAGAGACCGAGAAGCTTGGTAGCCTTATCAATACCTTCGATGGTGGTAAGCTTACAGTTGGAAGCGTCAAGAACAAGGAGGTTATCAAAAGCATCGATACCTTCAAGGTTTGCAATGTTGGAGTATGCAACGCCGAGGTACTCAAGCTTGGTAAGAGCAGAAAGGTCGTTAAGGCTCTTAAGGTCATCGGGAACGATAGCGTTGTAAATGGTGGAAGCTGTAACGGAAGAGGTGGTTCCGGTAAGCTGAGAATACATATTTGCGATATAAGTGTTGTAGTTTATATCATAAGCGGTGCTGCTGTCGATAACGGAAAGCACGCGGAGGTTTGCAAACTTAACGATATCTGCAACAGTAGAGGGAGTTGCATATACCTGAACGGTATCAAACTTAGGCTCGTCGTGAGTGTGAGAAGTGTCGGATTCGTCGTGATCGTGTTCTTCCTCTTCCTCTTCTTCCTTCTCGTCATTCATAGTAACGGTGTTTTCGATGATATGATCGGCATAATCTGCTCTGCCCAGAGTAATATAGGGGATGGTAACAGTCTGATAACCGTAGTTGGGATCAGCCTGAACGTAGCAGGAAACTACCATTACTTCAAACTCTTCGAGGTCGCTTGCGTTAATAAAACGTGCGGGAGTTCCAAGTGCGTCTGCCAATGCACCTGCGAATACCTGATCTTCGAAATAGGTAGAACCGGAAAGGAATTTGTCAACAGCGATCCAAGCGATCATCGCAACAAGGATCACTGCCAAAGTAAGTGCGATTATCTGCACCACTTTTTTGTCGTTTTTCTTAAATATCTTGCTCATTTTGTTTTTGGGCTCCTTTAAGGATTTTTTTATTATAATGAAAATTTTATAACCTATTTTTTGTATGCAAACATTTCGTTGAACAATTCTACGTTTGCGTTATACTCTTCCTTGCTCTTGCCCCACATCAATTCACCGCCGCTTACGTCGGGAAAACGGCGTATGCAAACGATGATATCTCCGGGCATGGAGGAAAAGCCGGGGAGAGAATGTATCGCCATATCTTTAAGATATACCGAATATTCGTCTCTGGGGTTTTCGGGCATATTCGCTTGGTCCAGTACGGTATCAAGAGGGGCAAGCAATCCCATATCTGCGACTCTGTCGTAATAATACTCTTCAATAATGTATATTACCGTATCGCCCATGGTTACTTCCAGATTAAACTGCTCAATAGTACCGCCGTCATCGTCGGCATTAATGATTATCTGTGAATACTCAACGTCACGCGAAGGATCTGCCAGGATTATCTCCCCGTCAGAAACGTAATCGCTTTCCTCAAGAATAGGGTAATCGTGATATCTGGTTTTGGCGGAAATGCTGTTTACAATAACTATCTTCTCTCCGTCCTCGTTAAAATCAGGGATCATATCCTGCAGAGATTCCTGCAAAAGCTCCTGAACCGAAATGGAAAGATCCAGCGGGCCGACGTACAGAATGTTCGTGTCCGGCTCATCTTTTCTTACCATAGAGACAACAGAGAATATCAGCAGTACAATAACTGCCGCAATGCTTAGTATAAGCCACTTGTGGGACCACCACAAATGCTCTAACTTTAAGCGGAGTTCACTTTTGTTTTTTTCTTCCATAATTTATTTACTTTCGGGCTTCATGGTGGGGAAGAACAGTACGTCGCGTATAGCGGGACTGTCAGTAAGAAGCATTACCAGACGGTCAATACCGTATCCGATACCGCCCGTGGGAGGCATACCCAATTCAAGTGCGTAAAGGAAGTCCTCGTCAGTGGTGTTGGCTTCCTCATCGCCCTGGGCAAGCAATGCTTCCTGCGCCTTGAAGCGCTCGCGCTGGTCAATGGGATCATTAAGCTCGGAATATGCATTACACATTTCCCAACCGTTCATGAACATTTCAAAACGCTCAACGTAATCGGGATTACCGGGCTTTTTCTTGGTAAGAGGAGAAATCTCAATAGGATGGTCCATTACGAAGGTAGGCTGTATAAGATGCTCTTCAACAAATTCTTCAAAGAACAGGTTAAGAATATCGCCCTTCAGATGACGCTCTTCATACTCAACGTGATGCTCCTTTGCAACGGCACGCGCCTGCTCAAGAGTGGTTATCTCGTTAAAATCAACGCCGGAGTACTTCTTTACTGCGTCTACCATAGTGATACGCTCAAAGGGCTTGCCCAGATCCATTTCCACACCGTTGTATGTAATGGTAGTAGTGCCGAGCACTTCCTGCGCAACGTAACGGAACATATTCTCGGTAAGATCCATCATACCGTGATAATCGGTATAAGCCTGATAAAGCTCCATAAGAGTAAACTCAGGGTTGTGTCTGGTATCCAGACCCTCGTTACGGAAAACTCTGCCTATCTCGTAAACCTTTTCCATGCCGCCTACTATAAGACGCTTAAGATAAAGCTCAAGAGAAATACGAAGCTTGATATCAAGGTCAAGTGCATTAAAGTGAGTGTTAAAGGGTCTTGCCGCCGCACCGCCTGCGTTGGACACGAGCATAGGAGTCTCAACCTCCATAAAGCCCTGTCCGTCAAGATACTTGCGGATCGCGCTTATTATCTTGGAACGGTTGATAAAGGTCTGCTTTACGTCTCCGTTCATAATAAGGTCAACGTAACGCTGACGGTATCTCATATCGGTATTGGTAAGACCGTGGTATTTTTCGGGAAGGATCTGCAAGCTCTTGGAGAGGAGGGTTATCTTGGTTGCGTGGATAGATGTCTCGCCGGTCTTGGTTACGAAAACTTCGCCCTCGATACCGATAATATCGCCGATATCAAGCTTTTTGAACTGTTTGTACTCTTCCTCGCCGATACTGTCTCTTGCCACGTAGGACTGGATAGTGCCCTGCAGGTCCTGAATATTGCAGAAGGATGCCTTACCCATAACGCGCTTGGACATCATTCGTCCAGCAACGGAGACCTTCTTGCCTTCATAAGAAGCAAGATCGTTCTTTATCTGTGTGCTATGGTGGGTCTGGTCATACTTTGTTATCTCAAAAGGGTCATTGCCGCTCGCCTGCAGCTCTGCAAGCTTTTCACGGCGGACACGGATAAGTTCGTTTACGTTAACGGTGCTTTCTCCGCCTTGAGCCTTTACGTTTTCGTTTTCCATATTTTCACCTACTTGGATATGGACATTACGGTATACTTAACGATACCGCCGGGGGTCTCAACGTTGATAGAATCGCCTACGCGCTGACCGAGAAGTGTCTTACCAAGAGGGCAGTCATCAGAGATCTTGCCTTCAAGAGGGTCGGATTCGGTAGAACCAACTATACGGTATTCTTCCTCCTGCTCGGTAGCAAGGTTGTAGATCTTTACAGAGTTACCAACGCTTACCTTATCGGTTTTAATGTCCTTGTCATCAAGGATTGTTGCATTTTCGAGGGTTACCTCAAGCATAGCGATACGGCTTTCGATTTCCGCTTGCTCGTTCTTTGCCTCATCGTATTCGCTGTTTTCGGAAAGGTCGCCGAAGGAGCGTGCCCTTTGAATAGCCATAGCAACTTCTTTACGCTTTACTGTTTTAAGATGCTCCAGCTCGTGCTCAAGCTTCTGGTAGCCTTCCTTGGATACAAAAATCTGCTTTGCCATTTTGTTACCTCTTAATATATGTGAAATTATTTTTTATCTTCGTTTTTAACTGCTTTAACTGCTTTCAGCGCCTTCTGAAGCTGAACGTCCTCTTCGTCGGTCATCTGGTAGTATTTGTTTGCAATCTCCTCAGGCAGGTCAATCTCAATATCGGGGACAATGCCTATACCCTCATAGTTAACACCGCAGGGAGGATTATAGAAATAAGTGGAAATTCTTACACCGCTTCCGTCCTCAAGGGTGATAAGACTCTGCATCTCGCCCTTGCCATAGGTGGTAGTTCCTACGGTTACCGCCATATCGTAATCACGTAAAGCAGCGGTAAACAGCTCTGCCGCAGATGCGGTATTACCGTTAATAAGCACTGCCATAGGCGCATCGAGGGACTCTTTATCGGTAGAGGAGAAGGTTTGAATTACAGTTCCGTTTTTATCGCTGGCGGTAAGAATGGTTCCCTTGGGGAGAAGCATATCCAAAACCTCAACAATTGCATTAAGGTCTCCGCCGCCGTTATTACGCATATCAAATACGTAGTATTTTACGTTGTCCTTCTTTGCGCTCTCAAGCGCCTTGCGGAAATCGTCTGCCGTGGTCTGGGTGAACTGAAGCACCTCAATAACCGCAGTATCGTCTATACATCTGTAGAAAACGCTGACATTCTCGACCTTTCTTCTGGTCATTGTAACGTCCTTGCTTTCGCCGTTACGGAGTATCTTCAAAGTAACGGATGTGCCCGCCTCACCTTTAACGGCGTTAACAGCCTTGAAATACGTTTCTTCGGAAACCGCAACGTCTTCAACCTGTGTGATAATATCACCCACAAGCAGACCTGCTTCCATAGCGGGGGAATCGGGGAACACGGTTATAATATAAATACCGCCGGTCTCCGCATCAAAGGAGACCTGCACGCCGATACCCACATAGCTTCCTTCGGATGTGGACAGATATTCTGCCATTTCCTCGGAGGTGTGGTACATAGTGTATTTATCGCCCAGCGCCGCAAGATATGCGGAGCATACCGCGTCGGAAAGGGCTTCTTCATCTATATCGCCAACAAAGTAATCCTTTGCAATCTTTTCAATTTCGCTTAGTTTAGCATACATTCCTTCGTATTCGGCGCTGCTTCCGCCCTTCAGGGATGCTATTTCATCTCTGTAGGCAATATTCAGCGCGGTAGAGGTGGCAAGATAGGTTACTGCACACAGCACCAGTGCCACTGCGATACTTATCCAAAGCGAAACTTTTTTGTTCATGCGTTTATTACCTCATTAACAAGTGCGGGAAAATTATTTTTTTCTGGGGTCTTCTGCGGGGTAGAATTTCTTTACGTAATATCCGTCGGGCAGATAATTGTCGGGGTTAAGGTAAGAGCCGTTAACCAAAACGGAAAAATGCAGATGGTTTCCGGTAGAATCACCGGTAGAACCTACTTTTCCTATCTGCTGTCCGCGTTTAACGTTGTCACCAACCTTTACGGCAAGGGAGTTCTTTTGCATGTGCGCGTAAAGGGAGGATACGCCTTCTCCGTGGTAAATAACTACGTAATATCCGTAGCTGTTATGCCATTTTGCGGTGGTTACCACGCCGTCGCATACTGCAAGCACTGCGTTGCCGCCGCCTGCCGCAATATCAAGACCGCTGTGGTGTTTATATCCTCTTCCCAGAGGGTCGTCACGCCATCCGAAATAAGAGGTTATGTAATACCATACGCCGGATTTAAGGGGCCAGCCGAAAGCGGAAAGATTGTTCTGGTAGTTAAGAATTGCTTCCTTTGCCGCGTCTATGGCTTCCTTAAGTATCTCTGCAGCGTCAGCAAGCTCTTTTGCCTGCTTTTCTGCTTCCTGCTCCCGAAGTATCTGCAGATCATAGGTCTCTTCAAGCTCTTTTTTCAAAGCATCCATTTGTGCTTGCTTTTCATCAATTTCTGCCTGCTGCTCGTCAAGCATATCGGTGTAATAGGAAAGGTTGTCCAGTGCGGAATTGTACTGGTCCTGCAGGGAATGAAGCTCATTTTCTATTTTTTCAAGAGCTTGCGCAATAGTATCATTATACTCAATTATGTTGTCGAAATACTGCACACGGGAAAGAAACTGTTCAAAATCTTTACTGTTAAGCAATATTTCCACGTTGGTGTTGGAGCCGTTTTCATACTTGTATCTGAGAACGATGGCATACAGCTCAAGAGTTTCCTCCAGCTTGCCGTTCTGCTCGTCAATAAGAGACTGGTAGTAGTCCTGTCTCTCCTTGTACGCATCAAGCAGATAACGGGTTATCTCCATCTCGGCGTTTATATACTCCTGCTCTTCCTCAAGAATGCTGTACTGAAGGTCCAATTCCTGAAGCTTGCTGGTAGTCTCGCCCAACTGCTTAAGATATTCCTGTCTGCGTTTTTCAGCCGCCTTGCGCTCCGCTTCCTTAGCGTTATACTTTTGCTGTGCGGCTTCAAGCTCTTTTTCAAGATCTTCGAAAGTCTTTGCATCTGCTTCGGTAACGGCAACAGAAGGTGCCTCGCAAAAAGCGGGAAGCAGCATTGCAAAAGCAAGCAGCAGACATACGAAAAATGTTTTTTTAAGATAATAACGTTTCATAAATATAGATAAGGTCTCCGTTAAACCTTCAGATACTTCCTTATGGAAATAAGACTTCCTACCAGACCTGCGTAAACACCTATGATAGCAAACGCTGCGGCAATAAACCAAACGTATTCGCTGAAGGGTGCAATAGTTATCGCTTCAAAACGGCGTACAACACCGCTTATTACCTGAGAATACAAATAATATTCAATTCCCAGCGCAATAGCCGCAGATACAAGACCTACCGTAACGCTCTCAATAACGAAAGGAGTGCGTATAAAGGAGTTGGTTGCGCCAACATAGCGCATTATCTGTATCTCCTCACGGCGGGAGTGCAGTCCCAGTCTGGTGGAGTTTATTATAATAAATAAGGAAACTACAAACAAAGCTATCAACAGCCACAACGCAACGGTAGTAAGAACACCCTTGATGTTGGTAAGACTGTCATACAGCTCAATGTCCTCTTTGATATTCTCTTCCGCAAAGCCCATTTCTTCAATAGCTTTCTTTATGTAACGGATATTTTCGGTATCCGTCTCGGATTCAAAGGTTATGCGGTAAGAGGCGCGGAGAGGATTGTTCGTCTCCGCATCAAACCATTTCAGGAATTCTGCGTCTGCACCTTCGGAATTTTTGAATTCCTCAAAGGCTTCTTCCTTGCTCATATAAGACACTTCCACAACGTGCTCAAGTGCTTTTATGGCGTTAATGGTCTTTTCGTCGTATTCGTAAATATTGTATTCCGATTTTTCGGTCTCTTCGGTATCGCTTACGTCTGCGTCTGTGCTTTCTTCGCTTTCAGGTGCATCGTCCAGCCAGACTATCATTTTATTAACCTCATCCAAGGCTTTGAAATTACGGTTAATATTATCGATCACCAAAGCAAACGTTCCCGTAACTACCATACAGCAAATAAGCACCAGCATACTTGCGGTAGTCATTACCGGATTGCGGAATATTCCTTTTATGCCTTGTCCCACGTGGTAGAAAAAGGTGCTGAATAATCTCATTACTCGTTACCTCCTTCACTGGCAGGTGCGCTCTCGCTCTTTTCGGCAACCTGAACGGCAGGCTTGTCGCTCTTAATATGACCGTTTTCGATGGTAATAACTCGCTTGTTGTAATAATTAACCAGATTATGGTCGTGAGTTACAACAATAACCGTTTTATCCATCTTGTTTATACGCATAAGCAGGTCAAATATCTCTCTGCTCATCTTAGGGTCAATGTTACCGGTAGGCTCGTCCGCAATAATAACGTCAGGATTGTTGACCAGCGCTCTCGCAATAGCGATACGCTGTCTCTCACCGCCGGACATCTTTTCGGGATAGCTTTTTGCACGGTTTGCCAGACCTACAAGGCTAAGCACGTGAGGCACGCGTTTTTTAATAACCGAAGGTCTTTCACCAACCACGCGCATTGCAAACGCCACGTTTTCATATACGGTCTTGTTGTCAAACAAGCGGAAATCCTGGAACACCACACCCATGGAACGGCGCAGCTTGGGTATTTTATATTTTCTCAGGCGATGAAGCTTGAAATTGTTAACGTACAACTCGCCGTCAGAAACCTTTTCCTCTGCCAGAAGCAGCTTTGTCAGCGTAGTCTTACCTGCGCCGGACTGACCGACGATAAAGACGAACTCCTTGTCGCCTATAGTGAGATCCACGTTACGCAAAGCGGCATTGCCGTCAGGGTATATCATGGATACGTTTTTGAATTCTATCATAATATAATCATCACTCCGGTGATCAATACATCATAGGCTTGGAGGTAACGTACTTCTTAACCATAAGTGCTACCTTAAAGGTTATTGCGTTGTCAAACTCACGCAGGTCAAGTCCCGTAACCTTCTTTATCTTCTCAAGTCTGTAAACGAGAGTGTTTCTGTGTACGAACAGCTTTCTGGAAGTTTCGGACACGTTAAGATTATTCTCAAAGAACGTTTGAATAGTGATAAGCGTTTCTTGATCCAACGATTCGAACGCGCCCTTCTTGAACACCTCGTAAGGAACATCTCACACAGAGTGGTGGGAAGCTGGTATATAAGTCTGCCGATACCGAGACTCTCGTAATTAATAGTGGACTTTTCGGTATCAAACACCTTACCTACCTCAAGTGCTACTTGAGCATCCTTGAAGGAACGTGCCAGATCCTTAACGGTGTTTACTACCGTACCGATACCGACGGTTGCTTTAACGAGAAATTCCGTCTCAGCAGTATCAACTATCATCTTAGCGAAATTATCAACGTTGCGCAGGTCAGACGCACTGCGAAGCTCTTTAACAAGAACTATATCCGTCTCGCTTACTCCGATAACGTAATCCTTTGTCTTATCGGGGAAGAGATTCTGAACTATATCAAAGGGAATGGTTGCGCCCTCGTTACCGACAGCAAAGCGTGCAAGATATACCACACGGGGTATCTCCGCATCAAAATGAAGCTCTTTGGATTTGATATAGATATCGCTGGGGAGAATATTATCAAGAATAATATTCTTTATAAAGTTAGTCTTATCATACTTCTCGTCGTAAAGAGACTTTACGCTGGAGAGTGCAACGGCAATCATCGAGGATGCGCTCTTCGCCTTTTCGTCAACACCCTCGGTAAATACAACGTATTCTATTCTTGCGTGTGTGCCGACAGGTCTGTAGGTATATCCGTCAAGCACCACAGTGTCAAAGGAATAGGACATTTCGTCCAGCGCTTCTTTGCGCGATTCACCGATGCGGGAAAGTGTGCTGCATGCAATAACTACACCCTTATCGTCGAGTACGCCTACGGTGCGCTCCACCGCTTCTTTCATTTGATAAATGAGTCCTTGAAACAATTTACTGGACATTGTTCTGCTCCTTTACATATTTTTAGTCATATACGCTTTATTTTACAACATATTCGCCAAAAATTCAAGTGCTTTTTCTACATTTTAACTAAAAAAACGCTGTAAATTTGTTAATTTTACTTGAACTACCGTTCTTCAGCAAGTACGGATAGGGCAGACAGGACGTAAAGCCCTGCCGTTTCGGTTCTGAGTATGCGTTTTCCCAATCCCGCAAGGGGTATATTCTTGTCTTTGGCAAGCTGTATCTCACCTGCTGATATGCCGCCTTCGGGTCCGATATAAAAGGTTACGCTGTTAATACTGCCTTCGTGTCCGTCTATTATGCTGCGGCAGTGGACCGTACCGTCGCCTTCATAGCATATAAACTTGAGGTCGGCTTTGGAAAGCTCCTCGGTCATCTGCTTGAAGGAGATCATATTTCTCACCTCAGGAACTATTCCACGTCCGCATTGTTTTGCCGCTTCTGCGGCAATACGGTTAAGGCGCACCACTTTTTTTTCCATAGACTTATCGTCAGGACGGGACACGGCTCTCTCGCACATAACGGGAACGATTTCGGTTGCACCCAATTCCACAGCCTTTTGCACTACGGTATCCAATTTGTCACCCTTGGGCATACCCTGATACAGAGTTACGGTATATGGCGGCTCGGCAGGGGAAGGACGGCAGTTGGAAAGCGAGACCTCTGCCTCGTCTGCCGAAACGTATTCAAGAACGCCGTCATAAATATTTTTCTGCATATCGCATACGGTGATCATATCGCCCTCACGAAGACGGAGAACACGGTATATGTGGTTTGCGTCGGTTCCGGTGATGGTGACAGAGTCTCCGCGGAACTCGCTTTTTGATATAAAAAATCTGGGTGTTGAAGACATAATGTAATTCCTCCCTTAAAGGATGATGTAATTTTAACAAACAGGGCGGTAAATGTCAATAACAGCGGAAAGGTTAAGCAAGGAATATATTGACATAAAGGAATTTTTGTTGTAAAATACGGATAGAATAATGTGGAGGTTAGATATATGGATTACAATGAATTTAACACTGTTACTCTTATAGATGAAGACGGTGTTGAGACCGAGTTTGAAGTTCTCGGCACTCTTGAAGATGAGGGCAATACTTACGTTGCACTCGCTCCCTGTGACAGTCAGGAAAATGAATTTGTCGTTCTCAAGATAGTTGTTGGTGAAGACGGTGAGGAAAACCTCATTACTATTGATGATGACGATGAGTTTGACAAGGTTTCCCAGATGTTTGAGGATTGCTTCATGGATGAATGCGACCTGGACGAGGAGCCTGAGGAAGTAGACTAAGAAAGAATATCTCTCCTGCGGTGTGCGTGGTCGGTGCGGTAAAACCAAACCTTCCCGTGTAAAAACCCACATTTACGAAAGGGAGTCTGAAGAATCTTTGGGCGTGGTGAAGCAGGCCTCCCGTATTACGGCTGTCTTTGACCCCGTTGATACGGATGTTGGAAGCACTAAAGCGCACAATAGGACACCCACCTGCTCATAGCAGGGTTTCGTTCACGGGACACGGCACTGCGGGGTTCACCATTGGTCTCTTTTGACGCAAAGCGAAAAAATGAAGAGTTTTGGGGGCAGAGATCCGTGAAAACGGATTTCTTTTTTTATTAAAATACTGCGGCGGCTCGCATATCCCATAAGCTCCTGCCGCTTTATTTGCCCGACACAAAAACAAAAGCACCGTAAAACGGTGCTTTTATTGTTTTCAGATAACTATGCGTTTTAATTATTCAGCGGTTTCTTCAGCGTTTGCTTCGCTTACAGTTTCCTCAACAGCTTCCTCAACAGCTTCTTCAACTGCGGGCTCTTCGTCAGCAAGGAGAGCGCGGATAGAAAGGCTTACGCGGGTTCTTTCGGGCTCGATAGCGGTGATCTTAGCGGTAACGGTATCGCCAACCTTAAGAACGGATGCGGGGTTTGCAACGGGCTTGGCAGCGATCTGGCTGATGTGGATAAGACCGTCAACGCCGGGGATGATCTCAGCGAAAGCGCCGAAATCGAGAACGGAAACTACCTTTGCGTCAACAACGTCACCTACGTTGTACTGCTCGGGGAACAGCTTCCAAGGATTGTTTTCTTCAGTCTTGTAGCCGAGAGAGATACGCTTTTTCTCGGGGTTTACGGACTTGATGTAAACTTCGATGGAATCGCCAACCTTAAGAAGCTCAGCAGGAGCCTTAAGTCTGCCCCAGGACAGCTCGGTAATGTGTACGAGACCGTCTACGGGACCGATGTTTACGAATGCGCCGAAGTCTGCCAGAGAACGAACGGTACCGGTGAACTTCTGACCTTCTTCAAGAGAAGCGTAGAATTCTTCAACAGCCTTCTTGCGTTCTGCTCTTGCAACGACCTTGATGGAGCCAACAGCTCTCTTGCGGTTCTTCTGGTCGCCGCCGGTTTCGATAACTCTGAAGCTTACGGTCTTACCCTTAAGCTCATCCAGAGGCTGATCCTTAGCAATACCGGTCTGGGATGCGGGAACGAATACTTTTACATTCTTGTACATTACGATACAGCCGCCGCGTACGATCTCGGTAACCTTACCGCTAAGGTTTTCACCGTTTTCGCATGCTGCAACAACTTCTGCCCACTGCTTGTCGGCATCAAGGGACTTCTTGGAAAGAATCACTGTGCCTTCAACGTCCGAGAACTTTATGCATACCACCTCAACGCTATCGCCTACGTGGAATTCTTTTGTAAGATCCACGCCGCTTTCGGAGGTAATCTCGTCATACGGTAAAATGCCGGTGTGCTTTGTGCCAAGGTCGACTTTAACCTCTGCCGGGCTTACCGCAAGAACGGTACCTGTTACCCTTTCCCCTGTAGTTAATGTTCTGAATGACTGGTCGAGCATCTCCTGGAAGGAAAGATTCTCGTTGATGGTGTCTGTCATTTGTTTAATAACCTCCTGTAATATATCACCGGGAGTCGAAGCTCCTGCGGTAATGGCAATTTTATTTCGGGAAGTGAAAAAATTCTTCCCATATCCTTCAAGCTCTGCGGCGGTGCTTATAAATATCGCCTCGCCGTAAAGACATGCGGTCTCAAATAACTTTCGTGAATTGGAACTGCTTTTATCACCGACGACGACTGTAAGGTCGCTTTGTGCGGAAAGCACAGTCAACTCACTTTGACGCTTTGACGTTACCGGGCACACCGTGTCAAACACAAGTGCTTCGGGGCACGTCTTTGCAATAACAGCCTTGCATTTTTCCCACTCGGCTACGCTGTGGGTGGTTTGTACCACAACGAGAGTATTTGGGGGCAGGGAAGGTATCTCCTCTGCTGCGGAAGCGACGAAATATCCGCTTTTTGCGTGGGAGCATATTCCCTCTACCTCGGGATGAGTCCTGCTTCCGATAACAAGCGTAAATCGCTCAGCGCTGTTTTGGCTTACAATTTCATGTATTTTTTTTACGAAAGGGCAGGTAGCGTCAATTACGAGCCTTCCGGTATCTGTTATTTCTTTATATATATCCTTGGCTACCCCGTGCGATCTTATAAGCACAGCGGTTCCCTTCGGAAGATGCTTTACCTCTTCGGGCGTTACGGAAAAAACACCTTTTTTCTCCAGCCGTTGGGTAAACGTACGGTTGTGGATTATCTCACCAAGGGTGCATATGTTTTTTCCCTGCGCCAGATTTTCTTCCAGCAAGCTTACTGCCCGCTTTACTCCGAAACAAAATCCCGCGGAGGAGGCAACCGTGATCTTACTCAAATCTCTCACACACCTTTGCGAAGCAGTATTTTGCGGCTTCCGCGCTGGTAGTTGCGTTAGCGGAGTATTCCTCGTAAAGTATAGGCTCACCGATAACCACTCTGCATTTTCTGAACAGCTTTACGCGGTTATCCTTTGTGATGATGGACACAGGTACCACAGGTGCTTTTGTGTGAAGTATAATAAGTCCCGTACCGGGGAGCGCGCTCTCTGGCTGAGGAGTATCGTGCATACGTGTACCCTGAGGGAATATTCCTACGTTGTCTCCGCTCTTGACGGCGTTCATACAGGCGCGCATCGCTTTAAGGTCTGCCGTACCTCTGGTAATGGGAATCAGCCCGTCTATCTTGGCGATGATCCTTAAAAACCAATTCTCCAGCACTTCTTCCTTTCCCACAAAACGTATAGGGGTGGGGAACGCTATTGCCAGCAACAACGGATCTGTTGCAGAAACGTGGTTTGCGCAAAGCACGAACGCCTGCTTGGGAATATTCTTTCTTCCCTCCACACGGAGACAAAAAAGCAACCGCACCGGCAACACGACAAAGAAACGAATAAAGCGATATAGTTTCACGCATATTACCTCATTATAAAATCTTTATACATTATAGAATAAATTTACGCGAAAAGCAAGTGGTTTATAAAAATTTAACAATTAAAGTTGTAATAACCTTTTATTGACTATGAGTTTTAGGTGTGGTATAATTCATTAACGTATGTTTTTACTGGCAGAAAGGGAATTTTTATATGAAAAACACGTTTCGTTTAATTATCGCCGTTTTGCTTGCGGCTTTGATATGTGTCTCCTGCGTCACCGAAAATGAGGAAAGCGTTGCGGAGAATTCCGCAGTGAGCGTGGCACCCTCCGTGTCTGACGAGATTTCGGAGGAATCCGAAGAAAGCATACCTGAAGTAAATCTGCAGGCAATGGCAGTTGCCACTATCGGTTCATCGGGAGATATACTTGTTCACAACGGTGTGCGTAAAAGCGGTTACGACGCTTCTGCAGGCGTGTTCGATTATTCATACGCATTTGAGTATCTTGCACCTTACGTAAAGGCACTGGATTACGCAGTAGTAAACGCAGAGTTTTCTGTCAGCGCAGACGGCACCTATGCATCTCTGCCCTTCAGAGTACCTGAAGCTATAGTAAAAGCATTGGCGCAGTGCGGTTACGATATGGGAACTACCGCAAACAACCATATTTCCGACGGCGGCTGGGCAGGTATGAAAAAAACCATGCAGACTCTTAACGCCAACGGTATGGATTTTACCGGAACCCGTCTTAAGAATGAAGACGCCCGTTATCTTATAAAAGATATAAACGGAATAAAGGTGGGCTTCCTGAACTATTCTTACGGCTCTTACACCAACACTAACTGCTTCAGCACCTCTAATCTTGAGGCTTTTTATACCGAAGCCGCTTCTCTTATTGAGGGAATGCGTGCAGAAGGCGCAGAGCTTGTGTATCTCTATATACATTGGGGCGCAGAGTATTCGCTTTCTCCTAACGAATCCCAGCAGGCTATAGCACAGAAAATGTGTGATCTGGGTGTGGACGTCATTATCGGCGGACATCCTCACAAGATACAGCCTGTGGATCTTATTCACAGCGAGGTAAGCGGAAAAAGTACCATATGTCTGTATTCTATGGGCAATCTCTGGTCCGGTCAGCAGATTGAATGTATGGCAGGCGGTACCCAAGCCAACAGCCCTCACTGCTTCCAGGACCCTTGGCATTTCGCAGGATGTGATTATCCCGACGTTGCCGACCGTACCCTTGATACTCACCGTCTTGAGCACGGCACCAACTGTAACGATAACGGCCATACCGAGGACGGCGTAGTGTTTATGACAAACATCTGCAGATACGAGGACGGTACTGTTGCTATAGCTTCCGTTGACGTTCTTCCCGTGTGGTGTATGGGCAGAGGACTTGTAAAAGCATCCAATCCCATAAACAGCTATCACAGCGAATATTATTGTATTCCTCTTGCAAAAAGCGTGGACTGGCAGGCAGAATTCGGTCTTACCAACGCGGAATATACCGAAGCGTGCTATTCTTATGAGCGTACCATGGCGCTCCTTTCCGATGGTATTAACGAGGTAAACACTTATCTCGCTGAGCAATACGATATTCTTAATCAACAATTCAAAGAGGGGTTGCAGAAATGAGCTATTACAATTCTAAAGCAATTGAAAAGACAACGGTTTCCGTGCCTTGCGAAAACGGCGATGCTACCGTGAAAAACCTTCTTTTGGGTATTCAGCCCGTGTCTATTACTGAGCTTTGCCCTATTGACGGTGATACGGCTACTCCCCGTTTCAATTCACCTATTGAAGCTACTATGCTTACCGACGGTATCCGCAGCGACGTTTATACTTATACCGATGAGCGTTGGTTCCGTTTTACCCGCGGTGTTTCCAGAAGTGTAGTTTTCCGTCTTGATAATCTTTCCGCCGTTAACGGCTTTTCCGTAGGATTTCTTAAAGAGGACGTTTCCGCGGTAAGACTTCCCAGAAGGGTGGACGTTTGCCTTTCCGAAAACGGCGTTGACTGGCAGCGTGTTTATAAATGCAGAGACATCTTTTCCGATGAGGCGGCAGCCCGTGTTGACGTAAAGCGTGATTTCGATAAGACTTACCGCGCTTTGTACGTTATGTTTGAGATAGAGGTTGTGGGTCACGTTTGGATAGATGAGCTGGAGCTGTTCGGTACTACCGCCGTTTCTGCAGACGCATGTGCTATTTGTGGTGAGGATCTGGACGGTGACAACGCAAGTATAGTTGTTAACGAGTATCCTTCCTATGATGCTTTGGACGGAGTTCACAACGTTCTTCTTTCTTATAACTGTATTCCCCGCAACAAGGAAGCGGAGAGGCGTCCCGGATTAGGTCTTATTACAGTTGACGAATATTTGCCTCACCTTGCTTATATCGACAAGGACGGCGAGATGAAGGATACCTTCTTTGACGGTATGCTGTATCTGCCTTATTCCATGTATACATATTCCGCCGAGTACAAATGTGCCGAGGGCTGGAAGCATTATATAGAAAACACCTTTGCTCCCAATGCCAACGTAGATGCGCTTAATAAAGCTACCGCTATCGTCGGTGAAAAGCTGGGTATCCAAAACCACAAGACAAAGGTATATTTCTCCGTGCTCCATACAAAGCCCACGTATGGTGATTTCCCCGAAAAATTCGGTGATATCGACGATGACGGTGTTGACGAGGTAATGGATAACTTTGCCGACCGTCAGAAGGCAATTAAGTGGTGTATCGATACTACTATCCAAAAATTCAAGTCCGGCAATTACGAAAACCTTGTTCACGATGCGTTCTATTGGTTTGAGGAGGATATCGCATACTCCAATCCCGATGAGACGGCGCTTCTTAAGTGGACTGTGGAATATCTCCATTCTCTGAGCTACAAGCTGTTCTGGATACCTTATTATCAGGCGTCCGGCTTTATGGAGTGGAAGGATCTCGGCTTTGACGTTGCATGTATGCAGCCTAATTTTGCGTTCCGTGACGGTATTCCCACCCAGCGTCTTTACGATAATGCTGATATTACCAAGCGTCTCGGTATGTGCTATGAGCTTGAGATCGGCGGCAGCGACCCTGCTAACGTAGAAAGATATATGAAGTACCTGGATTGCGGTGCCGAAACCGGCTTTATGCATTCTATAAAGATGTATTATCAGGGCGGCGTTCCCGGTGAATTCTATACTGCGTTCAAGTCTGACGACCCCGAGCTCCGCAAGGTATACGACAGTACCTATCTCTTCGCAAAGGAAAAATACGTTTCCAGAAATCAAAAATAAACCCATTACAAAAGCCCGTGGTCTCCCACGGGCTTTGTGTTTTTGGCAGATGTTCAGTTTAACGGATGAACGGTGAAGTATATTTCCTGTTCTTCCGGCGTACCGAAAAGATAATCGGGGTTATAGGGAAGAAAACGCCAACGAGCAACTGTATGCTCCGTCGCCTCTTGCCAGCAATCCTTTCGATATATGTCCTCATAAATTTCACGGGTAATGCCGAAATGATCGATAAATTCGATTATATTTTGTTCGGTATCACTTACGGCATCCAGCCAATCTTCGAATTCGTCAACACCGACGTACTCAATGAGACGGCGGTCTATAATATAATACCTTTTGGTATAACCGTTTCTATCTTCCAAAGATGTGTAATGATCATCAATTTCAGGAATGACATAAGCGTTTAGTAAATAATCCGAATGATTCCAGTATTCCTCAGAAAAAATAGCATCATAGCGAAATGCGTACAATCGGAACATCAAATAAATGGGGATTTCGCCTTCCTTTGACTTGCCGAATTCCTCAATGAATTTGTTGCAATGCGCAACGTATTCCTCTTTGGTTATACCATAATATTCGCATAATGCAGGCATATTAATAGCAGTAGTTCCGTTAAACAGCTTTAAGTATTCATCAGCAAAAATGCTCGAACCGGCTTTTCCATCTATATACTCCAATAGCAAACCGTCTATAGTAAAATAATACGCACGATGTTTGCCGTCGCGTCTGAGATCTTCGTCGGAGTCAGCGATGCCTAATATATAAGTTTCAAACCAGTCGTTAATTTCATCAATTCCATACCAAACGTATTCTTCCGTAGAAACCTCGGGAGTTTGGCTTTCATCAGACTGTTCGTAATCGGAAACTTCGGGAGTAGGAGCAGAGCTTTCATCAGACTGTTCGTAATCAGAAACTTCGGGCTCGGAGCCCTGCTGTTCAGATTTATGCGGAGCGGATGTCTGTCCATCACCGCTTTCGTTTTGCGAAACGCTCGCGTTGCTTTCGTTATCGGTAACTTCACAAGCAGTAAATACAAACACAAACGCAAGAAGCAGTGCAGTTATTAAGTATATTTTTTTCATTAGATATCAACTCCTTTAATATGGAATAACAAAAAGTTTGCTTACACTTACATTATACATATTATGGCAAAAATGTCTATAAACAAATTGTAAACAAAAAACATTTTTGTATAAATGCACAAAAAGGAGCGTTTATTTTTAGTAAAATGCATATTAACAGAGGTTGTATGTTGAAGCGTGGTTTGTATATCACTTGACCGACACAATGGTGTGTGGTATAATAATACAAACAATGACGGAGGTGCGGTATGCGGACGAGGTTTATCAGCTTAATATTGCTAATATTATCGGTGATGTCCTGCTTTGCGGGGTGCGTGGATGACGAAGAAAGCAGCGAGCTTTCCGACACCGTGTCCGAAATTGAAAATGTAAATTATATATCCAAGACTGTCACCTTTATCGAGCCCGGCTCTAATCTTAGTTTGGTTGGGAAGATGGATATCATTGTGGACGGCAACGCGGAATACGCTTTTCACAGTAAAGTGCCTTTTTCGGAAAGAGAGGTATGTGTCTCTGCCACAAAAAAGCTACTGAATTTTCTTAACGTGTATACGGATTTGGAAATATATATTTACGATGAGTCTGAACATGCTTTCCGATATGCCGAGGCGGGGAAAATATATACTTTTGAGCAGGACTTTGAGAGCGCGGATTATATCGCAGACGTGTTGTTTTCCATCTTCGGCGGATATTGCAATTACGGGCTTGTTTACGGATATGCACATTTTCTGCAGGAAGAATTGTTTGGAATAAAAACCGAATATAACAAGCCGGAGTTTGTTGACGGCTGGCAGTATTACGATATAAATCTTTTGTGCTTTGATACAAGGTTCGTTTCCGAAGAGGATAAAGAAAACGTACAGAATATATCAAAGAATTTTGTTAAAACTTATATATCCCGCAACGGCGTGAAAGCCTTTAACCGCCTTCTTTTTTCAAGCGGAAAAACAGACGACACCTCTTTGTTTTTGCGTTCCCTTTCCGATTATTATAAGGAAAACGGTGTAACCCCCGTACTTTCGGAAATACTGTACAGCTATGGCGGCACCAGTTTCCATTATTACGCCGCCTGCGATTACGCTGTCTTTTGCGTAACCCCCGATTGGCAGGACAGACTGTATGGCAGAGCACCCTCTGTCTCTCACGGATTTCTCAATTCCGATTATTCCAAAACAAAGGAGTATTTCGAAGTAACCGAAAGGGAATTCGGAAACTACCGCACACTTTTGGGGTTTGAATCCTATAAAGAGGGATTGTATATCGTTTTTAATGATAAAAATTCCAATTACTACAAGGAAACCCACAGCATCTATATGTCCTCTCACGCAAATCTGATGTATACTTATATTCTGTCACTGGTGTCGGAAAAGGATATGGAGTTTTGGCAGACCAGAGGACTTGCGACGTATATCAGCCTTAAGGAGGATGTGTACGGTATTCCCGTTATAAACGAGTATTATAAAAACCGCGGTAACGGCCCTTCCTGGGCATTTGCCAACGAGTTTGTGGAAAAAACGGGCAGGGATATAGACGTGGTTACGGATATGGATGATCTGACCCATCTGTTTATGCGTTACTACGACGATTATTATACGGAAACCGGAGATTCCGCCGCCTCTTTTACCTACTATTTAATATCTCTTTTCGGTGAAGAAAGGGTTACCGATTATCTTTTGGGACGCATAGAGCTTTCGTCTCTTACCGAAAAAACCTTGGATGAATTAAAGGCGGATTGGGAAACTTTTGTGAATACCGAATATTCCGAATACTTTATGGAGTAAAATAACCTTTGCGGCTGTCAAAAAAGACAGCCGTTTTTTCGTATATATTTTGTTTACTACTTGAAAAACCTCGGATTTGGTGGTATAATCTTACAGATTAGTATATTATTTTGGAGAAATGTAATTATGGATAACAACTTTCTTGCAGAGCTTTTGTTTCCCGATATAAAGACCACCCCTGCGGATATGGAGGCGTTGTATCCTCCCCGCAACCTGCCCGAGGGCGCTCAGGTAACCCGTTTTGCACCCAGCCCCACCGGCTTTATGCATCTGGGTAACCTTTACGGCGCTTTGGCAGATGAGCGTATGGCGCATCTTACGGGCGGCGTTTTCTACCTCCGTATTGAGGATACCGATGATAAGCGTACCGTTGAAAACGGTGTTGCTCTTATTATAAGTGCACTTGAGAAGTTTGACCTTCATTTTGACGAAGGCGCTACCGCTGACGGTGATAACGGTGCATACGGTCCTTACCGCCAGAGTGAGAGAAAGAATATTTACCAGACCTACGCAAAAGAGCTTGTAAAGAATGGCTATGCATATCCTTGCTTCTGCACTGAAGAGGAGCTTGCCGCCAACCGTGCTGAGCAGGAGGCGCAAAAACTCACTCCCGGTTATTACGGAAAGTGGGCTGTCTGGAGAGATGCGGATATAGAAAGAATACAGTCTGCACTTAACGAGGGCAAGCCCTTCGTTCTCCGCTTCAGAAGCGAGGGCGACTGTAACAACAAGCTTAAATTTACCGATATGATCAAGGGAGTTATCGACGTTACCGAAAACGATATCGATCACGTGCTCCTTAAGTCTGACGGTATTCCCACATACCATTTCGCACACGCTGTGGATGACCATCTTATGCGTACCACTCACGTTGTACGTGACGAAAGCTGGCTTTCCACCCTGCCTTTCCACATCCAGCTCTTTAAGGCACTGGGCTTCAGAATGCCCAAATACTGTCATACCGCACAGGTGCTTAAAAATGACGGAAACGGCAAGCGTAAGCTTTCCAAGCGTAAGGACCCCGAGGCGGCGCTTACTTATTACCACGAGCAGGGATATCCCGCCAACGCGGTAAAGGAATATCTGCTTACTCTGCTTAACTCTAATTTTGAGGAATGGCGTCTTGCAAACCCCGCACTTCCTTTGGAGGAGTTTAAGTTCAGTCCCAAGAAGATGAGCATTTCCGGCTGTCTGTTCAGCTTTGAAAAGCTTAACGACGTTTCCAAAAACGTTATAGCTTCTCTTGACGCTTCTCAGGTAGTGGATTCCGTTATCGCTTGGGCAAAGGAATATGACCCTGAGTTTGCATCTACTCTGGAATCTGACCGCGCTTATGCAGAAAGCATTTTCGCCATCGGCAGAGGAGGCAACAAGCCCCGTAAGGACCTTACCACCTGGGCAGACGCAAAGCCTTACGTTTCCTTCTTCTATGATAAATATTTTGAATATACCGATAGTCTTTCGGCAAATGCTGATGATATCAAGGCTTGTCTTGATGGATTTATCGCCGCTTGGAAAGAGACTGACGACCAGACCCAGTGGTTTGATACCATTAAGGCCGTAGGTGAGCAGAACGGCTTCTGTCCCAATATGAAGGAATATAAAAAAGATCCCACCGACTGGAAGGGAAGCGTAGGTGACGTAAGCGCATTCTTGCGTGTTGCGGTTACCGGAAAAACCGTTTCTCCCGACCTGTATACCGTAATGAATATTCTTGGTGCGGAAAAGGTTGCCGCACGAATCAATGCTTTTAAGGAGACTCTGTAAAAATGGAAGAGAATAACAGCAATTTCCTTTATGATATAATACGTTCCGACCTTGAGACGGGCAAAGAGGACCACGTCCACACTCGTTTTCCGCCGGAGCCTAACGGCTATCTCCATATCGGCTCTCTTAAGGCAATATGGATAAACGCCACTGCAGCAAAGACCTTTGACGGTAAGTTTAACCTTCGTTATGACGATACCAACCCCGGAAAAGAAGACGTTGAGTACGTTGACAGCATTTATGAGGATATCCGTTGGCTTGGCTTTGAGCCTACCGGCGGCGTGTTCTACGGAAGCGATTATTTCGGTAAATGCTATGAATACGCAGTAAAGCTTATAAAAGAGGGCAAGGCGTACGTTTGCGATCTTACCGCAGACGAAATGACCGCATACCGCGGTACTCTTACCGAGCCGGGCAAGGAATCACCTTGGCGCAACCGCAGTGTTGAGGAAAATCTTGAGCTCTTTGAGCGTATGAAGAACGGCGAATTTCCCGATGGAGCCAAGACTCTCCGCGCAAAAATAGATATGGCTTCTCCCAATCTTGTTATGCGTGACCCTGCTATTTTCCGTATCCGCCACATGTCTCATCACAGACAGGGGGATGCATGGTGTATATATCCTCTTTACGATTTCGCTCATCCTATTCAGGACGCAATGGAGGGTATCACCCATTCCATGTGCTCTATCGAGTTTACCAACAACCGTCCTCTTTATGATTGGGTTGTTGATAATATTGATTTTGAGCACAAGCCTCATCAGTACGAATTTGCGCGCCTTAACGTTACTCATACCGTAATGAGCAAGCGTTATCTCCGCGCATTGGTTGAAAACGGTATTGCCGACGGTTGGGATGACCCCCGTCTTCCCACTCTTTGCGGTCTCCGCCGCAGAGGATATACTCCCTCGGCGCTTATAGATTTCGTTTCCCGTGCCGGCGTTTCCCGTGCATACAGCATTGTGGATTACGATCTGCTTGAGCATTGTATCCGTGAGGAGCTTAACAAGAAAGCACTTCGCCGCGTTGCGGTCCTTGACCCTGTTAAGGTTACCGTAACCAACTATTTTGAGGACAAAAAGGAATTCTTCTCTTTGTCCAACAATCCTTCGGATCCCGATGCAGGCAGACGCGATGTTCCTTTTACCCGTACTCTTTATATTGACCGTGATGACGTTTCTCTCGATCCTCCTCCCAAGTATTTCCGTATGAAGAAGGGCGGCGAGGTTCGTCTTATGGGCGGTTATATCGTTAAGTGCGAGGATATCCTTACCGACGAAAACGGAGTTATTACCGAGGTACTTTGTACTGCTGACCTTGAAACCGGCTGCGGTATGCCTGCAGACGGCAGAAAAATAAAGGGCACCATCCATTGGCTTTCCGCCGCAGACGCGATAGAGGCTGACGTTGCTCTTTACGACAAGCTGTTTACCGAAGCGGATATGACCAAGGTACCTTCCTCCGAGTACGATAACTATCTTAATCCCGATTCCGTTAAGCATATCAAGGCTTATCTTGAGCCTGCTCTTGCTTTGGCTCAGGACGGCGAGCGCTTCCAGTTTGTCCGCACCGGCTATTTCTGCAAGGACACCAAGCACGAGAATACATTTAACAGAATAGTAGTCCTTAAGGATTCCAAACCTTTCTAAAACACAAAACACCCCAAGAAGTCGCAAGCTTTCTTGGGGTGTATCTTTTTTTGTGGGGTATCCTTTTTTTATCCTATTTGTTTAAAGCTTGTATAGATTTCGTCAGCCTTGGTTTCGGGAGAAAGAGAGAATTCATCAAAGAAAAGTGTATGAACGCCTGCGTTTATACCGCTTCCGATATCTATCTCTCTGTCACCTATCATAACCGTTTTTTCCTTGTCCAGCGAATGCTCTTTTACAAGATATTCGATAGCATCGGGCGCAGGCTTAAAGGGAAAACCGTTTTCCACGGTAATTACCTCGGTAAACAGACCCAGTATGCCTTGCTTACCCAAAAGCTCCAATGCCTTTTTATCTCTGTGGGTAAACAGAAAATGCTTTCCGCCTCTGTTCAGAATACGGTTCAGCGCATCCTCCACGCCGTCATATATTTTTATGACAGGCTCAAAATCATCGGTAAGCTCGTAAACGTAAAACTGCTTGTATTCCTCGTCAGTCAGTCCGTAATGGCGTACTGCAGTTCCTACAGTTATACGAAGCAGCTTTTCCGCCTCGTTTACGTCAATCTCCTTGCCGTTATCCGCAAGTGCTTGTGTCAGCGCCGCCGCGGTGTGGGGATAGCTGTCAAACAATGTGCCGTCAAAATCCCAAATGAAATTATCGTATTTTTCAGTTATCATGGAAATACCTGTAATTTATCTGCTTTCTTAAAAGATATTGCTTTTGCAGTTCTTCGGGAAGCTCAAACATAGAGTAAAGATTGCCTTCCGTGTCTGCGGCAACGTAATCGTTGGCGGCAGGGAAGTCATTACGCTGGGTGTAGAGAAAATCGTAATATTCATCTGTCTCAACATCCATACGGTGCATAACGTATGCCATAAGAAGCTCGTAGTTAAGCCACTCTACGTCCTGCTCACCAAGGTCAAAGTTACCGACAACAAGACACTCTGTATCGTATTTACGGTAGGTGTCAAGGATATTGTTGCCTGTGTTGAAATAAGGCAGGTCGGCAATACGCTCATAGGTGCCGTCCTCTTTTGCGGTTATTGCTTTAAGGTTAGGAAGATGGTCACCGTAGAAAATAATAATGGTGTTTTCTTCCAAGCCCTGAATATAATCGTACAGCTTGCCAAGCTGTCTGTCCGCGTCATAAAGACCTTGGGCAAAACAGCGTATAGAGCCCTTCATATACGATGAGTAATCCTCGGGCGCTTTTGTAACGTCTACAGTGTAATGGCTGTAGCCGTTATCATCAATATATTTACCGTAATAATAAGAGCCGTGAAGCTGTGCGGTGTTTATCATAACGAAAAAGTTTTCGTCGTTTTTCCATTCGTCGCCCTCAATAAACTTTATTACCTGATCAGCCAGATAATCGTCGGATGGTCTGCCGGCCAGCTTGCGGACTCCCTTCAGCTCGTGGCGGAAATCGGTGTCATCAATACCGAAATAAGGGTATACCTTCGTGCGGTCAAAGAGCGAGGATTCCCACGCGGTAATTATCTTGTTGTAATAGTCCGCTTCGCCGAGAATATCGAAAAAGTTAGGCGTTCCCTCAAAATTCTCGCTGTCATACATTTGAGTGTAGGGAACGAATCCGGGTGAGTATACCGCAAGGTTGCTTCCTGTGAATACCTCAAACTCCGCATTTGCGCTTAGTCCGCCGAATACGGGAGATATCATCTTGAACACGTGTCCTTCTTTGGAAAGCTTTTCATAATTTTCGGTAAGCTCGGTACCGGTAGGGGTAGAAAACTCAAATTCGCCAAGCTGGTCAATGTCCCAGAATGATTCGGAGAACACCATTATAATATTACAATCGCCCCAGGTGTTTTCAAATTCGTCTCTCGCTTCCTTGGAAGCTTCCTCAAGCACCTTGTCAAGATATTCTTCGTCATATCCCTCAGGCTTGAATATTCGGCTTTCCACCGCTTGTCCGTACATGCCGGATACAACGCCGTATCTGATATAATATTTCAGGCTGGTGGTAGGGTAATCGGAATCACGCTTATCGTAAGAATAAAATGTGTTAAGCGTAAAAGTATTTAGAGACTGTATGGGAGCAATAAGCAAAAACAGCACAGCAAAGGCTGTTGCACCTACCGCAATTCCGCCCCATTTGTATTTAAGCCTGAAGCGCAAAAGCACGCCGATAACAATTATAAGCGCAAGTATCAGACCGTATTTTACCAGAGAGCCGGATATTCTTCCCAAAAGTTCGGGAATAGAAACCTCTGCAACAAGGTCACCGAGAGTTCCCGCACTGCGGAAGAAGTTTATATCCGAAAAATACACAGGGTTATCGGACATTTGTATCTTAACGTACTGCACTGCGGAGAATACGAAAGCAACACCGGCAAGAGTAGCGTTTGACGCAATAGAAGAGGTGGTTATTGCAGTGAACAGCGCGTTGAACAGTATTACAAGGATATATGAAAACAAATATCCGCTTGCAAACTGGGTATCTCTGATTGTGGTAGTATCAAGAAAAAAGTTGTTTATACATAAATTGATAATGCATGGCACAACAAGAAAATGATAAACATACCGTATTACCGTAAACCATTTTGTGTCGGTATATTTTTTTATGCTCTCTTTTATTACATCAAAGGTGCTTTTTTTGCTTGTATTCATTTTTTACCTCATGATTATTAACAATTAACAAACAGCGCCCCTGAATATCAGGGGCGCCGATTTAACCATTAACCCTTAACGAGCTTTTCGATTTCAGAAGCGAAATCGTCTTCTCTCTTTTCAATGCCTTCGCCCTTTTCGTACTTAACGAAGGAAACAACCTTGATAGAGCCGCCGAGTTCCTTAGCGGTATTCTCGGTGTACTGCTTAACGGTCATGTTCTCTTCCTTAACGTACTGCTGGTGAACGAGACAGTTGGTGTCATAGTACTTTTCAATTCTGCCGGTAACCATCTTTTCGATGATCTGCTCGGGCTTGTTAGCAAGCTTGGGATCGTTCTTGATCTGTGCAAGAAGGATATCCTTTTCGCTCTGAATAACACTTTCGGGAACGTTGCACTTGCAAACGTAGAGGGGGTTCATAGCAGCGATCTGCATACAAACGTTCTTTGCGTAATCCTTGAAACCATCGGTGTTTTCAACGCCGCCTTCAACCTCAAACTTAGCAACAACGCCTGCGGAACCGCCGCCGTGAATATAAGTTCCGGTAACGCCTTCGATAACCTCGAAACGACGGATGAACATATTTTCGCCGATAGTGAAGATCTCCTGCTTGAGCTCGTCTTCAACGGTGGTGTCCTTGCCTGCGAACTTGGTAGCAAGAAGAGCTGCAACGTCAGCGGGCTTGTTTTCAACTATAGTAACGAGAATGCCGTGAACGAATTCCTTGAAGGAAGCGTTCTTAGCAACGAAGTCGGTTTCGGTGTTAACTTCGATAATAGCGGTGCAGCCGTTAGCGGTGTAAACGTCAACGATACCGTCTGCAGCAACTCTGTCTGCCTTCTTAGCGGCAACAGCAAGTCCCTTCTCACGAAGGATCTTTATAGCCTCATCAAAATCGCCGTTAGCGGTAACAAGTGCCTTCTTGCACTCCATCATACCGCAACCGGTCTTTTTACGAAGCTCCATAACAACTTTTGCGGAAATATCTGCCATTTTATTAGTCCTCCTTGGTTTCGGTTTCAGCGGTTTCGCCCTCGGTAGCGTCGGTGAACTGTTCACCCTGCTTGCCTTCGAGAACTGCGTCTGCCATAACGGATGCGATAAGCTTGATAGCGCGGATAGCGTCGTCGTTGCCGGGGATTACGTAATCGATGCAATCGGGATCACAGTTGGTGTCAACGATAGCAACTACGGGGATGCCCAGCTTGCGAGCTTCTGCGACAGCGTTAGCTTCCTTCTTGGGGTCTACTACGAACATAACTGCGGGAAGACCCTTCATATCCTTGATACCGCCGAGGTTACGCTCGAGGTCAGCCATTTCCTTCTGGAGAGCTGCAACTTCCTTCTTGGGAAGGAGATCAAAGGTGCCGTCTTCGGACATCTTGGTAAGGTTGTTCAGCTTCTGGATACTTCTCTTAATGGTCTTGAAGTTGGTAAGCATACCGCCAAGCCAACGAACGTTTACATAGTACATACCTGCACGGATAGCTTCTTCCTTGATAGCGTCCTGTGCCTGCTTCTTGGTACCAACGAAGAGAACGTTGCCGCCTTCGAGAGAAGCGTCGCGTACGAACATATAAGCTTCTTCAACCTTTTTAACGGTCTTCTGAAGGTCGATGATGTAGATGCCGTTTCTTTCGGTAAAGATGTACTCCGCCATCTTGGGGTTCCATCTTCTGGTCTGGTGACCGAAGTGAACGCCTGCTTCGAGCAGTTGTTTCATGCTGATTACTGACATTTTTCTTTTCTCCTTTCGGGTTTCCCCGCCACCCTGCGTGTGAAATTTTTACCCGCGGCTTTTCCTGCCGACCCATGGGCGAAACGCAAAGTGTGTGTATTTTTTTATTTTACATGCGTATGTCACCGCATGCCGGAATATAATACCACAGTTTTTATCAAAAATCAATACTATTTTATCAAAAAAACGGGTAAAAAACCCGTTTTTTCTAAAAAATATATGCTTAATTGTTGCTGTATTGTCCGATAGGCGTAAGATCGTCTGCGGTGAAGGAATAAATAGATACGGAAGTAATATCCGTTTCCTTTGTTCCGACTCCCAGATTAACGAAATAAACTGTATCGTCAATATACATGACTTGCCATTTTGAAGCTTTTATTCCCGAAGCCGTTTCGTGGTCTATCTCCTGCTTAGATACAAGTGTCAGTCCGTTATCGGTGGACAGTAAAGCAAGCATATAGCGGCATACGTAGGTGGTGTCGTCCCAATATTCGATGGTATACGGCACTACCGCAAATTCGTTTTCTGCCGCCGCGGAATTTGAAGGCTGATACGTCCCGGGGGACAACATGTATGCCAATTCACGGGAATTGTTTTCCAGCAGTATCTCTCCTGTTTTCAAGATGTTCTTTTCATCTGAAATATCGTAGGTTTCAAGCTTTATGCCGCCGTAATCCTGCGTATCGTCACGGCAGAATATGGAGGTAAGCAGCGTATCTTCACTCAAAAATGCCTTGTTATAATATATTTCTCCGCCTTCGCCGATACTTATTACCTTCGGTGCCTCGGGTTCGGATACGTCCACCATCCACCAATTTTTATCGCGTCCGTATATGACCGTGTTCTT
Source organism: Eubacteriales bacterium (assembly GCA_045595785.1). Classification (GTDB taxonomy): domain Bacteria; phylum Bacillota; class Clostridia; order Oscillospirales; family CAG-382; genus SFLA01. The sequence continues at coordinate 71,528 of JAZOBE010000015.1, forward strand.
GTAAGTTTCCACGTCATGGGGATACGGATCTTGTTGGTTTCCGCCTATTCCGTATAATTCCGATACTGTGTTAAGGTCCTTATCGAGTATTATCAAGCCGGCGCCGTAATCCTCGTTGGTGGGAATACGCAGATAACCGTTGTATTCACTTACAGCTAAATGATATATCCGACCGTGTACGCTTGTCTTTCCGATATATATGGGAAGCTCTCCGGAAATATCGTATCTTTCTATCTCGGTATAGGCCTCGCCGTTGGCGCCATACCAATAAACGGCTTGGTCGAACACGTATATGGAATCCTCGGTTATATAAAAGTCGTAATCATTTATCATTTTGCAGTAAGCGTTCATTTCACCGCTATTCAGGTCTGTTTTTGATGTTATCGTTAATGTCGAAAGACCTGTGTCATCGGGGATCTCTATGTTTTCTGCGGGAATCAAAGCATTAAGATGCCGTCCTGCCACGGGTAATTCGCTTAAAAGCTCTTCTTCGGATATCAGATTGTCATCGTAAAATTTCTTTGCAATGGTAGTGTATCTGCTTGTGATAAGCAGAAGCTGACCGTTTATTATTCGGCTTGCGGCAAAGGAGCCCGATTGAACGAAGTAATCTGTTTGCTTTGTTTTTCCGCTTTCGGATACCTCCACGATAAACACGCTCGTTACTGCGCCGCGGTTATCCTCGGAAAGCTCTGTTACTTTATAATCGCGGTAAGGGTCTTCATTGGCACAAATTATTATAACTTGATTTTTGTACAGCAGTATTTGGATTCCCAAAAGCTGGTCGGGCAAATGGGTTACGGATATCTGCTCTGCTTTTCCGTTTTCTGCAGAGAAGATAATAAGCTCTCCGAATGAAAGCAGATATATAAACTTTTCATCGTTTTTTATAATATCGCCTTTTTGCAAATCCGTGCCGTAAGCGTCGCTGTGGGCGTTTCCGGCGGGGTCAAAAACAGGTGACGGCTCCCAACCCACCACAGCAGGAGCAAAAATCAACCGCACGTCATCGCGGACGTTGTTTTTTGAAAATACCGTAGTTATTTTCGCTCTGACCGCGCTATATTCATCTGTGCCGGGCATAGGATTTTCCGTGGGTAATACCAGCACCGTATCCGCGCTGTAACCGTCGCCACTTTCCGTTTCGCTGTTGCCGTCGGATACGTCATTCTCATCAGGTATGGAAATATCTGCGGAAATATCGCTTTTTTCCGTGCTTTCTTGGGGGGAGGGGATTTTGTCCGCGCAGGAAACCAAAAGAATACAGAGCAATACCAAAAGACACGATGTTATGCGTTTTTTCATCTTTTTACACTCCTTTCAAAGTCTTTATTGGCCGTTAACGGCGTAGGCTTTGGTTTCGCCGTTTTTATCTAAATACAAAGTACCGTCTTTTAATAAGCCTTGCCGGTAAGTGTAAAATCGGAAAGGGAGTATGCCTCGATTACGGCACCGCCGGCGCTTCCCATTACAATGTATACGTATTCTCCGATATAAACTCCGCGAAGCTGTTCAACTCTGTGTCCAAATATATATTCCTCGGGAAGATTTGCTCGTGACGTTTCTCCTATAAGCTTAAATCCGTTTTCACCGTAGGTATACACTGCGTATACGTATTTAGCGGCGTGATAGGAATAATACTCTCCGGTTTTTTCGTTATATCCATCTACGGGAGTAGTGGTAAGATAGGGGAACATTATAAGCCCCTTTTGAGGATTAACGTATACCGCTTTCAGCACCTCGTCGCGGAAATGAACGTTGGTTCCGAAATACTTTGTGTGAAGCTCCTTTACTTTGGTTAGGTCTGAGGTATCGTACATGCTGATTTTAAGACCCATAGACTGTCCCGTTTTTTCGTTTGCGTGATTACCGAAGCCGAATATTTTTCCCTCTCCGTAAGACTGCATATAGGTGGAGAAGCCGGGCACCTTAAGCTCGGAGAGGACTGTGGGGTTTTCGGGATCCGAAAGGTCAATGGCATACAGCGGGTCTGTACGGCGGAAGGTTACAACATAGGCAGTATCTCCGTAAAATCTTACGGATTCTATCTGCTCGTTTACGCCGAGTCCGTCTACCTCTCCAACAACCTCAAGGTCATTGTTAAGCACTACCACGGCATTGTCTTTTGCACGGTGCACCGCTACACGGAGATATCCTTCGTGTTCGTCAAAGGAATACTGGTTAAGGTATATTCCGTTCACCCAAGCGTTTCCGGTAAGCACGGGAACTTCGCCGGAAAGAGAAAAACGGTTTATTACTGTGTATTGACCGTTAATGCTGACCTCGGGGTCATATCTGTATCCGTTTTTGTAAACGTACAATGTGTCGCCGTCTGCATAAATGTTGCTTCCGCCGCCCATTACGGCAACAGAGCCATGCTCGTAGCTTTCTATATCAAAGCAGGAAACTACTGTGAACGTAAGATCAACGTCTGAAACGCAGATGTTGTCAGGCTCTATGGCAGAAAGCTCGTCAAATCCCACTTGAGGCAGTTCCGAGATAATAATGTTTTCATTATATTCTTTGCCGATAAGCTCGCGCATGCTTTGGTCCAGAGTAACTATATACAATTTGCTTCCGATAGCGCGGCAGGAGATATACGAGCCCGTTTGATTAAATACGGTAAGCTTTTCTACCTCGCCTTTTTCGGAAACGGAATATATTTCTGCCACAGACGTGGTGCCCTTATTGCGTATCAGAACTATTTTGCCATTGTAAAGCAGCATATTAACGTAGCTGGCAGAACCGTCCAGCTTGGTCATACTCAATTTCTCGGTCTGACCGTTATTTGCTGAAAACACTGTTAGAATACCGCGGTGCAGATAATATATAAGCTTTCCGTCGGTTTTAATAACGTCGCCTTCCTGCACGCCTGCCACCTGATTATTCGTGTCAGAATAACCGGCGTGTCCTGACGAGGTCAGACCGCCGTTTCCTGCACTGTCAGGTACTACGATTTCCATGTTTTCCATGTTTTCATCCTTAACTTGCTCGTTTCCCGGTTCTGATTCTACCCATCCTTCGTCCCAATCGTAATGGCTTTTGTATTCGTCAAGCTTTTGGGTTATCAACGTACAGAGAACCGAAAAGTCGGGCTCGGGATCCGCAGACACGTTATCCTCAGGCTGAGGGCAATCCGGCGCCAACTCATCTTTGGGAGGCAGGGAAACGGAGGGAACGTTCAAAAGACCGTCAATCGTTTCGTTTTCAGTAAATCTTATACCGAAAAATTTTGCGGCGGGGAATATCGATACGATACATATTACTACCATCAGACACGCGGCGGCAAGGGACACCCATCTGCGGTACACCGCCTTTTTCGGATGCTTTGCGGCATTCATCTTCTGGGCAGTATTTGCCAGCGATTCCGCTGAAGGTGACACCTTATTCATATCCTTTTTGTATTTATCGCCAAACATATATTAAAACTCCTCCTCTGTAAGTATGTCTTTAAGCTTTTGTCTGCTTCTGTGCAGGTTGGTCTTGACCCAGGAAACCGTTTTTCCCGTTACGGAAGCTATCTCCGCCACAGACATATTTTCATAGTAAAACAAATGTATTACCACTCGCATTTTTTCGGGAAGGGAAGCCACGGCGTACCATACCTCGCTTTTTTCCGTATCAAAAAACGGTACGTTCGCTTTTTCTTCAGCCGTATGCTTTTTCCAAGGAGAGGTGAGAAAGGTCTTTGAGCAGTTGATTGCCACCCGTATAAACCAGGCTTTTTCGTGTTCTTCGTTTTCAAAAACGGGGTCGCGCTTTACAAAGCGCAAAAACACTTCCTGCATAATATCCTCCGCGTCATGAGCGTTTTTTGCGCGCGCGAAGGCAATACGGTACACAGTGTCCGCATACTTTTCAAGAATATTCTCTATGGCGGCATCCGTACGTAATGCTCTTTCCATAAGACTCTCCATCAAGTGGTTTCACATATAATACCTTGCAAAGAAGGAAAAGGTTACAATAAAAATAAAAAAGGGCAGAAATTTTTTCTGCCCCTGTAAAATTAAAGTAAGGATGTAGGTTCGGTGTCGTTCTCAAGCCACGAAAGTATCATTTCGCAGTTCATAAGACATCTGGGATGATGGAAGGGGCCCTTCCACATAGAACCCTTCTGGGTGTGGGAAACCGTTCCGTCCTTATGGAGATATCCGTACCATTCGCCGTTTTCTTTGTCTGCAAAGTGACCGAATGCATATACGTGTACCTTTTCAAACCAATCCCAATATTTCTTGTCGCCGGTAAGCTTGTATGCAAGAAGAGTTGCGATAAGTGCTTCGTTGTGTACCCACCAAAGCTTCATATCCCACTCAAGCTGCTCGCAGGGTCTGCCCTTAACGTCGGTAAAGTAAATGAATCCGCCGTACTGCTTGTCCCAGCCCCATTCAAGATGCCAATCAAGGATGGTAAGCGCCTTCTTAAGCAGCTCCTTGTCACCGGTGTAAACTGCCTGATTCATAAGGAACCAGCTGTTTTCCATAGAGTGACCGGGATTAATGCATCTGCCTGCGGGATTATCAATAAACTCACCGTTGGGTCCAACGCATTCAAGAACGCAATGCATATCGGGCTTGTAGTGATAATTAATGATAGCATCTACCATTTCCTGTGCAACTGCGGTGTAGTAATCAGCCTTTTCGGGATCACAGCGGCGAAGCACCTGCGCAGAGGATACCAGTACCATAGGCACTGCGGAAGCGCGGTCTGCACGGGTCTCGGCATAGGACTTGGGGGTTATCTTGAAGGGATCACTCTTTGCATCATGATAAATGCTGAGCATAAGCTCAAAGCACTCTTCTGCCTTCTTTATAGCTTCCTTGTTTCCGGTAGCAAGTCCGTATTCTGCCATGGAGATTACGTAGAAGCTTTCGGAGAACATATAACGGCGCTTTCTGAGAGGCTTGCCGTCCTGAGTAACGGTGAAGTACATTCTTCCGTCTTTGTCAACGCACTTTTCGTTAAGGAAGTTAACGCCGGTCTGGGCATATTCCTTCCAGAGAGGGTTTTCACCGTAACGGTTCATAAGCGCTGAGAAAGTCCAAAGGCATCTGCCCTGGAACCAAACGGATTTATCGTTGTTGTAGCTCTTGCCTTCCTTGTCAACGCTGGTGATATATCCGCCGTTGACCTTGTCCAGCAGATCACTGTTTGTCCAGAAGGGGATGCAGTCGTTCATCAACTGATCGTGATAAAACTGACGGTAGCTTGCAAAGGTTTCCTTTTTCATTCAAATACACCTCATTTTATATTCGGGTTCCCCCGTAAGAGCAGAATGCGCTTACGCAGGATGTTTATTTTTTGCTATATATATTTTAATAAATTTATGTATGCTTGTCAATATAATTGACAAATTAATTCTGCGGTGATATAATGTATATTGATATTTTATGTCTGAATTTTCTTAAACAGGAGGACGAGATGAAAAAACTGACTGCGCTTTTGTCAGTGATGCTGGTCGGCGCACTGCTTTGTTCCTGTAACAGCAGTATAGTTACCACCATCAAGGGGTATCTCGGTTATGATACCGTAGAGCGCCCTGCGGATTATATAGAGACAAAAGAGAACGAGCTTTACGTCTACGACGTTTATAAAACCTACGTTGAGCTTGTTGAGTATCTCGGTGATGAGACGGACGTTGTACTTCCTACGGAATTAGACGGCAAGCCGGTGACCACGGTCGGCTCCTCCTGCTTTTACCGTAATAATACTATTGAGACTGCGGTGGTACCCGACGGTGTACAGGAAATCAAAAATGCGGCGTTTTATTGCTGTACTTCACTCCGCCGTGTCAAGCTTCCCGATTCCTGCACGTCTTACGGTGAGAAACTGTTTTCCTGGTGTACTTCGCTGGAGACCATAACTCTTCCCGCAGGTATGACTGTTATACCCGATTACGCGTTTAACAACTGTACTTCGTTGTCTGAGATAATATGGAACAGTACTGTTACCCATATAGGCGTACGAGCTTTTTCCTGGTGCGACGGACTTACGGAGGTGGTCCTGCCCGACAGTGTCGAGTACGTGGCGGATTACGCGTTTTATGATTGCGGCACGCTTATATCCGTATCTGTGCCGCCCCATACGAAATATGCGTCCAACGCATTTGATTCCTGCGATAACGCCGTAATATCCGGCGGTATTATAGAAATCGAAACATCTGATACTTCCGATGAAACGTCTGTGGAAGCGCCCGAAGATGCTTCTGCGGCAGTACCCCAAAACTAAAAAAGTATAAAAGAACCGAAAGGAATTTGAAATATAATGGAACCGTTATCCCTTAACACTCTCCGTGAGAGATATCTTAAATTTTTTGAGTCTAAAGGACATCTCCGGCTGGAGTCTTTCCCGCTCGTCCCTCAGGGCGATAGCTCTCTGCTCCTCATAAACGCAGGTATGGCACCTCTTAAGCCTTACTTTACCGGTGAGAGAGTTCCTCCCCGCAAGCGCGTTACCACCTGCCAGAAGTGCGTTCGTACTCTGGATATCGATAACGTAGGTAAGACCGCACGCCACGGCACCTTCTTTGAGATGCTGGGTAACTTCTCCTTTGGCGATTATTTTAAGGAGGAGGCAATTCCCTGGGCTTGGGAATTTCTTACCAAGGACCTCGGCATTCCCGAGGACAGACTTTACCCCAGCGTTTATCTCGAGGATGACGAAGCGCTTGAAATGTGGGTTAAGATCGGCGTGCCCAGAGAAAGAATAGTAAAGCTGGGTAAGGACGATAACTTCTGGGAAATCGGCGCAGGCCCCTGCGGTCCTTGCTCCGAGATATACTTTGACCGCGGAATAGATAAGGGCTGCGGCAAGGAAACCTGCGGTCCCGGCTGTGATTGCGACAGATTTGTTGAGATCTGGAACATAGTTTTCACTCAGTTTGACGGTGACGGACAGGGCAACTACACCCGTCTTGCACATCCCAACATAGACACGGGTATGGGTCTTGAGCGTCTCGCTTGCGTAATGCAGGGCGTTGGCAACCTTTTTGAGGTAGACACTATCCGTAACATCATTACCGAGATCAGCCGTATCTCCGGCAAGACCTATACCGGCTCTTCCGCAGATGACGACGTTTCTATCCGTGTAATTACCGACCATATCCGTACCGCTACCTTCCTCATTAGCGACGGCGTTATTCCCTCCAACGAGGGCAGGGGTTACATTCTCCGCCGTGTTCTCCGCAGAGCGGCACGCCACGGCAAGCTTTTGGGTATTCAGGGTGCGTTCCTCAGCGATCTTTGTGAGACCGTTATCCGTGAAAGCGGCAAGGCTTATCCCGAGCTTGAGGAAAAGAAGGAATATATTAAGAAGACTATCGAGATCGAGGAAGAAAGATTCCGTCAGACTCTTGATGCAGGTCTTAACATTCTTGAAAAAATGGTTGCAGATACCCTCGCATCCGGCGGAAACACTCTTTCCGGCGAGGATCTGTTCAAGCTTTACGATACCTTTGGATTCCCCGTTGACCTTACCCGTGAGATCGCTTCCGAAAAGGGCGTTGGCATAGACGAGGATGCATTCAAGGCTCTTATGACCGAGCAAAAGCGCCGTGCACGTGAAGCGCGCGCCGCTTTGGGCGATAATAGCTGGAGCGATGACGTTATGACAGCTATTGATCGCACCGTTCCCACCGAATTCACCGGATATACCGAAACCAAGACAGATGCTGAAATCAAATATATTCTTGCAGACGGTGAGGCAGTAAACTTCCTCTCCGCAGGCAAAGCAGTTCTGGTTCTTGACAAAACTCCTTTCTATGCAGAAAGCGGCGGACAGGTTGGCGATAAAGGCGTTATCACCACCGAAAGTGGTATTTTCTTGGTAGAAGACACCAAAAAGACCCACGAAAATCAGTATCTCCATACCGGTTACGTATATCAGGGAAGCATTGGTCTGGGCGCTTGCGTTGCCTGCGTTGACGAAGAACGCAGAAACGCTATTGCAAGAAACCACTCTTCCGTTCACCTGCTTCAGGCGGCGCTACGCAAGGTGCTGGGCACTCACGTAGAGCAGGCAGGCTCTTACGTTGACGAAAACAGAGCACGCTTTGACTTTACTCATTTCGCCGCTATGACGAGTGAGGAGATCGCACAGGTTGAAGACCTTGTAAACGTTGAAATCCTCAAGGGCGAGGAGATCGTTACTGAGGTTAAATCCATTGCCGAAGCCAAGGCAGACGGCGCTATGGCTCTCTTCGGAGAAAAGTACGGCGATACCGTAAGAGTAGTTAAGATGGGCTCCTTCTCCGCAGAGCTTTGCGGCGGTACTCACCTCTGCAACACCGCGAAGGCAGGTCTGTTCCGCATTATTTCCGAATCCGGCGTTGCCGCAGGTGTTCGCCGTATTGAGGCTATTACCGGACTTAATGCCCTTAACGCTTTCCGTGACAGAGACAATACCATCGAAAAGGTACGTGCTACCATTAAGGCAAACAGCGTAAGCGATATAGTTACCAGAGCTGAGGCTGTTCAGGCTGAAATAAAGAATCTTTCCAAGGAGCTTGAAAAGGCAAACGTAACTATATGCTCCACCAAGGCAAGCGCCGCTTGCGGCAGTGCGCTTCAAATAGGCGCCGTAAAGCTGGTAAGATGCTGCTTTGAAAGCACTCCCGTAGATGCACTCCGTACTGCTATCGACGGTATCGTAAGCAATAATCCCGATGCGGTATGTGTATTCTCCGTGGTTAATGACGGCAAGCTCACCTTCGCTTCGGGCGCAGGCAAGGTAGCCGTAGGTGCAGGCGCGCACGCAGGCATGCTCCTTAAGAGCCTTTCCTCTATCGTAGGCGGTGGCGGCGGCGGCAGACCCGACAGCGCTACCAGCGGCGGTAAGTTTGTTGAAAAGGTGGGCGAGGCTATGGAAGCTCTACCCGAGATACTTAAAGGCATGCTTAAATAGGAGAAATATATATGAATTGTATCTTTTGTAAGATTATAAACGGGGAGATTCCCTCTGCAAAGGTTTATGAAGACGAGCATTGTCTCGCCTTCAAGGACCTTAATCCGTTGGCACCCGTTCACGTTCTCGTTGTTCCCAAGGTTCATATCGAGTCTCTCGATGCAGTAAACCAAGAGAATATAGATACTGTAAGCAAGGTCATATCTGCCATTCCCAAGGTGGCAAAAGAACTTTCGCTTGAGAACGGATACCGTGTTATCACCAATATCGGTGAGGACGGCGGACAGACAGTAAAGCATCTTCATTTTCATATTCTCGGTGGCGCAAAGCTTACCGAAAAACTTAATTAAAGAAGGTACGATGTAATGAAAATAAATCCCGAAACTTTCCATACCTATCCTCTTGACGTTGCAGGTCTTCACAGAGAATTGCCCGTGTGCAAGGTTAACGATGAGCTTTATATCGCCGCATTCGTTATTTTCGGTGACGTTGAGCTTACCGTTGCTTGTGCAAGGGAGCTTATAAAGAAGCTTCCTCCTCACGATATTCTTATAACTGCGGAATCCAAGGGTATTCCCCTTGTATACGAAATGGCGCGCCAGCTTGGCTCAAACCATTATCTTATTGCACGCAAGGCTGCAAAGCTTTATATGAAAGAGCCTCATTCCGTTGAGGTTAAGTCCATAACCACCGCCAAGAAGCAGACTCTTTATATTGATAAAGAGGACGTTGAGCTTATGAAGGGCAAGCGCGTTGTTATTGTTGACGACGTTATCAGCACCGGTGAGAGCCTTTTCGCTGTTGAAAAGCTGGTTAAGCAGGCAGGCGGTATCGTTGCGGGCAAGATGGCTATTCTTGCGGAGGGCGATGCCGAATACCGCGAGGATATCATTTATCTCGAGCATATTCCTCTTCTTTTCCCCGAAAAATAGTATTCAGGAGAAGTATTACTTATGTTCCGTTTAAGACCGCTCGCATTGTGGATAACCGCTTTTGCGGTTGGAATCCTTTGCGCGGTTTTTGCGGACGGAATTATTTCCGCTGTTACTTTTGCACTTCTCGGCGTACTTTGCGTACTGTGTGTCGCGGTACGCCGTTTTCCATACCGTGCAACCCTTTTTCCTCTGTTTTTAGCTGTGCTTATAGGCTTTTCTTATCTTTCCGTAAGAGAAGCCATTGTTGAAAGAACGGTATCTGACAGTTATGGACAGACTGCCGACGTGGCAGGCGACGTTGTTGAAACGGATGCGTATGGTTTTACCATGTCGCTGGTTTCCGGCGGAGGCAGCGGACTTTCCTCGGGAACAAAGGTGTTCGTTTATTACGATTATGATAAGACTCTTTCCGCAGGGGACCGCGTCTACGGACGGTTTGAGTTTTCCGAGCCGTCTTTGCGGCTTCAGGCAGAAGGAGTATTGGCTTTGGCAACGGGAGACGTTGCAAGAGCAGATATGGGAAGCGGTCAAAACCTGCTTATGGCAGTCAAAAGCCGAGCCTGCCGCTTTCTCAGACAGCATTATTCGGTTGATACTACCGGCGTAGCAACGGCTGTGCTTACCGGAGAGAGGTCGGGTATCGACCCAATGCTTAATGCCGCATACCGTTCGTCGGGAATATCCCATCTTCTTGTAATATCGGGATTTCATATGTCATTAGTGCTTATGACGGCGTATTCGGTGCTGTCGTTTACCCCTTTGGGTAAACGGTATTCAGGCATCATCTGTATTGCCTTGGCGCTGGCTTTTTCGGGATTTGTAGGGTTCACTCCTTCCGTGACCAGAGCAATGGTAATGTGCGTTGCCGTGTTTGTCGGCGGTACTCTTAATTATAAAAACGATAGTTTTACGTCTCTTTTCACCGCCTTGGGAGTATTACTTGTATGGAACCCATATTCCTTGTTTTCGGTGGGATTACAGCTGTCTTTCCTTTGTACGCTGGGAATTATTACCGTCTCTCCCGCAATACAGAAAAAGATAATAGATATTAAAAACCGTTTTTGGCGGGGTATTGCTTCGGCGCTGTCCTCGGTGGCAATGTCGGGCGCCGCGGCTTTGTTTTCCTTTCCCGTTGCGGCTTATGTTTTCGGTGAATTTTCGGTGGTGTCACCGCTGGTCAACCTGCCCGTTTTGCCCTTGTTTAATATTGCCGCAGGTGCGGGGTACGTAAGCTTTATATTTCCGCCTGCATCGTTCCTTGCGGATATTCTTTTCAAATGTATAAACGAAATTGCGCGTTTTTGCCACAGCCTTGGGGTTTCCACCGTTTCTACCCGTATTTACGGTATGGGTCTGGTTTGGGTAGCGGCGGCAGTTTCCGTAATCGTAATCAGCTCGGTACACATAAAACGCAGAGTAAAAACGTTTGGAATATGCTGTTGTGTGTTTGTTCTGCTTGTTCTGGGCAGTATCGGTGTGAATCGAATTATCGATAACAGCAGAGTGAGAGTGTCATCGGTTTCGGACAATGGTATTACTTGGGCGGCAGTTTCGTCTGAGGGAGAATGTCTTTTTATTGATCGAGGCGGTCTTTTCGATACTGATGTCGTGTTTAAGTTGGGACATACATGTATTGATGCTTATATAATGCTGGATTGCGACGAAAAGGGACTTAACAATTTCGTTTCCGCTTTGTCGGAGGTCGGTGTCAAAAGGCTGTATATCAGCAACCGCGATCGTGAAGTGAGTATTTACAAGCGTCTGCTTTTTATAGCGGAATCTCATGGGATAACCACCCAAGTTTTTGAAGAAAATATTACTCTCCCCATTGGCGGGAGCTATATCACCGCAGGGGAAACAGAGATTATAAAATACAAAGAAGATATTTATTATATAAAGCGTAATACCGACGGATTGGTATATCTTGACGGAAAGGAGTGAAAACGCAATGGATATAGATGCTCTCAAAGCAAAGCTGAAAAAAGGTGAATACCCGGGTGTGTATTTGTTTTACGGTGATGAAGCTTATATGAAGGATCATTATGCTTCCCAGATACGCAAGGCTGTAACCGACGGACCTATGCCCGAGTTTAACTATTCGGTTTATGAGGCGGACAAGCTTGACCCCGAACGTATTGCAGAAGAAATGTATATGCTTCCCATGATGGCGGACTATAAAATGGTTGAAGTTCAGGCGTTTTCGGTTGCTTCTCTTACTGCCGCCACCGCCAACGCCCTTGCTGACATTATTTCCGAAATACCCGAATATTTTATTTTGCTTTTTACCGTTCGTTCGGGAGAAGACGAGGAAAAGGCTATCGAAAAAAAGGATCCGTCGCCCTTTGTCAAAGCGGTGAAGGACCTTGGAAATATGGTTAAATTCGAATCCGAATCTGGCAACAAACTGCTTGTGTGGATGAACAGACATTTTGCCGCTTTGGGCACTCCCGTGGATAAAACCGTGCTTGAAAGCATGGTAACCATATGCGGTAACGATATGTACCTGCTGGCAGGTGAGATAAAAAAACTGTGCGCTTACTGCGGTGCTAGACCTGCCACCGTTCAGGACGTGGAAAAGGTGTGTTGCTCCAACGAAAGCTATAAGGTATACGACCTTTCCCGCGCCGTTCTTGACGGAGATATGGTTCGTGTGGGAAAAATATTCGCTTCGCTTCGCTTTTCCGGAGCAGACCCCATTATGATATTAGGCGCGTTGTCAAAAACCTTTTCGGATATGCTTCTCACGTTGGAAGGGCTTAACAGCGGAAAAAGCTATTCCGCTATCGCTTCTGATCTCAAAAGCTATGATTTTGTTATAAAAAGATATGCGGCAGTAAGCTCAAAACGGGGAAGAAGATTTCTTGTTACAGCTATCAGCCAATGCGCCGCGGCGGATAAGCATCTTAAAAGCTTCCGCGGTGACCCGTATACGGTGCTTGAAACTGCGGTATACAGAATAGGAGCAGTAAATGCAGGAAAAAATTAAGCTGTCCTATCCCGTTATCGTGGAAGGAAAGTATGATAAACAGCTGGTCTGCTCGATAGCTGAAGGTACGGTTATAGCACTAGACGGTTTTTCGGTTTTTAACAACACGGAAAAAATATGCCTGCTTCGCCGTCTTTGCGGTGCGGGGAAAATAATTCTGCTTACGGACAGCGATTCTGCCGGAGGGTTTATCCGTTCGAAGCTTAAAGGATATCTTCCTGCGGAAAGCATTATAAATTTATACTGTCCCCGTATCAAAGGCAAGGAAAAACGAAAAAAATCCCCGTCAAAAGAGGGATTTCTCGGCGTCGAGGGTATGGACACAAAGATTGTCCGCACACTGCTTGAGCCTTATACGGGTGATACGGTACCGCGTGCAGGCATAACCAAGACCCGTCTGTATACCGACGGACTCCTTGGGGGACAAAACAGCGCAGAAAAACGAAACGCCTTTGCGCGGCTTGCAGGACTTCCGGAAGGAATGACACCAAAAGCGTTTCTTGAGGCAGTCAATATCGTATGTACCGAGCAAGAGTACACCGAGGTCATTAATAAGATATGAAAAAAGTTGCTTTTTACACTTTGGGGTGCAGAGTAAATCAATACGAGACCAATGCCTTTGCCGAGGAGTTTATACGGCTCGGATGGCAGGTCTGTGATTTTGATGATGATTGCGACCTTTACGTTATAAATACCTGTGCCGTCACAGCGGAAAGCGGACGGAAGTCAGGTCAGATCATCCGCCGTGCCGCACGCAGGGGCAAGGTGGCTGTTGTCGGATGCTATTCTCAGCTTGAAAAGGAAAAGGTTGCGGCAATACCCGGTGTTATACGAGTTGGCGGCAATGTAAACAAACGCGCTGTGGTATTAGGCTTGGAGGAGGCGGTGTTCTCCTTTGATAACTGCGAGTACGAGCAGATGAGCATTGAGGGCAAAACGGATTTGTTTTCCTCCTGCCGTGCTTACGTAAAGATACAGGACGGTTGCCCAAACCGCTGTTCCTATTGCATAATTCCAACAGTGCGAGGTCCTGTAAGATCACGCCCCTTGGTTGACATAATCCAAGAATGTGAAACGCTTGTTGCTTCAGGCTATTCGGAGATAGTACTTACCGGAATTGAGGTTTCCGCTTATGACGGCGCACCTCTTTCCGAGCTTATAAAGCGGGTGTCGGATGTAAAGGGCATACGCAGATTGCGTCTGGGTTCTCTCACGCCCACCTGCATTGATATTCCTTTGCTTGAGGCGATGAGGGACAGCAGGGTGTTTTGCAATCACCTCCACCTTTCTGTGCAGTCCGGATGTACCCGTATACTTAATCTTATGCGCCGTAAGTACAACAAGGATATGCTTCAGGAACGTATCGACCTTATCCGCAGATATCTGCCAGAGGCTTTGCTTTCTGCTGATATTATCACAGGTTTTCCTTCGGAAACCGAGGAGGAGGCGCAGGAAACTCTGTCCTTTTGCGTTTCCAATCGCTTTATGCACGTTCATTCCTTCCCATATTCTCCCCGTCCCGGTACGGATGCGGCTAAGATGGCGGACCAAATTGACAAAAGCGTGCGTAACGCCCGTAACGATGCGCTTATATCTGCAACCGAAATGGTGCGCGCACATATGCTTGCGGGATTTTTTGGAAAGCAAAAGGAAGTGCTTGTTGAGAAAAACGTATCAGGCGTTTGTGTCGGACATACGGATGATTTCATAGAATGCTCCTTTATAGGAGACAACAAAGCTGGGGATTACGTTGTAGTTAACATAATCTCAGAGCAAGACGGTATATTGAAAGGAGAAGTCTTATGATAGCAGTACCGAATCAGAATATGGTAAAATACACCTCTGCCACCATTGACAGCAATAGCACCTATAACAGATTTAAGATGTTTTTGGAATTGCGCAGAGACGAGGATTCTCCCTTTACAATTCAGGAAATGTTAGATACTTTTTCCATATGCCGCTCGGGACGAAGCTTTGTTTCCCGTCCCGGTGATATTATTGTGCTTATCTCAAGACTGCCCGATAACAAGTCTGCCTACAGCCGTCTGATGGTTAGAAAAGCATGCGGCTTGTACGGACTGGTAACCTTCGTATCGGGTATGGTACTTGAGGACGAAAAGCTTATGGGAGATTATGAGCGTACTTATTACGTAATTAATCCTCAAAAGGATGCAAAGCTTTTACGCGCTCTGGCAAATATGCGTATAATGGTGGAGCAGGTAGGTGTCGTTACCCGTGAAGGTCATAGTATCTTATTTGCAAACGGTGATATCGAGGAGGTTATTGCCGAAGAGCAGGGCGAAAAGACGGCTTCTGTTCCTACAAACAGTGATTTTGCCGAAGGATATATCAAAGGCTTTGTTTCTGCCTTTGAGGGCAGCGAGCCGGAGGTTGACGGAAATCCTGCAACGGCGCTTGGCGTGTTCTCTTCGTATTTTGATATTCAGGCAGATGTCAGATTTTTCTATCGCGGCGCTTCAAAAAGCGACGGGCTGTTTTTGTTTCCTGTTTCATTCCCTCATTGTTTGCCTAATAGACGCTCCCGTGCTGTTTTCAAGCTTATTAAAAAAGGTATGAAAAACGGTAACGTCAGCGGATGTATTGTGTTTAACGACGGAGATCTGGATAAAGCCGTTTCCCGAATTTCAAATGGTGAATGTGCAGGTGACTATAATAAGCAGGTGTCCGAAGGAGTATGGTGCGTGCTGCTGGCTTCCAGAGCCCCCATTCGCGGCGGAACTTATCTGGGCAGACTCCATTCGTTATTTTAATAAAAAATGACCGCGTGTATTGTAAACACGCGGTCGGAAATATAAATTACATTTCGTTTTTGATTTTCTCAACGCAATCCTTGCAAACGGGACGACCCATAACAGCCTCAACAGACTGCTCGCTTCCGCAGAAAATGCACTTTTCCGTAGGTCTGCGCAGAATAATTCTGTCTGCATCTACCTCGTAATACAGCGTGTCTCCGGCTTTTATACCAAACTGGTTGCGTATGTATTTAGGAATGAGAATTCTTCCGAATTCATCAACTGTTTTAATGCTTTTTGCGTTTTGGCTATCCATTATGTTTCACACTCCTTGGTTACATAATATCACAAATCGCGGCAAAAGTCAACACTATTTGCCAAAAATAATGATATTATGTTAAACGTGAGCGATTAGGTCACCAATGCCGCTTGTAACAATATCTGCGGTGTTTTCGGGGGTAACGTCCTCTATCTTTGTTTCGCCCGAAAGGACAAGGACAGAAAGTATACCGTGGTTTTTGCCTAAAGCGATATCTGTATAAAGTCTGTCGCCTACGATAGCGATACTCTCAAAGCCGAGGTCACTCTTTTGCGCTATCATATCTGCGGTCTCGCGGTAGGGCTTGCCGAAATATCTGGGGGTAACACCGGTGGACGCGGTAACCAGCGCGGCAATTGCGCCGCTGTCGGGAATAAATCCGTTTTCGGTGGGGCAATTAAAATCGGGATGAGTGCAGTAATATGTTGCGCCGCCGCGTATAAGGTCGCACGCCTTTACCAGCTTATCGTAGGTAAGGGTAGTGTCAAAACTGGTAACAACAATATCGCCCTCTGTTCCGTCGGTAAGGTTAATACCGTACTGTCTGAAGGTGTTTTCCAAAGCGGGTGTGCCCACAACGTACACCTTCGCATCGGGATGATGGGTGTTAAGATACATAGCGGTAACGTCTGCGGCGGAGAATATTTCGCTTTCATCGGCATCAAAGCCCATTTTTGTGAGACGGTCGATATATATCTGATGGTCGTTGGAAGCATTGTTTGTAAAATACATTATCTTTTTCCCGCTGTTTTTAACGTGGGAAACAAACTCTCTCGCACCGGGAAGCACGTTTTTGCCCAGATATATGGTTCCGTCCATATCCAGCACGAACAGCTTTATGTTCTTTAATCTATCCATTCGAAAATTCCTCCGTGGATTTATCGGAATTATTATATAACTTATTATTCAAAAAATCAACCGAAAATAATAAAAAGGCGGTGTCTGTAATGAGTAACAGTATTAAAAGGTATTATATTGCCGTTGACCTTGAGGGTGTGGCGTGCACCATCGGTACACCGGGGCAGGGGCTTGCTGCAGGAACTGCAGGTCTCGAATATGCGTCCCTTCAAGGCACAAGAGAGGCGAATTCTGCTGCAAAGGCTCTTTTCGATAACGGCGCAGACGAGGTCTGGGTGTGGGATTGCCACGGAAGCGGATTCAACCTTAAATACGATATTCTGGATAAACGCTGTAAAATAGTTATGGGCGCGGGAAGCGGAAAGCGTTTTCCCTGCATTGAGGAAGGCTTTTCGGGAGTTTTGTTTATAGGCTACCACGCTTATGACACGGCGGATGCGGTCCTTTGCCACGTGTATTCATCTGCTACCTTCCAGCATCAAAAGATAAACGGCGAGTTTGTCGGTGAAGCGCAGATCGACGGCGCGGTTGCGGGCAAATACGGTGTTCCCGTAATATTTGCTTCTTCCGATGATATCTGTATTTCCCAGATGAATAATAGCTTTCCTTGGGCAGAAACTGTTGTAACAAAGCGTTCTCTCGCTTGGAACAGCTGTGTTTCCGACCATCCCGAAGCGGTTTGCGACAATATTTACGCCGGCGTTGCAAAAGCCGTGGAAAATCTTGATACAATGATGCCTTTTGTGTACCCCGAAAACTTTGAATACGAGGTCAGATATAAGCGTATCGAACCGGCGCAGGGCTGTCATTACCGCAATCCCGACGGAACACTTTTCAACCGTCCCGATGCATATACCCGTTCCGGAGTACTCAGAGATATAGAGGATATATTCAAATAAAACAAACGGAGATTTTAGTTTTATAATGTAGGGCGGGGGCTTGCTCCCGCCGCTTCGTTTTTTTTATTGTGAGCGGAAAAGTAATTTGATGTGTTAGGACTTTGGTGATATGGTTCCTTTGAAAATCAAAGTGAAACTATACCTTTGCTCAACAAATACTTCGTGGGAAAACTTTTGTTATTTGATAAAATAAAATCACAAAAGCGTTTTTGAATACTTTTTGGAGGACAATTATATGTCTATTG
The DNA here is from genome assembly GCA_045595785.1 of Eubacteriales bacterium. Taxonomy (GTDB): domain Bacteria; phylum Bacillota; class Clostridia; order Oscillospirales; family CAG-382; genus SFLA01. Next base: position 89,421 of record JAZOBE010000015.1, read on the forward strand.
GCTCAACAATCAAACATTTGCGCCGCGAAAAAAATATTACACAAGAACAGCTTGCTGAGTATCTTGGTATTACTTCGCGTGCCGTTTCACAGTGGGAATGTGATCGAACTGCTCCCGATATTTCTCAATTGCCTGCTCTTTGCCATATCTTTGACGTTTCATCCGACGTTCTGTTGGGAATTGATATAGATAAAAACAACGAAGAGGTCAAAAGATACTTATCTGAAGCGAATGAGCTGGGCAATCAAGGGAAGAATGTTGAGCGAACTGCGCTTCTGCGCGAAGCAAACAGAAGATTTCCACGGGATTACAAGATTATGGAACGTCTTGCCGATGCAATAGTATGTGAGTATTCTCGCAAAGGTATCAAGGAATATGATGAAGTGTTTGAGCTTTGCAACCGAATACTTGCGGAATGTACAGACAGTAATATCAGATATGAAGCAATTGAAACCCTTGGAATAGCATACGATTATGCAGGTAAAAAAGACGAAATGCTGAAGCTCGCCAAAGAAATGCCGCGAGCACGCTTCTCATATGAAAATTTTATGGTGTACCGGTGGGAAGGCAACGATGCGCTTAAGGAACGTCAAGAATATATTGAGTTCCTGTTGCACGAACTTATATCAATGATTACATGCTTGAGCGGGCATATCGGCGATGACGGAAAAATGATATTCTCTTGGGATGAAAGAAAAGCATTGCGAAAGCTGGAACTGGATTTGATTGAAGCGTGTTTCCCTGATGGCGATTATCAGTATTTTGCCCAGTATGCGGAAATGGTTTGCAGTTTCTTTGTTACAGATGCTTTTAGAGAAAAAGACTATGATAAATTATGGTATTGGTTGAACAGAGGTGCCGATTTTGCGATTCATGGGGACACGTACGACTTTAATGCCACGCACACTTCTCCGATTCTTTGCGGTTATTCCGGTGGCGGTTGGATCATGGAAGCGGAAGGAAATCATTCTCAATCAATGCTCGAATGGCTGACCGGCGACACTGATGAAGATGTTGCCAAATTACGTTCCGATACACGATATAAAACACTTGTAAGCCGTCTTAAAAATGTTGCAAAAAAGCCGTGATTTTTACCCCGCCTAGCGCGGGGCTTTTTGTTTTAATGAAGATGAATTGTCAAACTAAGTGCAACACTTTTTGAGAAAAAAATCAAACAAATCAACTGGTTTTTGAAAATTGAGAACCTTTTTAGGCCTGGCGTTGATCAACGCCAGGTTCTTTTTTAGTGTTGTTGGGCTTACACGAG
>JAZOBE010000016.1:0-15082 GCA_045595785.1 Eubacteriales bacterium
CGTGAAGTGATTTATTCCCACTCTTTTTTGGGAATCCAGTTCTGCTTATTTTCTTTATATTATATCTAAAAAACACCTTTTTTTCAAGGGGTTTTACATATATTCCACGGGTTATTCGATTTTTTGTTGCAAAAATCGTTGCAACAACCTTAAGAGGAATGATTGCATCCGGCTTTCCTACAAAAACAACAGGTGTATAATAACGTAAACCATTTAAAAATCAAGGAGTAAATCGAAATGAACGAGGTTGAGTTTTTCGCTCCAGCAGCGTAAATGACGTAAAAAAATTCGAGCTTCTCGTAAATGAGAAGCTCGTTTTTTATTTATTTTTTGCGTTTGATAAACAATACCGCTCCGACAGCCAAGACGATAAACGCGATAACGCAAATTACGATTATCGTAATGCTTCCCGAATTTTCGTCTTCGGGATCGGCGCTTACCGAGCCGTCCGATGCTTCGGTCGAAGTATCGGTGATTTCACCGATTTGGTCTTCGGGATCGGCGCTTACCGAACCGCCCGATGCTTCGGTCGAAGTATCGATAATTTCACGGATTTGGTCTTCGGGATCGGCGCTTACCGAGCCGTGCGATGCTTCGGTCGAAGTATCGGTAATTTCACCGTTTTGGTCTTCAGAGGTGTCGCATGACGAGTTTTTATCCTCGATAGTAAAGCTGTCAAGAACAAATCCGTTGATTTGCTTGGTCGTAACGACGATCTTATCGTTTTTAACCGTAACCGTCGTATATGCCGATTGAGTAGGGGTCGGCGTTGCAAGGATTCCGATCTCCTCCTCGTATTTCGCATCGTTTGCGCCGTCGTGATTCAATGCAGTAGATCCGATCGTCGTATAAACCGTACCTATTCCCTTTTCGACCGTTTCGTCAACTGCTTTGGTAACGATCTTTCCGTCCTTCATCGGATAGGTTCTGGTTACTAAGTGGGAATGTCCCTGAATAACAAGATCAACTCCGTATCCCTCGATAACGTCGTGTAACCAAGGTCTGCTTTCGCCTGCGCCCGCACGGTGATATACAGGCTCGTGAAAGAGCATTATCTTCCATTTTGCGTCCTTGTTGGCTTCGAGATCGCTCGTAAGCCAATCGCGTTGAGCGTCGATAATATGCTTATCCTGATCGCTGTAGCTTCCGGTGTTCAGCACGATAAAATGCGCATCGCCGTAATCAAAGGAATATATCGTTTCGTCCGCGTTTTGGAAAAGCTGTAAAATGTTACCGTTGGTTGCCGCATTCTTGAAGCTTTGATCAAGTGCCGCATTGCCGCCGTTGTTGGGGTGGTTGAAGTGATAATCGAAATAAAGCGGCGTTCCCCACGAATCGTGGTTGCCGATAGCGGCAAACATCGGAGTCGATGTTCCGTATCCGTTCAGCGACTTGAAATACATATTCCACATATTCTTATTGTTGCCTGTTTCGACAACGTCGCCAGTATGAAGAATAAACGCGGGGTCCTTGACCTCCTCGAACGCCTCTTGGTATGCAGCCATAGCGAACATAAAGCCCTTATCGCCCGAGGTCATTCCGTTCCAGGTGATGCCTTGTGTATCGCCGACGGCAATAAACGTAAACTCGTCGATGCTTTCCTTTGCGGTTCTGAATTTAAATATCTTCGTCCAATCGCTGTCCTTGTCGCTTTCCTTCTTGCCGATCTTGTATTCATATTCGGTGTCGGGAGAAAGCGACGAAATATCGCACTTGTAATAATCCTCGTCCGCTGTGTTGACCGACTCAATCTCCTTGACGGCGTCAACGGTCATCCATTCGGCATCGCCGACCTTGCGGTATTTGAGCGCCATCGTATTATTACCGGCAAACACGCTTTTTGCCGTCCAGGCGAAATTGCGCGTTGTCTGTGCCTCGTTAAACGAGGTTACAACGTTGTATATATTCGCGTCCGAGCCGGTATAGATCGGTTCCTTCGTGATAAGGGTATATTCGTTGACCGTGCATGCTTCGTATTTTACGTCAGCGGCAACGACCTTGCTTTCACCCGTGATGAAGTAATTCATCGCGTCGCCGCCCAGCAGAGTGTAAAGGCCTCTGCGGATTATTTCGCCGTTGGGACCTACGACCCTAACGGTTTGCATTTCCTGATCGGGACTGATGACCGATTCGATCTTATAGGAGCCCTTGCCGTACGAGCCCAAAACGGTCTTTCCTGCAACCCTGAGGTTGCCGTTTCCGATACAGAACATCTCGGCTCCGCCGTATTTAAGCATAACCTTGCCGTTTCCGCTGTAATCGATCTCGGAGGTATATACCGCCTGTTGACCCTTCGCGATATTTATCTCGGTCGTGCTGTCCGCTTCGACAGTCAATACGCTGAATTTGAAATTATCCAGCTCAAAAGCGCCATCCTCGCAACGGAACACAAGATTCGTCATCGCCGCACTTTCGGCAGCCATATCGGTAAAGGCGTTTCCGCTTCTCGAGCCTTGGATAACCTCGTTGCCGTTCGAATCGGTAATATTTACCAAAATGTTTGCACCCTCCCACGAAACCGTTACGTGCATTTGCTTGTTCAAATGCTCACTGTCGGCAAAATTCTTGGTGGTCGAGCCGACCTTTATGATATTTTCCTTCGTCGGCATTTCAATAAGATTATACCAGCCGCCGAAGGCAATATAAATTCCGCGCGTATAATTCGCTCCGCCCCAATTACTTCCGTCGCCCTTGTCGGTAAGCTTGAGATCGAAATCGAAAATATAGGTTTTGGTCTGATCGTAAGCACCAACGTCTTTAACCTTTTGCCAATTGAATCTGATCGAGCTTTGCTCCTTCAGAATCACCGCACCGTTTTTAAGCTCTGGCGCCTTTGCGTCGGTTTTGCGAACTTCCTCGAGTCCCCAAACACCGCCGGCGGTCATGGTATCCTCTTCGGCGCCGAAGTCAAAATTCTGAACGTATTCGTTAGTTCCGTCACCGAAGGTCACGTTGTCGAGCTCGATCGCGCCATCCTCACAGCGCCAAACGAGAAAACGGGTGTGCTTGTTGACAGTCGCGTACAACTCATCGGTGCGCGAGCCCTTTGCGATCACCTTGCCGTCGCAGGCTACCGTAGAAATCACGGTTTTTTCGGAGGGCTTCCATTCGAAGGTACAGTTATAAACCTTATTTAATACATAGGTCGATTTATCGTTCGTCCATCCGCCCAACGGAAGCGCGGCGGTTTTGTCACCTGCGCGAATGCCTATCTGTCCCGAATAGTTTCCGCTTCTGCATTCGATCTGGTTATAATAACCCGCAACCGCAAAATACAGCTCTCTGTTCCAAGTGCTGTATTGTCCGCGCGGCACGTCGTCGCCGAAATCAAGCACCTTGAAATCAAACGTAACGGTATAGGTTTTAGACTTATCAAAACCCGAAAATCCGTTAAGCTTTTGCCAATTAAAACGAATTCCGTCGCCCTCGGCAAAGTTCAAAACGCCGTTTTTGGCTATAGGAGCGCTGCTTTCAACCGAGCCGTAATCGTTATTGTCCTTTGGCGTTGCATATTCTTTTTCCCAAACGCCGGACTTGTCGTAAAGCTCGGACGAGCCGAAATCAACGTAATCGAAGGAATCGGAAAAAAGCACCTGCGCTTCATTCGCGATTACAGACATCGAGCCAAGCCCTAAGGACTGAACGCAAATGAGCAGGCAAAAAAGCCCCGCAAGAATTTTCTTCATAAGAAAGCCTCCGCAATATCGGTAATACCGTATTTTTAGAAAGTTTAACATACCAATGTTGACAAAGCAAGTCAAATAGTGTATATATTATAGCAAAAAGTTGACTTTTTGGTTTTTGAGAAAGCGTAATGCCATGATAAAAAAAGAAGGCGGTTTTACCTCCGGCAATCTCTCACTTGAGTTCCACAGCTTCATACAACGTCAAAGCGGAGTGCTTAGGCAATTCCACAAAAATTACGAATGCATCACACCTCTCGAGGGAAAATGCGTATGCACGGTAAACGAGCACCGTTACGAGCTTTCCGTCGGCGAATGCATAATTTTGTTTCCCTTTCAGGTGCTCGAGCTTGAGCTTGAGCCAAACGCTTCTGTGCAGCGAATAATATTTAACGACCACCTTATTCTCACAGTTACGCAATCGATCGAGGGTATGATACCAAAAAAACCTGTTTTCCGTCCGAACGAAAGCGTTCTCGATTTCGGGCTTAAAATGATATTCGATACCTTCGGCGAAGACAGCGGCCCCATATCCAGAATAACGCCGTTCGAAAACAGAATGAGGATAAAAGGGCTTTTATATATGCTTGCAGGCGACTTTCTTGCCTCGACAACGCTCATCACAGCCCCAAAAACCGATATTGCGGCAATGGATATCGCTCTTTACATTGCGGAAAACTTCAAAAACAACATTTCGCTTAAAGATATCGCGAAGGAAAAGGGATATAATTATCAGTATCTCTCTCGCACCTTCAACCGATATATGAACATGAACTTCAAAAAAATGCTTAACTTTTACCGCATACATCAGGCGTTTGCGATGCTTCAGGATACCGACCTTCCCATTTCGCGCATTGCTTTAGAATGCGGCTTCAAAAGCATTCGATCGTTCAATCAGGTATGCCACGACGTATTCAATAAAAAGCCAACGGAGATCAGAAGCATGAGAAGGATATAAGACTTACGGTGCAGACAAACAACATTGCCCGTTATATGCTTTTATACTTGGCATACCAAGCAAAAAGTAGTGTACTGACCTAAACTTTTAATAGAAGTACATTATGACGAAGATGCAACTCGTTTTTATCTTTATCATAATATGACACCTGACGTTAAAGTATTAATGTTTGGTATTGCACCTACAAAAGACGAATGTGAAGTAAGAAACTTAATTGCTTCTAACATTGAAGAACATATTGAAGAATATCTCGGAAGTGTAATTACTGAAGAAGACATTGCTTAACAAAAAAAGATGCTCTGCCGTAAAAAGCAGAGCATCTTGATTTTTTGCTGTAATATTGCTGTCAATAGCAAAACGAGAACTGTAAAATCCCTTGAAATCAGGGGTTTTCAGAGGTGTAGGATTATTCCCACTCGATCGTTCCGATAGGCTTGGGGGTGAGGTCCAGAAGGACGCGGTTGATGCCGTCAACCTCGTGGGTGATACGGTCGGTAATACGATGGAGAACGGAATAAGGAATCTCCTCGATGGTGGCTGTCATAGCGTCAACGGTGTTGACAGCGCGGATGATTGCAGGCCAACCCTCATAACGCTTGCCGTCCTTAACGCCGACACTCTTAAAATCGGGCACGGCGATAAAATACTGCCAAACCTTGGTGGCAAGACCGCATTTATCAAATTCTTCGCGAAGGATAGCATCTGCTTCACGGAGAGCGTGAAGTCTATCGCGGGTGATAGCGCCCAGACAGCGCACGCCAAGACCGGGGCCGGGGAAGGGCTGACGGTCTACCATTTGGGCGGGAAGACCTAATGCCTTACCTACTACGCGGACTTCGTCTTTATACAGCAGTTTTACCGGCTCTACCAGCTCCATAGCCATATCCTCGGGCAGACCGCCTACGTTATGGTGTGCCTTAACGCCGTCGGATTCCAGAATATCGGGATAAATAGTACCCTGTGCGAGGAAGTGAACATCGGTAAGCTTGCTTGCTTCCTCATCGAAAACAACTATAAATTCATTACCGATTATCTTGCGCTTTTTCTCGGGCTCGGAAACGTTTTCCAGCTTGGAAAGGAAACGGTCGGTAGCGTCAACGTAGATAAGGTTAGCATCAAGTCCGTTGCGGAAAACTTCGATAACCTGCTCGCTCTCGCCCTTGCGCATAAGTCCGTGATTAACGTGAACGCAGACAAGCTGTTTGCCGATAGCCTTTATTAAAAGTGCGGCTACAACGGAAGAATCCACACCGCCGGAAAGCGCCAGCAGCACCTTGCCGTCGCCAACCTGCGCGCGAACTGCGGCAACCTGCTCCGCAATAAAAGCATCAGCCTGCTCTTTGGTCTGAATACGTGCCATGTTTTCGGGTCTTTTATTAGAATCCATATACATTACTCCCTTTTTAAGACAATAAGTCCTTGACTTAACGATATATTTTATCACACTTTTTTGCATTTGTCATTGTTTTTTTATAAAAAAATAAAGTGTCGAAAATATTTTTTATTCACACAACTTGTCCAATAGTATTTATTGACAAAATGTGTGGAATAATATATAATAATTATGTAAATTTTTACCAAAACAATATTTGTGAAGGCAAGACGGAAAGGGAGATAAGCTAATGGCTTTTTTCAAAATGCCCGGAATTAAAGTTCCCCACCGAAAAAACACCCGTAATATGGAACCCAAAAGAATAAAAACTCCCGATGAAGTGTGCATCCCCATGTCTATGCATATCGGCGCGCCCGGCACACCTCTGGTGAAGATTGGCGACAAGGTTAAAAAAGGACAGCTTATCGGCAGAACGGAAGCCAAAATAACCGCCCCCGTGCACGCATCGGTTTCCGGCACGGTAAAAGGCTTTGCGGAGTTGCCTTCGGTAACCAATTCGGTAATACAGGGAATAGTTATCGCTTCCGACGGGCTTGATGAAGTTTACGAAGGTATTACCCCGCCCGTTATAACGGACAAGCAATCCTTTATTAAGGCAGTGGAAGACAGCGGTCTGGTAGGCTTGGGCGGCGCGGCGTTCCCAACGGCGGTAAAGCTGAGAGGCGAGCCGGAAACAGTGATAATTAACGGTGCGGAATGTGAGCCGTACATTACATCGGACACCCACACCATGATAGCGAAAAGCGAAGACCTTGTGTCCGGAGTGGGTTTGATACAGCAGTACATTCGCCCCAAAAATGTAGTTATAGCTATTGAGGACAACAAAAAAGAGGCTATACAAAAGCTAAAGCAAGCTTTTAACGGGGTTAATGGAGTTGAGGTGCGTTCACTTCCCTCTGTATATCCCCAAGGCGGCGAAAAGGTTTTGATATACAGCGTAACCAAAAAGATAGTACCCGAGGGAAAGCTGCCCGGCGATGTAGGCATTCTGGTGCTTAACGTAACCACCGTGGCGTTTATGGCACATTATGCCCGCACCGGTATGCCGATTACGGAAAAATGCATTACCGTGGACGGAAACGCAGTGAAAAACAGAGGAAACTACGTTGCGCCCATCGGCACAAGGATAAAAGACCTGATAGAAGCGGCAGGCGGATTTGCCTGCCCGCCCGAAAAGATACTGTTGGGCGGTCCCATGATGGGGGTGGCGGTGCCTACAACGGAATATCCGGTAATGAAAGGCACCAACGCAGTCCTTGCTTTTGACAAAAAAGAAGCGGAAATTCCGAAGGAAACGCCGTGTATTAACTGCGGAAGCTGTATACAAAACTGCCCCCTGCGGCTTGACCCGCCGGGATTTGGAAAAGCTTACGCAAAAAAAGACTGCGCAACTCTTGAAGCGCTTAAAGTAAACCTTTGCATGGAATGCGGTGTATGTGCTTACGTTTGCCCTGCCAAGCGTCATCTGGTACAAAGAAACCGCCTTGCAAAAAGAATGCTGAGAGAATACAAGGAGAGAACAAAGAATGGATAAGCTGTTAACTGTGTCCTCCTCACCTCACATAAGAAGCAGCCGCACGGTAAGCGGTATTATGCTGGACGTAATCATCGCCCTGATGCCTGCCACCGTTGCGTCGGTGCTCATTTTCGGAGCACGTGCAGCCGCAGTGGTTGCGGTATGCGTGATTACCGCCGCGGTAAGCGAATTTTTATACCAAAAGATAACAAAAAGCGCTGTTCTGGTGGGCGACCTTTCCGCCTGCGTGACCGGACTTTTGCTTGCCCTTAATCTTCCCGCGACCATACCTCTTTGGCAAGCCGCCATAGGCAGTATGTTTGCTATTGTGGTGGTTAAAGGTCTTTTTGGCGGAATTGGAAAAAATTTCGCTAATCCGGCAATAACCGCAAGAATTATGATGATAATTTCATTTTCGGGCAGTATGACTTCCTTCCCCTCTCCTGACCTGAATGCATCCGCTACACCCCTTGCCATTATGAAAAACGGCATGGAGGGACTTCCCAAGCTGATGGATATGGCGTTGGGAAAACACGGCGGAAGCATGGGCGAAACCTGCTCTGTTGCCATACTGCTGGGCGGAATATATCTTTTGTGCCGCAAGGTGATAAACTGTGCCGCGCCCCTATCCTTTATAGGCACCGTTGCCGTAATATCCTTTGTTTACGGCGGTGCAGAATATGCCCTTTACCAAGTGTTGGCAGGGGGACTTATGCTGGGCGCCTTCTTTATGGCGACAGACTATTCCACAACACCCACACGGAAAACGGGAAAAATCATTTTCGGTATCGGATGCGGCGTAATCACATCGGTAATACGTATATTCGGCAGTTATCCCGAAGGTGTCTCCTACGCCATACTGCTTATGAATATACTGACGCCTTATATAGATAAATGGACCAGACCCGTTCCCTTTGGAGGTAAGACGAAATGAAAAGTGTATTAAAACTTACTTCCATCTGCCTTATAGTTACTTTGCTGCTGGCGGTAACAAATATGTTTACCGCTCCTATAATAGAAAAAAATCTTCAGTCTGCCGCAACCCAATCACTTTCCCAGGTGCTTCCCGGCGCAAAGGATTTTGAAAAGCTGACAGTTCCCGATTCCGCTTCCACTTCCTTGAAGGAAATCTACCGTGAAACCGAGGGGCTGGGATACGCTGCTACGGTGGAGATAACAACCCAATACAGTAATTCTCCCATGCTTTATACGGTAGGCGTGGGACAAGACGGCGTGATTACCGGAATAGTTATCACCTCTTATAACGAGACCAAGGATTTCGGCAGAGAAAGTTATCCAAAAAGCTATGTGGGCAAGGATTCCGCTCTTAACGGTGTTGAATTGGTGGGCGGTGTAACCTATTCGTCAACCGCTTTTAAGCAGGGCGTAAAGGACGTTTTTGATACGCTTATTTCCATGGGCTTGATAAACGCAGGTGAAAAGGATGACGAGCAAAAGCTGCAAGAGCTTATTGACACATTGCTTACAGGTGCGGTTTCGCCAAGCGGAAAAGCATCTGTTCAAGTGTATGAAAGCGGCGCGGAGTGGGTGAAAACGGCGTATGCCGCTACCAACGGCACCGGATACGTTCTGGTTTCCGAGGACAACACGATATGCGTGGTAAACGCTTTCGGAAAGGTGAAAGCCTTTGATATTGACGGAAACGATATTACCGATAAAACGGAAAATATTAACGACGCGGCAGGAGCCGTGCCCAACAACGCCGACAGCAGCGAGGAGAAGGACAAAACCGCACTCAGCCGTCTTGCCGAAGAGGGTGCTGTCTTTGAGCCCATTCAGCTTAACACCCTTTCCACGGTTACCAACGCATTTGAAATAACCCAAAAGGGTGAAACCTATTACGGATTTGTGTGCCACCCCGTAGGCTACAACAACGGTACCATGACGGTATACGGAATACTGGACGAAAAGGGCAGTATTGCACAAATAAAGGTGAGCGAATTTATACTGTATTCCCAGTATTACGAGGACTACACCCTTAACGAAGAAGAGTATATTAACAACCTTAAAGGAAAAACCGAAAGCACGCTTACCGAAAGCGACACGCTTATTTCCGGAGCAACCATATCCGCATCTGCTGTAAAAACAGCAATTACAGATATGTTTGAAGCACAAAAAGAAATAAAGGAGGGGCAAAACAAATGAAAAACAAATTATCTTTTCTTGTTAACGGTTTTATTAAAGAAAACCCCGTGTTTGTTTTGCTTTTGGGTACCTGCCCCACCCTTGCCACCACACAAAGCGTTATTTCCGCTTTGGGAATGGGTCTTGCCGCCACGGCGGTGCTGATATGCTCTAACGCCGTAATATCCATGCTGCGCAAGTTTATTCCCCAAACGGTGCGTATTCCCGCATATATAGTTATTATTGCAGGATTCGTTACCGCAGTGCAAATGCTTATGCAGGCGTACCTACCTGCCCTTTACGATATGCTGGGCGTTTATCTTGCACTTATTACGGTTAACTGCATTATTTTGGGCAGAGCCGAAGCCTTTGCAAGCAAAAACGGCGTGCTGGAATCCGTTTTCGACGGTATCGGAATGGGGCTGGGCTTTACTCTTGCTTTGTTCTTAATGGGAACTGTGAGAGAAGTAATAGGCGCGGGAAGCTTTTTCGGAATAAGCATACCCGTTGTAAAGGATTATACCATTCCACTTCTCACCACACCTCCCGGCGGTTTTTTAGTCTTTGGTCTGGTGACTGCGGCGGTAAACTCTTTGCCTAAAAAGCGCAAGAGAACGGCAAGCGCCTGTGAAGGCTGCAACCTTTGCGGCGGTTGTGAAAAGGAGGCGTAAAGCGGTATGAAGCAATTACTGATAATCCTGCTCTCCTCCGTGTTTGTTAACAACTATGTGCTGACCAAGTTTTTGGGTATATGTCCTTTTTTGGGCGTATCCAAAAAAATAGACCAAGCTACGGGAATGGGTGTTGCGGTAACGGCAGTTATGCTGGTTGCCACTGCGGTGACTTACCCTATATACACCTATCTCCTTTATCCCTCTTTCACTTATCTTGAAACAGTGGTGTTTATTCTGGTAATAGCCGCGCTGGTTCAGTTTGTGGAAATTATATTAAAGCGTTATATCCCGCCTCTATACCGCTCTTTGGGCGTGTATCTTCCCCTCATAACCACCAACTGCGCGGTGCTTGGCGTTTGTCTTAACAATATTACAGATGGATATAACTTTGTTGAATCCATGGTTTCGTCTTTAGGCGTGGGTCTTGGATTTATGCTGGCGATGGTACTCTTTGCGGGAGTAAGAGAAAAAATGGAAGGTGCGGATATACCCAAGCCTTTCAAGGGAATTCCCATAACACTTATTGCTGCTTCCATCGTATCAATGTCCTTTTACGGGTTTGCTTCGGTTATCGAAAATATGTTTAAGTAACGGGAAGGAGAAACAAAAATATATGGTAGATGTGGTAGAAATACTCATTCCCGTTGCGGTGGTAAGCGGAATAGGCTGTGTTCTCGCTGTGGTTTTAACAATTGCCCACCGTTTTATGAGCAACGAAGTAAACGAGAAAGAAAAATTGCTTTTTGATGCGCTTCCCGGCGCCAACTGCGGCGGATGCGGTTATCCCGGATGTGAAGCCTATGCAAAAGCTCTTGCCGAAGGAAAGACTAAAAGCACCAACCTCTGCGCGCCGGGCAAAAAAGAAGTGGCAGAAATATTAGCTGGGGTTTTAGGCACAGACGCAGGCGAAGTGAAGGAACAAAAAGCCTTTGTTCACTGCCGCGGCGACTGTAACCACAACGGAATTCGCGCAGATTATAACGGAATCGCCTCCTGCGCCGCGAGAAATATCGCTTTCGGCGGCGAAAAAGCCTGCACTCAAGGCTGCTTGGGCGGCGGAGACTGCGCGGCGGTATGTCCTGCGGACGCAATATATATTGAAAACGGCATTGCCAAGGTTAACACCTGCAAGTGTATAAGCTGCGGTGCCTGCGTTAAGGTTTGCCCTAACAGAATTATCAGCCTTATAGATATGCCTGCAACGGCGGCAATAGCCTGCTCCAACACGGAAAAAGGCGCTGTTACCCGTAAAAAGTGCGACACCGGCTGTATTGCCTGCCTGAAATGCCAAAAGATTTGTCCTACCGACGCAATAATCGTTAAGGACAATCTTTCACGAATCGATTATGAAAAGTGTATCCGTTGCGGACAGTGCGTGGAAGTCTGTCCCGTACACTGTATTGCAAAGATATAAATGAAACGTAAAACAAGAAACGACCTGCTTATTATGCTGGTTCCGTTGATACTGTGTATCGGCTACGCTGTGTGGGTAAACTTTTCCCACCAAGCGGGAGGGTATGTGTATGTGGAGCAGGACGGAGACATAATAGGCGTGTACCCCATTGACGAGGACACCGAGATAACTTTCGAAAACGAAAACGGCGGTTACAACGTGCTGGTAATATCCGACGGGAAAGCGGATATTACCTCCGCCTCCTGCCCCGACAAGGTATGCGTTAACCACCGTAAAATAGGATTTGAAGGAGAAAGTATAGTATGTCTGCCAAACCGACTGACAGTGCGTGTGATAAAAACCGAAAAGCAGACAAGCGTGCCGGATCTGGTGCCGTAAAAACGGCTTTCGGCGGCGCGGCTTTGGGAATCGCGCTTATACTGGCTTACGTAGAAACGCTTTTGCCGATAAATATAGGTGTTCCCGGAATAAAATTAGGGCTTCCTAATCTGGCTGTGCTGTTTTTGCTGTATAAACACGGGTTTTTGCCCGCCTTTGCCGTTTCCTGCCTGCGGGTAATATTGTGCGGAATTCTCTTTGGGAATTTTACGTCCTTTTTATACGCCGCATCGGGAGCGCTGTTGAGTTTGGCGGTGATGGCAGTTCTTAAGAAAACAGATGCCTTTTCGCCCACAGGGGTAAGCGTTGCAGGCGGTATTTCCCACAATCTCGCACAGATATGCATTGCCGCAGTTATACTGGATACCTCTGCAGTGGCGTATTACCTCCCCGCACTTATCATAAGCGGAACAGTCTGCGGCGCGGGAATAGGAATATTAGGCGGTATAATGATAAAAAAAGTCCGGATTTAACCGGACTTTTTGTTTTATTTGATTTTGGAGAAATCGTAGCCTTCTTCGCAGGCGAGACGGGCAAGCTCTTTTACTGCTGTAACGGTTGCTTCGTCATAGCCGGCGGTATAAGAAACGGTATCGAGGTCGATATCCAGATAAGTTATAGCCATAATGCAGGCGATAAGATATGCACCCAGATCCGAATGATGGGAATTATCGGTATGGTAAAGATTAAGAGAAGGATATTTCTCTGCGGCGATAAGGAACGCGTCTGCAACCGGCGCCACCTTATCTATGCCGAAATCCTTTGAAAGCTGAGTATAGTTAAGATGATGGCGTTTTGCGCTGGAGGGACGGTTTGCAGGAACGTCGTTGGAGGAATAACGCTTATAAAGCATTATCTTCGCGCCGGTTTCTTCTATGAGCGGAACAAGCACGTCGAGCGCCGCCTTGGAATCCTCATAATCGCAATTACTGTTATCCTGAAGAACTACGTAATCAAAGGTCTTTTTATCAAGATTATCTCTTAACAAAGCGCCGTGAGTTTTGTCTGCGGGATCCGCAAACTGGCTCAGATAAGCACTGCCCACACAGCAGCCCGTAACGTCTACGGAATAGCCTGCGTCCTCTGCCAGCTCCTCAAACTTTGCGGGAACGTTAAAATAATAGGTTGAGCTGTTTCCGACGAACAGGAATTTGATCTCCTCGCCCTCGTTGGGATACGGCATTGCTTCAGGTGCTTTGACACCGTACGCCTCGGTCTCACAAACCATTATCCAGTTGCTGTCGCCCACAAAGCGGAACTCAACGTAACGGGCGGTAAGTGCGCTGTCAAGAGTAAGAGTTGCTTCAACAGAGCTTATCTCCTCGGTATCGGTAAACTGTGCGTTACCTGCCTTGTGCCAGGTTTGGTTATCGTTGGATATATACACGAGTACCTTCTCGGGGGCGGAAATTCCTACGCTGAGATGGAAGGACGACGCCACGTGGGCTACGAACTTATCAACGTAATAAATATCGCCCAGATCAACAGTTATATAGGAATAGCCCTTTGCGGTATACTCTACCTGATTCTTGTTAAAGCCGATAAAAGCTTTGTCCGAATACTTGGCAGTCTCGGAAGCGATGACTCCGTCTGTCATAGAGTTTCCGCCCTCGTCGGGATAAGAGGGCTCATTATCGTTGGGGTATAGAGCAGACCTTGTATATGTCTTTCCCAACGCTACGTTTGCGTAATCGGGGGAATCTGTAATGTTTATCACGGGAATACTCTCCTCTTCGGATTCTTGCTGTGAAACGGAAGGTGTACTGCTCTGAGTTGATTGCTCGGGCGCAGATTCGTTATTATCACACCCGTACAGCGAACAAACAGAGAAAGAAAAAACCATAAGAACAGCAAAAAGCAATGATAACGTCCTTTTCATAACGTT
Source organism: Eubacteriales bacterium (assembly GCA_045595785.1). Classification (GTDB taxonomy): domain Bacteria; phylum Bacillota; class Clostridia; order Oscillospirales; family CAG-382; genus SFLA01. Next base: position 14,047 of record JAZOBE010000016.1, read on the forward strand.
TCTCCTTTTATTGTATGTTTTATTTGACCATATAGCTTTCTATAATTCCGGTATACATTGTGTGGTAGTCCTTGGAGGTATACCATTTTTGGTTTACGATGTCAGACATGGTTTCAGCAGGCATACGGACTGCTCCTTGCTTGCGGCAGATAATAACCGTTTCCGCCTCGGCATAATAAGGGGTATCGCCCTCGTAAGCAACGGTAAGGTTACAGCGTGCGGTTTTGTCCTCGTCTCTGCCGGAAACAGTGCCCATATAACGGTACATATCTTCAAACCCTTCGGGGAAAAAGCAAAGAGAAAAGGTATCCGACGTGTCCAAAAAGGTTTTGGTATAGCGGCTGTCACGGACAAAAGCAAAAGCGGCAGGCGCGCCCCAGATAACACCGAGAGAGCCCCAGGATGCTGTCATTCCGTTGACGTTTTTGCCGTCTCCTGCGACTATGAGCATTTTTTGCTTGCCGATCATATTAAAAACGTTGCCGACAGATTCAAAGGGGGATATTTTTTTGAACATATAATTCACCTCATTTATTTATATGAGAAATCCGTTTTTTAAGAACCCTATGCAAAACATATCCAAGTCCGCCGCAGGAAATTACTTCTCCCGCAAAGATGGAAAGATATATTACCCACAAAGCATCCGGCACACCGTAAAAATAGATAAGTACGGGAGGCACCACAACGGTATTTGCCAGCACAGGGAAAAACGCCGCCAGAAGAAAATGCTTTTTGCCAAACTTATAGGTAAGAAATGCGGCAATAAGTGTTGCCAGCGACCCGAACACGATATCCCATATAAGTGCGCCCGCAATAAGGTTTGAGATTATACAGCCGATAAACAGCCCCGGCACGGCGGCAGGGAAAAACACGGGCAGTATGGTAAGACATTCGGAAAACCGCACCTGAAACACGCCGATGGGATTTGGGGAAACAAGAGTGAGCGCCACGTATAAAGCGGCGATAATTGCCGCTTCACATACAAAAAGGGTCTTTTTTTTCATTTTTGTGTACTTCCTTAGTTTTGATTTAAGTG
>JAZOBE010000017.1:0-2038 GCA_045595785.1 Eubacteriales bacterium
TCATTTTGATCAAATATTTGATAAAACACATTTTATTCCTTTGAACGAATATGGTGCGAGATTTCTACGCTTCTTCACCGTTATAGGGTGGCATAATTATTTTAAAAAGTTACTTCTGGAGTTAGACGAACTTCCCAAGTATGGATATTATGATCACGATGATTATACTGACGGTGTTTATTCTTTGGTGTGGTTGGACGGTGATCTGCGTCGTCTGTGGGCCGCTTCTGAATTAAAAGGTAATCTTTGTGTATATTGTTTTGATTGGCAAGAAGATTTTGTAAGAAACATTTTAGGAGATGATGTGGAAATATTAACCGTGGATTTTGATAAAGTTGAGCAACGGCTTTTCGGATGAAAAGAGAAACGTTTAAATAAAGTGCATCGATTCAAGCAATAACGAAACATGTGAAAACGATATTAACCTTTGTGCGCCTGATAGGAGCTTTATTGTTCAAATTGATTTCAGGGAAACTGGTAGAAATGCTTATGGGGAAATTTCTCATTACTTCAAAGGACAGCTTTCGTATCTTCTTATTGGAGAAATCGAAGAAATATCCACGGGCGGTCTAAGTGGCTACAAAGCAAAGTATGAAGATAAAAGAACTATAAACGAGGAATATATCTTCGATATCGCCAACAGCAGAAAGACCAGTCTGCTTGATGTTTATATAATGATTAAAAAAAGCAGCATAACCTATGATGAAGGATATAAGAATCGCATCGTTGCCGAAATACTCAGTAGAATAGAAAGCAACTGATAGCCAAAACAAAAGAACGGTGTGTCAGTTGATACACCGTTCTTTTGTCTACTGCTATTTAAGCAATTGGAAGAGTTATTGTAAAAATAAGTTTGTGATTCACATATTCGTGCGTAAGTGTTCCATTCATTGCTTCAATATGGCTTTTGCAAATATATAAGCCAAGACCGATGTTTTCTTCTCCTTCGTTGCCTGAATAATACGGATGGAACACATCCTTATCTCCAAATCCCTTTCCATTGTCTGTAACAGTAATGATACATTTATCAAATTTACGATAGACTTTAAGCCAAATATTACTGCATTCGGCGTGTTCAATGGCGTTCAAAATAAGATTATGAAGCACCGATTTTAATGCGTCGGGTTTTGCAAAAGCAAGAGCACGCTTTGCCGAAATTGTCATTACAATTCCGTTTGCTTCTGCATCGGGGACAAGCTCGGCATACTTCGCATTCAGAATTTCATCAATTGATACGGTCACGGGTGTTTCCGCAATATACTTCCGCTTGGCATAATCAGCAACCGCAGAAAGATTATCATACAGATCCGATACTTTCGCTTCGATGATATCAATGGTTTTAAGCTGGTCGCCCCGTTCTTGCTTTTGACGTAACGCGGACAGATAAACACGCGCGGAAGAAAGCGGCTTCTTCATATCGTGAGAAATGAACTGCAATATTCTTTCGCGTTCTTCAATGATAGTCTGCATATTCTTCGTCTGAAGCTCTACCTCTGCCTCAAGATTAGACGTCAATTGACGGTTGCGGCGTTCGGACAGAATAAATTCATGGAATCCTATCACCAGAATTACGCCAAGCATCATCAAAGACAGCCACATCAAAGGACTGTAACGTATGTTCACGCTTTCGCCGAACAAGAACATTACATAAAAGACGAGTACCGATGACAGAGCGTTGTTAACACAAAGCTTTATCTGCTTTCCGCGCAATATTTCGATTATCGAAAATACAAGAACAGTCAGAATTACAATAGAGCCGATGATTTGATAAGCAAGTGTAATTGCATTCGCCTTTTCAACGGTTACAAGCGGAACAGCAAACGCAAGTCCTGTATAAATAAGCGATAATGCAGCGGAGACGTACTTTACCGGGATTTTCGCAAACATCTTCGGCAATGTCAGGCTTGCTCCGAGCAAGAATATACCTGCGGCTGCGGATCTTACCGCCATCCAAAAATACGGTGACTCTGTTGCTCCTACAAGTGACATAGACGCATACACGCCTACCATAATACCGAGAGCAAAAACAAGCTGCGGG
>JAZOBE010000018.1:0-7924 GCA_045595785.1 Eubacteriales bacterium
CAAACCGGGCAAGGCGATTAAAGCAGAATCAAATACATAGGTTGTTTCATCTTGAATTATACGCTCTGTAATTGCTAAATAAAGCCCCGGCTTTAATGCATCAAAAGATGCTTTACCTTCAAAGTCTGTTTTTGCATTAAAACCTGCCGTGATATCGTTAGCAAGTATAAATGTTTCGAGAGTTGACCGAATAATATTCCATTCACCTACCGTCTCTATCCCATTAAGAATGAGATTGGATTTTTCAAAGGACGATGTAAGCGTATATTGATAATCTGCAGAAACATCGGCAATTTTATATAGATTTACAGGCAATTCCGAAAAAGCAATACCACCGCTACAATAGGAGATCGTCAAAGAACAGTTTTCATTTGTAGATATAGGTTCCTTTGCATCTGCTGTTGATGCCGCCTGCACTTGGCAAGGAATTAGATAAAGGCAAATACAAAGTATAAAAGCGATTATCCCAATTCTTCTTTTAGCCATTCTTCTTCCTCCTTTGAGATAAGCGGTTTGCTACCCTTATCCCGATATTTCACCATCAATACAATCAATAAAATCAGCAAGATCGGAGCAGCAACCACGGGGGTTGCCACCAAAGAGTCAATGCGATACGCATTGGAGGTAACGTGCAGAATAGGAGCAGCGTTCTCTATACGTGTTCCTCGGACAAGTAATCTATGAGAATTGACACCATAGGGAGTACAGGTCAGCAGAGTACATAAATCTTCTCCGGGTACAATTTGAACATCGTCAATCTCTTCCGGCCGTACCACTTTAATTTGATCCACTTGATAGGTGATGGTTCTATCCAACACGGTAATCGTGAAGGTATCTCCAACCTCCATCTTGTCCAGTTCCGTAAAGAGTTTGGCGTGAGGAAGTCCACGATGCGCGGATAAAACACAGTGCGTATTTTTACCGCCCACCGGCAAGGAAGTTCCCTCCAAATGACCGCAGGCAATGTTCAATACTTCTGCGGATATACCGTGATATAAAGGCAACTCAACGCCCAATTTGGGGATAGAAACATATCCCATAACGCCGTTTCCGCCGACATTTAAAATGCTGTTGTAGTCTTTTAGCTTTCGGTAATCAAGCAAAGGAGAACTTTGCTTGCTCAACTCATTATTATACGTTTGGGCTTCTTGAAAATAGGCTTCATAATCTTCGGGCCTCAATGAGTCGAGAATTTCCCGATAGTTTTCTACTGCATGTGTTTGTGTTTTACTGTTCCAATATTGGCTCACGGACGGATAAAGCAGTCCACAGACGCCTACGAAAAGCATCAGAACCAATAGGATTCCTATTTTATTGTTCTTCATAAGCATCTCTCCACTGCTTTAAAAGGATAGCGGCGGATGGCGGATTAAACCATCCGCCGCCGCTTTCTAAATTAACAAAACTTAAAACTATGTATTAGGATATTAGTCCTCGTAAACGGACATCTTCTTGCGGGTAATCATAAAGACAGCAGCCAAGATTACGAGCAAGGAACCGCCGCAAATGAGCAAGAATGTGCCCTGTGCACCGGTCTCAGGAAGAACAGCGCCTTTGTAGTTTTCAATGTCACCTTCGAGTTTGCCGTCCTCAACTGCAGGGTCACCGGCAGCATCTGCAAACACTATATTGCCGGAAGCGTCCTTGGCAATCAGGTCCATAAATGCGCTGTTTCCGCCTTTTACCCACTCGACCTTATGCTGTGCAGTTACCTCAAACTCCATATCAGCAAGGGTATTGTAGCCTGTAGGAGTGGTGGTTTCCACAAGTTTGTACTTGCCTGCGTCAATGCCAGACCAGGTGAAAGAGGTGATGTTTTCACCTTTGATTTCTGCACCAACGGCAACCCAATCATTTGCTTCTGCGTTCCATTTGCTTAGAGTAAAGCCTGCGCCGTTCAGAGCTTCTTTGCTTGCGCCGTCAATCTTGTTGATCTTCAGTTCATAAGTAAATACCGTTACGAAATCCTGAGGAGTATGACCATCGGGATGGCAAACATACATGCCGTTTTCATTGCCCAGAGAGCCGACAGTGGCGCCGGTAAGAAGCTCGGAAGTATATTCTACAATAACCTTATCCCCTTTGGTAAACGTATCCTGACCGTAGAAATCGTTGATATCACCAACGACAACATTAAAGGAACATCCTCTAAAATCACACTTTTCTGTGTTGGTGCAAGAATTTGTGAGGTTATAGCCGGACACACCGCTTGCGGCTGCAGGAATGGTGATTTTGGTGGTGCCATCCGCTTTCAAAATGTAAGCATTCGTAATAGTAGGATTTCCGAAACCAGCTGCCTGCTGATCGTGGAAGGTGATGGTGTAGTCCTCGTAAGTATTGAAGGTAGAGGGAAGGATGACAGAAAGCTGGAAAGGAACGTTATCGCCGATGTCGTAGTCAGCAGAATCCTGCCATACAACAGCGTCCTCGCTGTTGTCGGAATCATTCTTGTCATCCACCTTCTTTTCGGAGCTGATGGTAGCGTGCTTGGAAGCGATGGTAACATCTTCGAGCATCTGAAGCATAATGGGAGACTTGGTCTGACCATCAGGTAGATCATCTGCATCGGTAACATCAACAATCATATAGTAACCGGCGGGAATATTGCTAATGATAATAGAAGATTCGTTGTCTGCGGGGGTCACATCGTTCTTGTAGGGATCGCCTTTAACCCCGGAATCCAGAATATCCACAGCAGTTTTTTCATCGACGAGGCTTTCAAGCTCATCTTTGGGAACGGGATCACCGATATTACCGTCGACAGGGTAATGGTTCTGACCGAACTTTGCATTGGAAAGAACGGTTTGATCGCCTTCCTGGGAAATGTCGCCCGTGTAGATCTGATAAATGTCATAGACGTGACCGGCAGCACCGGTAATGGTAAGGGTATAGGTACTGTTTTCAGCTGCAAATGCGGTGGTGCTAATTGCTGGAATCATAGCCAGCACCATAAGAATAGATAAAAACTTTTTCATAATTTTGGGTCCTTTCTAAATTTAAATTTTATTTTTTTATTGATTCATCTCCGGCGCGTTTTCCGCCGAGACAAGGGAAGCTATCCTACGCCCCTCCTTTCTCGCTTGCGCCTTCGAATGAATCTATATACAAGCGGTGTAACTATAAATAGCACACTCACAAGTAACAAGGGATAGGTTCCTATTCCTCCGGTTTCGGGGAGTTTATAGGTTGTTGCTTGGTTCGTTATATCGATATGACCTGTTGTGTCGAAGGGGACTCGCGTGAGTTCGTGCTCTTCCTTTAGTTCGTCGAAGGTATCGCATTGTCCACCTGCTTGGTTACAGAAACAGAACTCGTGAATCGTATCGTCCAGCTTATATCCCGGAGGAGCTTCCAATTCTTGAACATAATAGATTTTATGTTCTCGAAGAACGATACCTTTTTGAATATCCGTTTCGAAGAAAACCTTTCCATCGACACCGGTTACACCGGTTGTGATCAAACCGCCTTGGGCGTTAAATAATCCGAATTTTGCGCCCTTAAGCGATGCTCCACTATCGGCCGAAATCTTATGTATCATTACCGCAAAGGCATTTGATGCGAAGCTTATATCGGGAAAAACACGTTCGGTGCTCGTGCTGGACACCGTTGTGCCCCAAACGGAAACCGTAGCCGTATTATTATACTTAAGGGCCGAGGTGGCTCCCTGCACGATCAGCATTGTATTGTAATCTAAAATATAGGTTACCGGCTGCGGATGTAGTATTGTGACATCAAGCACGTGCACGGCGTCGCCGTTTTCGTTAACCGCTTCTCCCGTACCGTCGTAGGTATAGGTATAGTCTACGCCTTCGTGTAGGGTTACTATATTTCCTGCGGCATCTTTTGATTGAATAACCAACGAACCTCTCATAAAGGTTAGGGTATCGGTCATTTCGTCGTGTATAACAAGGGGAGAACCGTCGGTTAGATTTAACTTCGATTCGTTTACCGTAATGTTATATTTTACAAGAGATCCTTCGGGCTCTCGGTCTTCTTTTTTAATGATTCCGGGAAGAGGAACGGTTGTTTCAGTCCAAAGGGAGGTAGTATTACTATACAGTCCCGCACCGTTGTATGCCGAATATCCCAAACCGCCATACTGCTCTATTTCCTCGGTTACGTCAGTTTCGTACGTAATCGTAAAGGTTGTATCTTCAACTTCGTGCCAACAGTCGCAGAAATCGGTAACTTGATATTTAGGTCCGTCCCAATAACCCCAAGGATTACATTGTCCTGTCCATTCTCCGCAGGTCTCTTCGGTACAAACGCATCGCTGTAGTATGTGAATCTCCGCACCGTTATTAGTACCGTCGCTCCACGAATACATTTCGTAGGCATAGGGGTCGTTCTCAGTTGCTACCGTATAATACGGAATGTTTATGATAGTACCAAAATAATTGGCGGTAATACTACTAATTTTTATATCGTTTCCTTCATAATACTGATTATTACCCCACTGGTTAACAATAGACATACTATCGCTTATTATCCAGTCGTGCTCTGCTATTTGAGCTTCTTTCTTAGGAATAGTTGCCTGAATTTCCCAAACGGTTTTTGCACCATCAGCATCGGTCACAAGAGTACCGTGTTTGAATATGGCGGCTTTAACCTCATTTTGAATAAATCCACCCCAACCCTCTTGGTATTTATTATCAACATCAACCGCATTTACATAACCAAGCTCGCCGGCAAGGTCAACGTGGGTTGGCGTTGAGGTGTATTCGATAAAATAGGTATAATGGTCGTTGCCCAACACTTGCTCGTGCGTACTATTGGCGTTTTTATTACAGATTATGGTTTCGGGCATGGTATATTCCCAACCATCTGCAGTCCACTTTAAATCGTCACCGGGGTAAACCGTCCAGGTATGCCACTCTTCGGTTCCATCGGAATTGTATATTGATACGCCCATCTTAAGTCCTGCTGCCATATCTGTATCGGAATAATAATGCTCATAACTCCAATCGTATTTTAGCGTTCGGTCGGTTATCTTACTTCCCGGTATATTGGAGTTTTGGTTTCCTTCGATTTGAACCGTCCAATATATTTTATTAGGGTCGAGTTTGTGGGGTTTGTTAACGGTATTTATGTTATCGGGGTTACCCTGTTCTCCCCACTTTTGAACCTCGGTAACCTTAATTTCTTCTCGTGGGGGTTCAATGGTAACGTTTATTTTTCCGTCCAAATCCATTTCTTTTTGATCTTCGGGATAAACAATTCCCATCGTCGCGCTAATTGTAATGTCGGAAAGTTTGTTTGCTTCTTGGTTAAAGATTAGGGTAACCAATCCGTCTGCGGTTACCTCCCAGTTGCCAACAATAACGTCGTTTATTACGAAATCACCCGTTCCTGCCAGCATTTCTACTCCATTTGGGAACTGATACTGATATGTTCCCGGAGAAAAACCGTCGGGACTTGTAGCGGTAAGGGTTATTTTATACTGTGTTCCCGCATGGACTATGAAGTTTCCGTCATCGTCTTTAGGAAGCTCACGGTTGCTTGTGTCTAGCAAGGTGAAATAGTAAGAACCCCTATTATCGTTTAGGTATGTTATTAAATCGTTTATTGTTCGAGAACTTCTAAGATTATAGGTTTGAGCCTTGGTATTTACGATTCGGTCGGCGAAAATAAATACCGCAGGACCCTTTGAAATATCGTAAAGTTCTTCGCCCGATATTTGCTTATTTACGGTTCCCCAACCTAAAATCGAATCGTCGGCGTAGGAAACAATAACCGTTTTAACCGCGTTTTCATAGTCGCCGCGAATGACGTAGCAGGACGAAAGCTGGGTTTCACAGACAATCCCAACCGTATTATCTTTAAAGAAGATTAGGTCGCCACTACTAGGTTTATAATTCTCGGCTAAGGCAAACTTTCCTGTTTTTTTCCACTGTTCTGCCATAGAAGCCGCGCCGGTATTGTAAGGAAAATCAAGCTGATTTGCCCCAGCGTAATGTAAACAGAAAGATACAAAGGTTGCCGACCAGTCGCTATACGGCGTTCCATACCAAGCACCGTAACGTGTGTAACCGTGTCGTATGCCACTTTTGTTTACCTCAAAGTTAAGTTTGCTCTCAGAATACCCAACCTGTGTTTTAGCAATACCGACTAAGTCCGTACTCAGACTTCCCGTAAAGGGATAATTATCAAACATTTTCTGCCAGTCGAGTTGCGATTCCACATCAGCTGTTTCATCGGAATAACATTCAATGGTATGAACGTGTTCTGTTAGCTCACATGGGAATTCTCCGTTTTGGCACGATTCATCGTGAGTATGCTCAATCATACCGCAGTCGGCATCACCGGCTAACGTTAGACCGGGCTTGCGCAAAGACCAGAAAACATCTAAAGAAACTATGAGGGAGAGAACAAGCAGAATGGCAAGCATTCGCGTTCTTCTAACTCGCTTTTTCTTTAGTTTCTTCAGGCCTTCACTCAAGATATCCTGCACGTCTCTCCCTCCTTTCGTTTAAGTAGTTTTAAATGTTTTTAGTAAACGAATCCAAATTCGGGAAGCGGCCAGACTCTTATAAAGACCTTTCCGATAATATCATCTCTTGAAATTGCCCCAACTACCGAGTTTCGACTATCTACCGAATTGGAGCGTCTATCACCTAATACAAAGTAACTTGTTCCCGGTACCTTATATGGAAATTCTAAGTCGCAATCTCCAAGTCCCTTATCTGTAACGTAAGGTTCTTCTAATAATTCGCCATTTACGTATACATTGCCATCGGCATCAATCGCCACTTCATCTTCAGGTAATGCTATCACTCGTTTCAGCAAGATTTTTCCTTGATAATAGAAGCCGATTAAATCGCCTCTCTCAAACTTTTTTGTTTTTAAAAGGACAACGATCTCATCATGTTCTAGCGTAGGTGACATACTATCACCCGAAATTTGAAGAATTGGCAAAAACAAGGTTGTAATTAAAACCGCGACTGCAGCTACTACCAAAAGCACAGAAACCGTGCCTCGAAGAGCTTGGCGATAGTATGTACCCCTTCGTATACGTTTGCGCTCGCTTTGAATTTCCGATAACGAGGGAACAGAAACCTTCTTTGCATGCTTATTGGCCATCGTCTATACCCTCACACATTAACTGTTTTTTTCTTTCTTCGAGTGTTTCAACCTCTGATTTAAGTTGTTGCCACTTCACGTACTCTCTTTTATAAGCCGCTTTCAAGATGTCAAACTTTTTCTCACCATCGGCAAGAATGTCTCTTACTCTCTTTTCAGCTTCCTCAATTTTTTTTGCACACTCTCTGTCCGCATCTTCTCTCATACAGGAGATTTCACGCAAATAGATATCGGCGGTCATTTGTGCAGTAGAAAACACATTTGTAACCGACATAGCCGCGTCAGCGATTGAACCCGCTGTGGAAATACGAATACGTTTATCCTGAAGTTCGGTCTTAAGCGACTCTATTTCTTCTTGCATATCCTGCTCGTTTTTCTTTAACTGATAGATAATATCTACAAGTTCACGCCGGCTTAGTCGCTTTAATTCTTTGCTAATCATACCGTGCCCTCCTTGGTGTCTTTCTGACCTTCGAGAGCCGGACCTGCTATGGATAATCTTTCGTATGGACTATGAATTTTCTTTCCTTTGGTGCATCGTTCGTACTCAACACTTAAAATGGTCTTGAGGGTATGTATTGCATGATCGTCGAGAGCCGAAAGCATGGAACAAATCTCATAACAATGTTCATTAAACACCGTAAGATCTGCGTCATACGCCTGCTTTAAGTTTAGCAAATTACAAATCTTTATAACTGTTTCATAGGATGTTCCGCCAATTCCTTTAGATAACGCATTAGAAAGCGTACTATACGGAATACCGCTTTTTTCGGAAAACTTACGTACACTTTTGTATTGTTTTATTATTTCTGATTTGATAAGTTGTGTAATGCCATCCAAAACA
>JAZOBE010000019.1:0-35462 GCA_045595785.1 Eubacteriales bacterium
GTTCTTTCCTGAACAAAGCTATAGTCAGTGTCTTTAACAGCGAGGGTCCACCCGTTCCCATCCCGAACACGGAAGTTAAGCTCGTTTGTGCCAACAATACTCGGCTGGAAGCGGCCCGGGAAGATAGGTCGATGCTGACACGCCTCTTTAGCTCAGTCGGTTAGAGCATCTGACTGTTAATCAGGGGGTCTTAGGTTCAAGTCCTAAAAGAGGCGCCAAAACACTCAAGTCTTATATGCACCTTTAGCTCAGTTGGTAGAGCAACTGACTCATAATCAGTGGGTCCCGGGTTCGAATCCCTGAAGGTGCACCAAAGACTTGAGTGTTTTTCTTTTTATTGTCAACAGTAACCGCTGTTGACTTTTTTGTTTTTGTGCAGTATTATAAATTAAATAACAGATACTATTAGATTTTGCGAGAGGTTTGTCTTATGTTAAAATCAAGCGGAATTATTATCCATGATACTGATATTTGCGAATACTGGAAAAACCTCTTTCTTGAAAGTGGACTTAATACCCTTGGTATTCATCCTGCAGGCGGTATTGATGCACACAAGACTTTAGATACTTTCTTGTCTTCTTTAAGCGAAAATCGGGTTGATTCTTTTATTTCTGAAATGTCTGAACGAGGCATCAACGTACAGCTTGAATGTCACGCGCTGTCTTGGCTGATGCCGCGCGAGCTTTTCGAGAAGCATCCCCATTGGTTTCGCGTAAACGAGCAGGGGGAACGCACTGCAGATTTCAACATGTGTCCTTCTTGCGGTGAGGCGCTGGATTATCTGGCGGAACGGGCGCGTTTTCTTGCAACTCTCATTCCGTGGAACGGCAGGTTTTATCATCTTTGGATAGACGACGTTGCTGCCGCGCCCTGTATGTGTGATAGTTGCAAATACCTTTCCGCTTCCGACCAAGCGATGATAATATACAACGCTATGCTTCGCGGGCTAAAAAGCTACCGTTCCGACGCTGCTTTGGCGTACCTTGCGTACCATGGAACTATAATAGCTCCAGGAATTAAGCCGGATGACGGTATTTTCCTTGAGTTTGCGCCCATTCGCCGCCGTTTTGATAAATATATCTGTGACCCCGACTGCGTGGAGAATATGAAAGAGATTGAGAGTCTTGATTCACTTCTCGCCTTTTTCGGCACCAAATACTCAAAGGTGCTGGAATATTGGATGGATAATTCCTTATTTTCCGGCTGGAAAAAGCCGTATGTGAAACTGCCCTTTAACCGCGAGGTCTTGCAGAAAGACGTGGAGTTTTACCGCAGTAAAGGCTTTGAAAACATTACTTCCTTCGGCTGTTTCCTCGGCGAGGAATACGCGGCGGAATACGGAATCCCGCCTGTGAAAGAGTATGCGGAAGTGTTAAATTCTCATGTTTAGTTATTGGTTGGTTTTTGCACATTGAATTGTTTATGTGAAACGGGAGGTTCAAATGGCTACGATTTATAATAATCCTTTGGTTTATGATATGTTTGAAACTGAAGGCAAAAACAAAGCAACTCATGTTCATTGGGAAACTGTTTTTGCAGAGAAAAATATTAATAGTGTACTTGATATTAGTATAGGAACAGGTAGTTTGACACTTCCGATTGCTGAAATGGGAAAATCACTTTTTGGTTCGGATATCAGTTTTGAAATGCTTTCTAGATGCAGAGAAAAAGCAGAACAAAAAAATATCAATATTGATTTGCGGCAGTGTGATTTCCGTAATCTGATCAATACTTTCGATAGAAAATTTGATTGTGTTATGAGCACCGGTAACTCGTTACCTCATGTTAACAACAGTGATGTTTGCGATGTTTCGAGGCAAATGGATTTGCTGATAAACGATGGTGGTTATCTATATTTGGATATGAGAAACTGGGATATGATTTTAGATAAAAAAGAGCGCTTTTATCTTTACGCTCCTGTTTATAAAGACGATTTGAGAATTAATGCTGTTCAGGTATGGGATTATAATACTGACGGTTCTATGACTTTCAATATTTTATATACATATGAGAAGGATAATAAAATTGTCAAGAAAGAGCTTTTTGTAGAGCATTACTTCCCAATCAGTCTTGACATAATAAAAGAGAAGTTGTATGAATTAGGGTATGCGGAGCTCAAATTGGCATTATTGCCTGCGCAATACGGCGAATTTGATATGCGTAATTCTGGCTGGTATTGTTTGATTGCTCAGAAAAAATAACTGTGAGGTAGCATTATGAGCACTATAATATTCAAACCACTGGAGACCGATGATGAGATTATCGGTAAAGCATATGTTCATTATAAATCCTGGCAGGAGACTTATGGCGGTCTTGTTGACAAGGATTATCTGAACAACGTAACTTTAGACAAGTGTGAAAAAGCGGCGTTTAAGTGGCGAGATAATATAATTGTCGCAAAGGATGGGGAAAAGGTTGTCGGCTTTGCGGGCTGCGGCGAATGTAATGACCCGAGTTACCCAAACCACGGTGAGATATTCGGTTTGTACGTACTCCGCGAATATCAGGGCAAAAAAATCGGCTTTGAGCTGATGAATGCTGCCGCGCGCAAACTTGAAACTTTTCCTAAAATTGCTCTGTGGGTACTGCAAGGAAACGAAAAGGCAATTAGTTTTTATGAAAAATATGGTTTCCGCTTCGACGGAAACGCGCAGGAAATACAAATGGGTACGGCAGCCAAAGAATTAAGAATGGTTTATGAAAGAAAATGATGGTGTTATAATGAAAATCAAGCGCAATGACATCGTTTTAAGAGATATGGTTGAGTCTGATATCGCGGATTATATACGTTGGTTTACCACCGAAACCGAATGGGCAAAGGCAGACACTCCTTGGGAACTGTTTGAGTCTGATGCGAAAACCGAAAGCACAGCTTGGCGAGAGTATTATGAGTCGGTGAAAAATTTGAATAGCCATATTCTTCGCTGGAAATTTGAAATCGAATGGAACGGAAAGCATGTTGGTTGGGTTAGTTCGTACCCAATCGATGAAAACTATAATAGTATTGATAAAATAAAGACAGGTCAGACCGTTTATCGAGCTATTGGGATTGATATCTGTGAGACAGATTGCTGGAGAAAAGGTATAGGTACGCATGCGCTCAACACCTTTATCAACTATTATTTTGAGAATGGTATAAACGAGATTTACCTGCAAACTTGGTCGGGCAACATCCCTATGATACGCTGTGCAGAACGGCTTGGTTTTGTTGAATGTAAACGCTTGGTCGGCAGTTGTGAGCTTGATGGAAAGCGATTCGATTGGCTGACTTTTAGATTTAGAAAGTGTACTATGCTTTAGAGCTATATAAAGAATTATGAGCACTCCGAAAGATATACTAAAACAATTTAATATCGGCGTTTCCTTTGACGGTGCGGAGGTAACTCCTTTCAAAAGCGCGGAGGACGGAGCAGAGTATGAAGTATGGCTGGTGAATGTCGGAAACGAAAAATACGTGCTGAAAAAGGCGAAAAACCGCGAGATACAGGTGTACTCGACCTTCTTTTCAGATTGTGTTTCTGGCGCACCGAGGTTTTACGGCTCGGTCTCCGCAGACGGAACGGAATATTTCCTTATGGAATACGTTTCCGGTGAGGATATGCTGAAATGCGACCGTGCTTCCATTACCAAGGTGCTGGATGCCCTTATCTCTTTGCAGGATAAATTCTGGGGCTGTTCGGAAGATAATTTCTTTGCCCGTTCACTTGAAAGCCGCATAAACCGCGGAAAATATTTGGGTGACCCTTGTCTTGAGAAAGCATACGCCGATTTTCTTGCGGAATATAAGTTTGTTCCGCGAACATTGTGCCATGATGATCTGCTTCCCTTTAACGTGCTTGTTTCCGAAAGGGGTGCGACTATCATCGACTGGGAGATAGCGGGAATTTTGCCGTATCCCGTTTCACTTGCCAGACTTATTGCCCACGCCGAGGAAAAGGACGACGCATTCTTTTATATGCGGGATGAGGATAAAGCCTATGCCATTGATTATTATTATAATAATCTGGTAAAGCAAAAAGGGGTTTCTTATGGGGAATACCGCCATACGCTCGATCTGTTTTTGCTTTACGAATATTGCGAATGGATAATGCTTGGTAACAAATATGAAGATGCCGATATGGAGCGGTTTAACCGCTATTTTGCCAAGGCGAATGAACATATTAGAAATATGTAAGGTGTAAAAATGATTACTATAAGAAAAACTGTTGCAGAGGATGCGCGAATATTATCAGATATACAAAAGCAAGCGTTTTATCCATTATATGAGATATACCATGATTCTGCAAATCCGTGTTTGAGAGGAGTGGAAGACGTTTCCAACCGTTTGGATTCGCCTTATTTCCGCTATTTTACCATCCTTGAAGACGGTGTAATTGTTGGCGGCATCCTTTATAAATGTGCAGGAAGAGGTATTTTCTTTGAGCAGTTGAAGAAGGGCGAATGTTATTTGCAACGAGTATATATACGTCCTGACAGGCAGTGTAAAAAAATAGCACAAAGAGCAATACTGCTGTGCGAAAAAGAATTGGCAGACGCTGTGTATTTTACAGTTGATTTTCCCGAGGACTTGGTTAAAAACCGCAAATGCTATGAAGCCGCAGGTTTTAGGGATACGGGTAAGCGTCAAGAAGTGGAACCGGGATTAACGCTTGCTTGCTTTGAAAAACATAGATAAAACACAAAAGCACCGATTAGTCGGTGCTTTTAATGTTATATCAAGTTTTCATTTCTCATTTTTTCAAGGGAATTTTCTATAGATTTTTCTAATTCATTCTCAACGTTATAGTAGACCGCAAGCTGTATCAAGGCATTTACGGCTTGCTTAATTTCATCAGCAAGATGCTGTTTCGAGGGTTCTCCGTGCTTGAGATTTTTTATTCCGCTTTTTTCAAAATGATTTACCTCGCTTGCCACCTCGCCGCATTCCTCTAATAACCGAGTTGTTATCTGATACGGTTGGTTACCGTTGGGAAAACGGTTTGTGTAACCTTTTGCAAGTAAATATAATTTTTCCATTGCTAACTCCTTATATTAAGCTTTCCTTCCGTTATTCCTTTGCCGATAAGCATACCCATTGTGATTTCGGCGACTGTCCAGCCGGTTTCCAGACTGCATGGTCCCCAGCCGACATCGTGGGGGATACCGTAGTATTCAAGACGGTCAAGGTCGATCCCTCTGCACCAGCCACCGTCCAAAAGCTCGTTATCGCTTATTATTTGCGTTTTTATAAAGAATCTGCATACGTCTTCCCAAGAACGCAAAAACCGGTCTTCGCCGCTTACGAGGTGCGCAAAGGCAAATCCCAATGGCAACCAGTTCATAGTGTACAGAAGATCTGCAACGTTATCTCCGTTTTTGGCAAGAAGGGAGCATTCACCCCCTGCGTTATTAAAGCATACCGCCTTGTAGCCGGTGTCCCATTCCGCGTATCCGCCGCTAATGTGTAAACGCTCTTTCAGGTCGGTATAAATCCTATCCAGCATATCGTAATGGGCTTTTTTGCCCGTTACGCCGTAAAGCACGGCAAGGGGGAAAATGAGCCTGCACATTTCACTTGTTTCGCTGTGCTCACGCACCGTTTCGGGATATCGTGACATTAGAGCTTCAAGTCCTCTTATTCCCACTTCTTTTAGTTTTTCGTCGCCCGTTACCTCATATCCAAGAAGTAACGCCGCACTGTAATATGCGTTGTAATGAGCACTTGCGTATCCGCTTTCTGTTTCAGCAAGCGTTTTTACACTTTCCCCTGAGCGCACGAACTCAAGCACGTCGGTACGCATTTGACGAAGTCCGTCTCTGCTTGAGGTGTCGCACAAAAACCTCAGGGCTTTATGGGCGTTTTTTACGTATTTATCTGATAATCCGAAGTATGAATACAGCAAAGAAGGAATAATTGCTCTGGCAACGTCGTCCTGATAACACACGTTCCACGCTTCCTCAGTCCACCGCATCATTCCGTCAAACTCGCCGCCGTGAACGGTAAGAGGCCCATAGCAAAGTGAGTACATATTATGCGCCTTTTCGGTAAGTGAGTCGTCAAAGGAGAATAAAAATGCTCCCGCAGCCTCACCGGTACAGTCAGCTCTTACGTTTGAATTGATTTTTCTTGTTCCGTCGGGCTTTATATTATGGCTTAATCCTTCAAGAATACCGCGGCTTCCGTCGGAAGACACAAGGTATTTTTCAAGCAGTGTCAAAGCCTTGCGAATGCATATGTCTATATCTACCGTTTCGTCCTCAGTTGTGGTATATCCAAGGGAAGGGAACTCCGCAGGCGCTTCTGCACCCAAAAAGTCACAGATATATTCAACCAGCTTTTTCCACTTACTTTCGGGAGCAAAGCACGCTTTGCGGAAATCACACATCCTTAGCGCCGCCGTAAGAATATTCCCGCATTTGAAAAGAGCGATATTCCCTGTTATATTATCTTCCGAAATATTCTCAAGCCTTTCGTGTGCAGGAGTATATTTTCTATAATACAAAAGGGGTTCTGTGTTGGGCATAAGAAAATGCGGATGTATATAACTGTTGCATCTGCTGTCAAGGAGGTCGCCTTGTTGCAATCCTTCAATAATTTCGGTACAGCATACGAGTCGGTGGGGCGTCATCTCCATGGGTGAAGCTGAATAAACACAACGGAAGCTGTTCACGTACTCCAGAAATATCTTTTTGCCCGTATCTGCAAAGCTTTCAAGCTGTTCGCGCAGAAAAGCGTTGATTATAAGAGGACTTTCTCCGGTTCCTCCAATAATTGCCAAAGCATCGTATTTATCTGTATCGGGAATTCTTTCCGTTTCAGGCGAAAATATATCCGTCTCCGCAACAGTAGAAAACACCTGAGCAAGATCACTTTTCCTGTCTGTTATTACAAGCAGCTTCATATAAGCACCTCCTTTTATGTTTTGTGAAAATTATACCACGCAGATGTTTTCAAGTCAATAAAAATTATCTTGACAATATACCCTACGGGGGTATATAATACAGTCAAGAGGTGATTTGTTTGAAAACCGAAACTTATATAATCACGGGCATGCATTGTGCGGCTTGTTCCGGTGCTGTGCAGAGAGTAGTGCACCGTTTGAGCGGTGTAAATGAGTGCGAGGTCAATCTTATGACCGAGAAAATGACTGTCACTTACGATGAGTCGGTAATCGGTCTTTCGGATTTTGAGCGTGTTATAACCAAAGCAGGGTTTGGTATCCGTGAGGATATTCCCATTACCGAAAAGGTGGCGGAAGAAAAAGAGAAAAAGCCTTACGGACTTATAGCCGCAGGTGTCTTGAGCCTGCTTTTACTGTACGTTTCAATGGGTCAGATGTTCTTTTCATCCATTCCTGTACCGAAGTTTTGTCATATGGAGCAGTCTCCGTTGGGATTTGCAATAACACAAATAGTCCTTTGCGTTCCCGTAATGATTATCGGTTATAAGTTTTTTACCGTTGGATATTCGACTTTGTTCCGCGGTAATCCAAATATGGATACTCTGGTGGCTGTCGGCTCTACCGCTTCATTTGTTTACAGTATAGTCCAGACCTTTAACGTGGCAAATGATTCCCACGCGGTACACAATCTTTATTTTGAGTCTGTTGCGGTTGTAATCACCCTTGTAATGCTGGGTAAATATTTCGAATCCCGCAGTAAACGCAAGACCGCAGGTGCTATCAAAAAGCTAATGGCGCTTACGCCTGATATTTCTCATCTTTGTACAGGCGAAGTTGTTACAGATATTCCCACGGCTACCGTCCGTACAGATGATATTTTGCTCGTAAGGGCAGGGGAAAAGTTCCCCGTTGATGGTATCGTTGTAAATGGAAATGGCAGCGTTGATGAATCTATGTTGACCGGTGAGAGTATGCCCGTCACCAAAAAAGAGGGCGACGAGGTTACTGGCGGCAGCCTGAATCTTAATGGTGCGCTGTATATTAAAGCGACCCGCGTCGGCGCAGACACCGTTTTAGCCGGAATTATTGCTTTTGTTGAGAATGCGCAGAGCAAGAAGGCTCCCGTTTCAAAAATGGCAGACAAGGTGGCGGCTGTTTTTGTTCCCACTGTAATGTCTATAGCAGTTCTTTCGGCGGCGATTTGGCTTATTGCAGGTGAGGATTTTTCCTTTGCCGTGCGTATTTTTACCGCAGTTCTGGTTATTGCCTGCCCTTGCGCCTTGGGACTCGCCACGCCCACCGCGGTTATGGTAGGCACGGGCCTGGGTGCCACAAACGGAATACTCATTAAAAGTGGTGAGGCGCTGGAGACCACCCATAATATAAAGGTGGCAGTGTTTGATAAGACAGGCACGGTTACTGTCGGCAAGCCTACCGTTACCGATATTTTTGCCGACGATGAAGAAAACACCATTCTTCTTGCCGCCGTCTGCGAATCCGCTTCGGTTCATCCTATTGCGGATGCGATACGAGAATATGCAAAGAGTAAAGATATAACCGTACCTTCACCCGAATATTCCGAGAATATCTCGGGTAAGGGCGTTGCCTGCGTATACAACGGCATGAATGTATACGTCGGCAAAAAAGAGCTTCTTGAGGAAAGGGGAATCTCTGTTTTGCCTCAATACCTTTCGGAAGCTGACCGCCTTGCCGGCCAAGGAAAAACGGTAATGTATGTCGGTGCCGATAACAAGGTGCTGGGTGTTATTGCCGTAGCAGACCGTATAAAGGAAACTTCTGCAGATGCATTCAAGCGTCTTTCGGATATGGGAATAAAAACCGTGCTTCTTTCAGGCGATAACAAGGTGAGTGCAGGCTACGTGGGCTCCCTGCTGGGCGCTGACAAGGTCTATGCTGAGGTTTTGCCCGAAGGAAAGGCAGACGTCATATCGCAGCTTAAAACCGAATACGGTGCCGTTATGATGGTTGGAGACGGGGTCAACGATGCACCTGCTTTGGCGGCGGCTGATATAGGCTGTGCGGTTGGAAGCGGAAGCGATATTGCTATTGACAGCGCGGATATAGTTTTGATGAAAAACGATCCCGTTGACGTTGCCCGTGCAGTACGGCTCAGTAAGAAAACCATGCGCACAATAAAGCAAAATCTCTTCTGGGCATTTTGTTATAACGTGATATGCATTCCTGTAGCCGCAGGACTTCTGCATATTTTCGGCGGTCCCTTGCTTAACCCCATGCTTGCAGGTCTGGCGATGTCTTTCAGTTCCGTAAGCGTAGTTACCAACGCCTTGAGATTGAGAGGAGAAAAGCTGTGAAAGCATGCTGTAATAAAAAAAAGCACCGTTCCCCTCAGGAAGTTAAAGCGCTTATAAATCGCCTTAACCGTATTGAGGGACAGATACGCGGTATTAAAAGCATGGTTGAAAACGATGAATATTGTATTGATATTCTGGACCAGATAGCCGCCTCCCGCGCAGCGCTGGGCTCTCTGGCAAATCTTTTGCTTGAGGACCACCTTCGCACCTGCGTGGCAGAGGGAATAAAAAACGGAGACGAGGAAATAGTCTCCGAGCTCACAAAAACAATTAAGAAAATAATATAAAAGGAGATATAAAAATGAACAAGATCTTTGTGCCCGATATGCACTGCGAAAACTGCGTAAGAAGAATTACCGCCGCTCTCACGGAGGCAGGCATTGATGCAACCGTTGACCTTAAAACTCAGACAGTAACCGTTAACGGATGTACACACTGCCTGGAAAAGGCAAAGAACGAGATATACGATCTCGGCTTTACTCCCGAAATTAAGTAAAACAAATTCCCATAGGCGTCTTCAGCCTATGGGAATTTTTTGTAGGGATTATTGAAGGTGTTTTTAGATATTAATAAATGCGCCTTCTGGTCCGTTAAAGGTGCCGCCGTACTTAAGCCATCCGTCGGCGATCGCTTGCTCAATTACATATCCCCGCGAGATCATAGGGGCATTTGTTATAAGCTCTCCCATTTCGGAAATAAGCGTATCGATCTTTTTGTGTAATGCTTCGTTACTGCTTCTTTGACCGCGGCATTTAAATACGACAACGTTTGGCTTGATTATCCCGTTTTCTTCTTTTATATATCCGTATTCCGTCAGCTTTTTGATATAATCGCTTTCTGCGGCTTCAGCTTTTTCGGAGGCTACAAGCCAAAGATTATATGCCTCGTTCCAATTGAGGTGTTCGGGCGTTTTTGAATAATGATTCCCGATATAAAACTTACATTGACCGAAATGGATATCTTTTTTTACTTCGCTTTCGTCGTGAGATAACCAACCGTGCATTCCCACAAAGGGAGGCTCCTCCCAATCGGTCAGCTCATATCCGGTAAGTACCCATTTGCCGTCATCGGGGCGGTCGGGATACTCTTCATAATCTTCGCGGGCATCAGGGGTTTTGCATCTCCATTTAACAAAATCAAAAGTTTTTGTCAACAGCGCCCACTTGGCAGTTTCGTAGCCTACGTATTCAGCGTTTACCTCGCTTCCGTCTTCTGACATGTATGCGTCTATCAGTTGGCAAAGCTTATCAGTCAGTGGCTTTTGTATTTTTCTGTTGGCATCGTGCTCTGCACGCTGTTCCTCGCGGCTGATTATCTTAAAATCGGTTTCATACTTGTTTCCGCTTTTTCTTAAAAGCTGTTCTCTTACAAGATACTCCAGTATATCCTCCATATAGGGAAGGGCAACACCGAGTTCAAGGGATAATTCCTCAGCTGTCTCGGGGTTTTCGTAGGCTTCAAGGAAAATATTCATATACAAAAGCCTTGAAATTATAGACCAGGGCTGTCCCATGGTGCCGTCTTTTCCGTTCATTACAAAAGAAACCTGCTCGGGGTTATAGCTTCTTTTTCCAAATTCTCTTGCCATATACATACCTTCTTTCAAAATGTTTCTGGCGCGGTGCAGACGCTGCTGTACCGCATCCGAAGAAAGGTTGAGTGCAGACGCTATCTCACGGACTTTTTTACCCTTTATATAATAAGCGACAACGATTTCGCGGTATTCTTTTCTGATAAACGCCAGCTCCCGCCGAAGCAGTGTTAAATTTTCACTGCGTATCATTTCAACAGCTATATCTGTGCTGTCATCGCTTATTTCATAGTCACCGATATCATATCCGCTCACCGTTTGATGGCGTTTATGCTTTTCATCAGCCCAAAGCGCATATCTGTTTCGCGCTATCTGCCATACCCACGCCGAAAAGCTTGTGGGAATAGTCCCTTTTTTTAACGCTGTTACAACATTCAGCGCAATGTCTTGAGTAAGCTCCTCCGCTTCCTCCGCTTTTCCGGTTTTCTTTAAGCAGAAATAATACAGCTTTTCCATATAATTATCGGTGAAATTGGTGATAAGCCGTATATACATAGTCTTTGTATCGTTCACTTGTCCGCCTCCTTTCGCTAATATAGTAAGCAGTAAACCAAAATGCTGACAAAGTTTTTTTAATTATATCACACTAAACAGGTTTTACATCATTTTTATTGACGGATTTTCCTTTTTGATGTATATTATAACTGATAATAACTACGGAGAGGCAAAATATGAAAAAGATACTTTGTTTTTTACTTGCTGTGGCAACTCTTATGCCCCTTGCGGTTTCCTGCGCAGATGGCGGGGAAACAAGCAAGGAAGAAAGCAAAGATACCGTTTCGGAGGTGTCCGAAGCTTCACCTGTATCGGTAATAAATTTGGCACAAAACAATATTGAAATTCCGGACGTTAATATAAACGTTGACAGCATTACCGAGGATGGGTATTATTTATATACGCACGAGTTCCTTGGTGCTGTTACACCGCAAACGACCCTTGTCCGCAGAGATATAACTGTAATTGAGGGATATGTTGCCGCTGTAGGCGAGGAGAATAAAAGCACCTTTGTTCCCGATGAAAACGGAGTTACTCTTGTTTGCGTCGGTGAAGATGCTGTTTCCTTTGCAGGTGAGGTACAAGTGGGTGTTTCCGTTGAAATGGATAATATAACTCTACAGCACCTTTCTGCATATTACGCTGTTGTCGGTGACGTTGTAATAACCGTTGACTTGACCGACGGTATCCGTGCGCCTGAGGGCGTGTGTGCTGTGTACACACCGGATTTCGGCAAGACTACAGCCACCAATATTTACGGAGCAGAGCTTACCGTAGTTGATGGCAAGGTAACCAAGGTGGTTGTCGGACAGGGCGACAGCGAGATTCCTGAAAACGGATACGTTATCAGCATTCATAAGGATCACAAAGCATATTACCGTGCTATCCGCACCAAGGTAGGTACCGAGGCACAGCTGTTTACTGACGGGCCTGCTTATTCCGTTACTGTTATCCCTTATAACGCTGTAAACGGCGTGCGCGGTGAAAACCAGGTTATCGTTTACAAAAACGTGGCTTCCACTCAGACAAATATGTACGGCTATGAGATATCCGTGGATAAGGACGGATTTTCCGTTGAAGAAGGCTATCAGGGTAATATCAAGGTTCCTGCAGGAGGCTTTGCGGTTTCCGCCCACGGTACAGCCGTAAAGGCGCTTGAGGATGCGTATACAAGAGGTCAAACGGTAAAGCTTGATACTGCCAACAAGCGTATAATAATAATCAATACTCCCGAGCTTTGTGTGAATTTGGCGTCCGATATGCTTAATGAGGTCCTTCAAAGCTTTGAACAGGCAAAAAAGGAATATCTGAGTATCGCATATTCGGATATTTCCGCAAGTGCGGACGAGCTTAAGAACCGTCTTGAAACGGCAGAAAAGTCAATCCTTGACGGCGATATGACCTCCGCTCGTGATATCTGTGCAGAGGTATACCGCGAGGCAGAGGTGCTGAATTACGCATGTATCGAAAGCAGACCTGCACAAAACCGCGCAATGTGGTACCGCGCCAATGAAAAGAGTGATGACGAGGTCCGCGCTACAATTGAAAAACTGGTTTCCTTTAACGTGAATACGCTTTATCTTGAAACCTTTTACGACGGATATTTTATAGGTTATATTGACGTTGACGGTGTGGAGCATGCCGCCGCAAACGGCAGTTACGATGCACTTGAGGGCTTTGTCCGTATCGGACACGAATACGGTATCGAGGTGCACGCTTGGTGCGAAAACTTCTTTACGGGATACCTTAATAAGGATGGCACTTTATCCAGTAACGCACTTAAAAAATACAGCGATAAGCTTCTTAAGGATTCACAAGGTAACGAATTTTACTATTATAATGAAATTGCAACCTTTGTGTTCCTTAACCCCAACGACCGTGAATGCCGTGATTTCGTGCTTGACGTATACCGTAAAATGATCGAGAAATATGATATTGACGGCTTACATCTTGACTATATCCGCTTTCCGGAGCTGAATTACGGAAAGTATGATTATGGATATAACGAAGACATTATCGAAGCTTTCCGTACTGAAACGGGAATTACCGCAGATCCTCGGGGATTTACCGATGGAAGCAAAAACAAAAAAGCATGGGTGGAATTCCGTTGCGGAATAATCTCCTCTTTTGTTGGCGAGGTCTACGATATGATATGCGACACCGACCCCGACACTTGGCTTTCCTGCGCTATTTATCCCGACCGTTCCTATGCCGTTAATTCTATATTCCAGGATGTAAAGACTTGGGTGGATAACGGTTGGATAGACGAAGTGTTCTCCATGACCTACAGCGGAGACACCGAATTCGTATATAACAACGCCAAAATGTATGCGGATATCTGCCGCGATAAGTGCTTCTATTCTACGGGACTTGCCGCATTTATGGATACCTCACGTCTTAACTTCGCATATCAGCTTACCGATTCCGCCAAAGCCGGCGCAGACGGTATTGCCGTGTTTGCGTTGTCCAATATTTCTCCCGATACGTATCAGTATCAGATCACGTTGGGCGGCTTCAGAGATGCTTCCACACAGCTTTATCTTTGCGGAGATACTGTAAAAGCACAGCTTGATCTTATTTTGGCTCTTCTTGATAATTCTGCCATTCTTTTCCCTCAGTTGACGGATAAAGATAAGCAGACCCTGATTGCGGAAATAGATAAAATATATGCTTCCGCTGTTTTGCCCGATTCCGCTTCCGAAAAGGTTGCGTATTGCCGGGATACCGTAAAACAGCTTGACGCTTTGAAGGAAACCGTGGAAAGCATACTGCCTGAAGCAAGTGCTTCTGTCAACCAAGAAATAGACGATCTTATCCGCTGGCTGGAAATAACCGCAAACCGAACCCAGTCAAAGAACAAATAGCAAAAGCAAACACCCTGCGTTATATTATAACGCAGGGTGTATTTGTTTATTTCTTCTTTTTAACCAGTGTAATAACAATTGCCGCAATTACAACTGCCGCACAGGCACCGATAAGCATCGGTAGCACCATACCGTTTTTGGAATTCTCTTGTTGTGAAACGTCACCGCTAACCGCGCTCTGTTCACTGCTTTGGTCAGAGACTTCCTCTGTGTCTGAAATCTCGGGCAAAACAAAATCTCTGTCCTTTTCAAGCTTTTTGATCTTTTCGGCAGTCAAAAGATATTCGTTCACCGCTTTGTACCAGTCAGTATCCTTATAATCTTTTAACACATCCATAGACAGTCCGTCCTTGAAGGAAGCGGCTGTGCCTTCGGTAATATATCCGTATTCTGCCGCTTTCTCAACCTTTTTTACAGCGGTATTTATGCATTCCTCTGCAGCTTTTTCGGGCTCATAGGTGGGAGATATCGCAGAAAGCGCAAACACGGATTCGTTAAGATACTTATCGTATCTGTGGCTGAAGTATGCGCTCAATTCGAAAAATCCTATACCGTCTGCTCCAAAGGTACGGGTCTCCAACACCTGTTTAAGCTGTTCGTCCTTTGAGAAGGACATGTAAGAGCCGCTGCCTTCGATGAGATAATAATCAGCATCAAACGAAGAAAAGTATTGTGTCTGTGACGCCATAATTCCCGTAGCATAGGACATAGGGTATATGGCATCAACAATTCCGCTTTCTATCCAAGCTTTTCCGTTCTGGCAGTAGGTCTGAAGATAATTATAGTCTGCCGCAAGACAAGCAGAAAGATATATATCGGGACGAAGCTTATCCACAAGCTCGTTTATCTGTCCCACCCGCTTTGTAACAACACTTGCTTTGAAATTGACCCAATCGTTCCAATTCTTGTGTCCGCTGCCTTGCTTGGCTATCTGGTCTACCACGCTTGCGGATATACCGGTCGCTTCCTCAAATGCCGCCTTGGTGATATCATCATAACCGTAATCGGTATTTCCGTCATAGTAAGGGTATCTTATGTAGTCAAGCTGTAATCCGTCTATATCGTAATGTGTAAGCAGATATTCAACGAAGGTAAGCAGGTAATCAAAATATTCGTCGTTGGCAGGGGAGTAAAACAGCTTGCTTTCGCCTTCCTCGCCGTTGTTTGTGGCTGTTATCCATTCATCCTTGTAAAATGCTTTGGAGTTGTGGAACACGGGCATGCAAACCACCAGCTCAATACCGTTTTCCTTGCAAACCTTTATGTATTCAGCAAGCAGGTCAAACCCTCTTAATGATGCCTTTTGACTGAAGGGAAAGCTTTCGGGCAGGGGAATAATGGTTCCGTAGCTATTCTGTACACCGAGACAAAGCTGGTTTATACCGTTTTCCTTAAGCTTTTTAACCGTTTCCGCAACACCCTCGGCGTTCTTTTCAAGAGGCTCATACCAGACGCCGCGAACTTCAACGGTCTTGGATTCATACAAGTCTGCATACGCCTTCTTAACAAGCATATCCAACTCTTCCTGTCCGCCTATGGTATCCAGCGGATTTTCCGAAATATACGCTTCAACGGCATTTATACGCTTTTCAGCTTCTGCAGTATCAATCAGTCTGCATTCGCTTTTTGCTTTTTCGAACTCTTCTTTTAGTCCGTCAGCAACGATACCCGCTCTTCTTTTTATGGCATCGGTATCGTAATCAATGGTGACCGATTTTTTGTCTGCGGATATCTTACACACCGCACCTTCAATACCGTGGGAACGGAGCATAAGAATGTCTGCCGGTTCAATAACCGATATTACGTAGCCGCCGTCGGGTACCGTGTTGTCGTTTCCTCCTGCGGAGATTATATAACCGTCTGCAGATACGCACACTTCATAACCATATCCGTTTGTACCGGTCTTGGTTCCGCTTTTATTATAGATAATAACGGTATTTGCATATCTCACCGCATTAAAACCCGTAACGTTAAGAGAAACGCTGAAGGTTATGGGGAAGCTGTCCGTATCCGATACCATTACACGCATGGTAACGCTGTCAAACCGAACGTAATCACCTATCTTTACGTTTTCTTTAAGCCAATCCACTTTTATTCCCGTTGCGGAAACAACCATGCCGCCCTCGGGAATTGAAAGGTCTTTGCCTTTAATATCTCCGCCTTCAATAATCTCGGTGCAAACACCGTTTGCGTCAATAATACAGTTGTGTCCGTACTCGTTCTGTCCGGTGGTAGGAATATCCTTGTATACTACCAGCAGATCTGCCCAACGAGTAACGTTTATACCGTCTGCTACAGTGGTCTTTACCTCATTTTCCGCTAACGGAGCTAAAGTGAACATCCCGAATACTATCGTTAAAGCCAATAAAGAAAGCAATAAACGTTTAAGCAAATGTGTTTTCATAAATGCATTTCCTTTCAATTTATTGAAATAAGATTACAATATATTCTCGGCATTGTCAATAAAAACGCAGGCAGTTTTAGCAAATTGTTGCAAAATAAAAATAATTGTGTTATACTCTATGTACTTGTTTTCATATTTTTTGTTAAATCAAAGGAGACAGTATGAACATTATCATTGCCGGAGACGGCACAGTTGGTTCAAATATAGCAAAACAGCTTTCTGCTGAGGGACATGACCTTACTGTTATTGACCAAGACGGGCAGGTGCTTGAGTCTACCGTTGAGCATTATGACGTTATGGCAATCAAGGGTAACTGTGCCTCTATGTCAGTACTTAAGGAAGCCAAGATCGACAGCGCGGACCTGCTTATCGCCGCCACCAATGCGGATGAGATAAATCTGCTGTGTTGTACCACAGCTCACGGCATGAATCCGAAGCTTCATACGATTGCTCGCATACGTAATCCCGAGTATACCGAGCAAATATATGAAATGCACGATGTTTTCGGGCTTTCTCTTGTGGTTAACCCTGAAAAGCAAACGGCGGTTGAAATAGAGCGTCTGCTTAAATATCCCGGATTTTCCCAGCGTGATACCTTTGCAAAAGGTAAGGCAGAGATAGTTGAACTTCGCGTGGATAAAGACAGCAAGCTTTGTAACGTTCCTCTTACCCAGCTTAATTCTGTGGTAAAGTGTAACGTGCTTATCTGTGCCGTGCTTCGTAACGGAAAAGCCTTTGCTCCCAACGGTTCCTTTGTTATTGCTGAAGGGGACAGGCTGTTCTTTACAGCACCCACAAACAATTTGGCAAAGCTGCTTAAAAATCTGGGCGTTATATCCCGCCGCGTGCGCAGCGTTATGCTTGTGGGCGGCGGCAAGGTGTGTTATTATCTGGCACAGCTTTTGGTAAAAGACGGTATGTCTGTGCGTATTATCGAGCAAGATACCGAGCGTTGCCGTCATCTTGCGGAGTACCTGCCTGATGTCGATGTATTTATGGGTAATGGTACGGAGCTTGAGGTTCTGGAGAGTGAGGGGATTGATGATTGCGATGCGCTGGTAACGCTTACCGGAATTGATGAGCTTAATATGATTATCTCTTTGTACGGAAACAGCAAACAAGTTCCCAATGTAATAACCAAACTTAACAGCGTGGAAAATCGCACCATAATAGATAACCTTTCTTTACGGAGTGTGGTATGTCCTAAAGAATTGTGCTGTGAAACCATTACCCGTTATGTCAGAGCTATGCAGAACCAATCGGGAGCTGCGATATCTGTCCATGCTATTGCGGACGGTCAGGCTGAAGCCGTTGAGTTTCTGGTTGAAAAGGATACGCCTTTCTGCGGCGTTCCTCTCAAGGAGGTACGAACAAAAGATAACGTGCTTATATCCAGTATAACTAATGGCTCAAAGACGGTTATCCCCAACGGTGATTCCGTATATAAGGCAGGGGATATTATCGTAATTGTGTCAAGCGGACGCGGTGTAATACGTCAGCTTAACGACATTTTTGCATAAGAGAGTAGCTATGAATTACAAAATGATGGGATTGTTTACGTCCCGAATTCTCACTTTGGAAGCGCTGTTTATGGTTCCTGCGCTGTTGATAAGCGTTTTTTGTAAAGAATCTTCCGCTTCCGTAGGCTTTTTAATTACAATGGGAATAATTCTGGCTGTTGCGGGCGTGCTTTATCTTTTGTGCCGCGGTGCTTCCAGCATTTTGCGCGCAAAAGAAGGCGTTGTGTGCGTAGGTATAAGCTGGCTTGTGCTCAGTTTGCTGGGATGCTTGCCGTTTTGCATTTCCGGAGAGATTCCTTCGTATATAGATGCGTTGTTTGAAATGGTATCCGGATTTACTACCACCGGAGCCTCTATCGTCCCCAACGTTGAAGAGCTTTCAAAGGGAATACTGTATTGGCGAAGCTTCAGCCATTGGCTGGGCGGCATGGGTGTGCTGGTATTCGTTTTGGCTTTCGTTCCCGCAAGCGGAAGCGTTCATCTTCTCCGAGCAGAAAGCCCGGGACCGGAGGTAAGCAAGCTGGTCCCCAAAATGAAAAACAGCTCTATCATCCTTTATGCGATGTATATTATACTGTCTGTTGTTAATCTTATTTTTCTGCTTGCCGGCGGAATGCCTCTTTTTGACGCAGTGTGTACTATGTTTGGCACCGCAGGTACAGGCGGCTTTGGCATCAGGGCGGACAGCATGGCAAGCTATAGTCATTACATCCAGAACGTAACTACGGTGTTTATGCTGCTGTTCGGCGTGAATTTCGGCTGTTACTATCTTATTTTGCTTAAACGCTTAAAGTCTTTTTTCCGCGATTCGGAATTAAGAGTATATATAGGTATCGTAGTAGCAAGCGTGGCGGTCATATCGGTCAATATTTATAATATCTACGGTAATATATGGGATACCCTCCGTCATTCGGCGTTTCAGGTGTCCAGTATTATCACTACCACCGGTTTCGCTACTGCCGATTTCAACCTTTGGCCGCCTTTGTCAAAAGCGGTATTGCTTTGCCTTATGCTTGTAGGCGCATGTGCCGGAAGTACCGGCGGCGGTCTTAAGTGTATACGCTTTTTGCTTTTGCTCAAGGGAGTTAAACGCAGTGTGCAACAGGTGCTTCACCCCCGAAAAGTCATTGCGGTCCGCAGTAACGGAAACACTGTTGACGAAAACACAATGCGAGGTGTTAATTCCTATTTAGTCGCATATTCACTTATATTGGTGTTGAGCTTTTTGCTTGTGTCAATAGACGGACTTTCGGTAGAAACCAACATTTCGGCAGTCATCGCATGCTTTAACAATATCGGCCCCGGACTTGACGCTACAGGTCCTATGAGCAATTATGCTTCTTACAGCATTTTTTCGAAGCTTGTGCTTATTCTGGATATGCTTGCGGGAAGATTGGAGATTTTTCCCATACTTGCACTTTTACCTCTCTCCACTTGGAAACGCAGTTAACATTTTCCCCGTAAACACTTTTGTTTACGGGGATTTTTATGCGTTTTGATGTAGACAAAACCTATGTACTGTGATATAATGAATTAAATTGTCATTTAACCTACGGGAGGGATGCTATTATGATATTCGGTAAGCATATAAACAGGTATTATATCAAATATGCTGCTTGGCTGCTGTTGGGTCTTCTTTCACTTATTGTGGTTGACTATGCCCAGCTTATGGTGCCTGAGCTTTACCGTATGGTAGTTAACGGTATGGATACCGGTCTGGTGGAATTCCAGGGTGCGGTTACCGCATTTGATATGGATTTTCTGCTTGACCATATATGTCTGCCTTTGGCGTTCATTATCGTTGCGTTGGTGTTTGGCAGATTTTTGTGGCGTATATGTCTTTTCGGTGCCGCAATCAAGGTGGAGACGGACATACGCAACAGTATGTTTGACCACGCCAAGGATCTTTCCCGTCAGTATTATCAGGTAAACAAGGTCGGCGATCTGATGAGCCTTTTCACCAACGATCTTGAAACTGTGCAGGAATGCTTCGGCTCCGGCGTTCTTATGTTTTTTGATGCGCTGTTCCTCGGCGGACTTTCCTTTATAAAAATGCTTCGTATGAATCCCGTTATGACCGGGCTTTCAATGATTCCCATGGTGCTTCTTCTTGCCGTAAGCAGTCTTATCGGCAGTTATATGATGAAAAAATGGGAGATACGTCAGGCGGCGTTCTCCAAGCTTTCGGATTTTTCTCAGGAAAGCTTTTCGGGTATCGCAGTAATAAAGGCGTTTGTAAAAGAGGGCAAGGAGCTTTGGGCTTTCAAAGCACTTAACAAGGAAAACGAAGAAGCAAATATTGCCTTTACCCGCGCTTCCGTTTTGCTGAGAATTCTTGTAACTCTGTTTGTTGAGTCTGTGGTTTGTGTCATTCTCGGATACGGCGGTTATCTGGTGTATATCGACGTATTCAACGCAGGTCAGCTTATTGAATTTATCGGATACTTCACCAGTATCGTATGGCCCATAATGGCGGTTTCCGAGCTTATTGACCTCTCCTCCCGCGGCAAAGCATCACTTAAGCGTATAAGCGAATTGCTGGACGCTCCCGTTGACGTTGTCGACAAAGCGGGCGTTGTGGATATCGGCGAAATGAAGGGCGATATTGAGTTCCGTAACCTTTCCTTCCGTTATCCCGACGGTGAGTTTGATGCACTTTCTAACGTATCATTCAAGATAAACGCAGGCGAGAACGTGGGTATCGTAGGTAAGACGGGAAGCGGAAAAACTACGATAGTTGACCTTATTCTTCGTACTTATAATGTGGACGATGGTAGTCTGTTTATTGACGGTAAGGACGTTAATTCCGTTACCATCCGTTCTGTCCGCAACGGCTGTGCTTACGTTCCTCAGGATAATTTCCTGTTCAGTGATACTATTGCCTCCAACATCGCATTCGGTGTGGATGAGTATGATGAAAACGCTGTTTCTCAAGCAGCCAAGTATGCTGATGTAGACGGAAATATCCGCGAGTTTTCCGAAGGATATGAAACCGTGCTGGGCGAGCGCGGTGTTACCGTTTCCGGCGGTCAAAAGCAGAGAATTTCTATTGCCCGCGCGCTTATGCGTAATTCACCGGTGCTTATTCTTGATGATTCGGTTTCCGCTGTAGATACCAAGACCGAAAAAGCAATTCTTGAGAATCTCCGTGCTACCCGCAAGGGAAAGACCACCTTGCTCATTGCACATAGAATATCCACCATCCGTGAAATGGATAAAATAATTTTTGTGGAGGACGGCACGGTTGCCGCTGTCGGAACTCACGATCATCTTTATGAGACCAACTCGGATTATCGTAAGATGGTAGACCTTCAGAAGCTTGAAGAGGAGGGTGAACACAATGCGTGAATATTTTCCTCTTTTGGTGGTAGGCGCAGTTATCGGCGTATTTACGTTGATATTCGTCATCGCTTATATGCTTATGAAAAACAAAAAAGAAGCTATCGGATTTGACCGTAATATGAAGGATGGCGAGATAATAAAACGCCTCTTGGTATATGCCCGTCCTCACTGGGCGTCCTTCCTTCTGGCGCTTATTATAATGCTTCTTTCTATTTCTTACGATATCATCGCGCCTCTTTTGGTTGGTGATATCCAAAAGCTTGTAGTCGGAGATTTTGAGCTTTCCGCATTGTTTGTGCGTGTTGCAGTGTATGCGGCAACTCTTGCAATCTCTATGCTGTGCACCTATTTCCAGGCGATAATTCTCCAAAAAACGGGACAGAAGATACTTTCCACCCTTCGTCAGGATTTGTTTATACACATAGAAAGCCTGTCTCATAATCAGCTCAACAAGATACCCGTAGGTAAGCTGGTAACCCGCGTTACTAACGATACGAACGCTATTTCCATGATGTTTACACATATTCTCGTGACCATGGTAAAGAACGTGTTTGTCATTCTGGGTGTGCTTACCGCAATGTTTTTCCTTAACTATGAGCTCACCATAATGGTACTTTGCTTTGTACCCTTCGTGGTGCTGTTCACCTGGATATTCCGTAAGTTCTCCCGTAAGGCTTACCGTGAGGTAAAGGACGGAACTACAGATATCAACACTTATCTTTCCGAAAATCTTTCAGGCATAAAGATAACCCAGATATTTAACCGCGAAGACCGCAAAATGCAGGACTTTCTCGGTAAAAGCTTAAAGCTTCGTAAGGCAAAGCAAAAGCAGATCTTTGTTTTCGGAGTATTCCGCCCTATGGTGTATATGCTGTACATTTCCTCGGTTTTGTGCTTGCTTTATCTCGGCGGTAAAGGATATATACAACAGACCGAATTTCTCGGTCAGGTGTTAACTGCGGACGTGCTGGTTACCTTCTATATGTATATATCCAAGTTCTTCAACCCCATTCAGACCTTGGCAGAGCAGTTCAACATGCTTCAGTCGGCGTTCGCTTCTGCAGAAAAAATATTCACAGTACTGGATATGGTTCCCGAGATTACCGATGAGCCCGATGCTGTCGAGCTTGATTCCATTCGTGGTGAGATAGAATTCCGTAACGTATGGTTTTGCTATAACCCCGATGAATGGGTACTCAAGGACGTTTCCTTTAAAGTTGAGGCGAGACAGACTGTGGCGTTTGTCGGTTCAACCGGCAGCGGTAAATCAACTATACTGTCCCTCATCTGCCGAAATTATGATATTCAAAAGGGCCAGATCCTTATCGACGGTATTGATATAAAGAAGATAAAGATTTCATCTCTCCGCCGTCACTTTGGCCAGATGCTTCAGGATGTTTTCCTCTTCTCAGGAACTATCCGCAGTAATATTGTTCTTCGTGAGGACAGCTTTACCGATGATGAGGTTATGGATTCCTGCTCATACGTAAACGCGGATTCATTTATCAACAAACTGGAGAATGGTCTTAACGAGGTGGTGCGTGAGCGAGGTAACAACTTCTCTGCAGGTCAGCGTCAGCTTCTTTCCTTTGCAAGAACCGTAATTCACCGTCCTGCCGTTATGATACTTGATGAGGCTACTGCTAATATCGATACCGAGACGGAGCTTCTTATTCAGGATTCTCTTGAAAAAATGAAGAACATCGGCACCATGCTGGTTGTTGCCCACCGTCTTTCCACCATTCAGCATTCGGATAATATAATCCTTCTCTCTCACGGTGAGATAATCGAGCAGGGCACCCATCAGGAGCTTCTTGCGCTTAAGGGCAAGTACTATCAGCTTTATACTCTTCAGTATAATAAGCAGCTTTTGCAAAACAGTTAAGAAATATGTAAAAATAATAAAGAGCAGTTCGTTTCGGAACTGCTCTCTCATTTTATATAAGGCTTAACAAATGTCTTTTTAATTCTTCAAATCCGCCGTGAGGATAGCGGGCAATATCTTCGTTTTTTAAGTTTATAAGACAATCGGTAAGTAAAAATACCTTCATGCCCATTTTTTCGGCAGGCATATCGTCGCTTACGTCGTTACCGATCATTATACACTCTTCCGCTGTAACACCCGCTTGGTTAAGCACGTCTTGATAATACTCCCTGGAGGGCTTGCAATGGTAAGAATTTTCGTAGGTGGTGTATATTTCAAAATCTGTGGGTTCAAGCCCTGCCCAACGTATTCTGCTTTCTGTGGCAAGGGCAGGGAATACGGGGTTTGTTGCAAGAATGACCCGTACACCTTTTTCTTTAAGCATATAAACTGTCTTTTTTGCCTCGGGGGTGTATCCCGAAAACTCTTTAAGAAATTGGAAATCGGTTTTATAAAAACTGTCAAACAACGGCATATCATTAATTGCGCCTTGCCCAAACGCATCCGTAAAGTTTTTCCAGAATACTTTCTCGTTTGTTTCTCCGCTGTTGTTTTTAAGCATTTTCATACAGCCGTTATAAACCGTCTCAAAAAACTTTTTGGGTTCGTATCCGTGATGTGCCATGCACGCCGTAAGATATTCAAAATACTTTTTAATAAATGTATCTTGATCCAAGGGAAGCAATGTTCCGTCAAGATCAAAGAAGGCGGTGGTAATCATTTTTTATCGTCCTTCGTATTTTTCTTTTTACCGTATTTTGTTCTCCCTAATGAATTTATATACGGTTTGTGGATTTTTAAGCGCTGAGAAGTATAACACAAAACTTGTTTTCTTTCAATAGCAACAAAAAACATCTGCTGTTTTCTCAGCAGATGCAAGTAACGTTGATTTTTTGGTCCCCAACATATACAGAATATCACATTGAAAAGCAAATGTCAATACGCATGTTGGCATTTTGCCCAACTTCTGCGCATTAAACAAAAAATATTAGTGCATTTTGTATATATTGTGCATTGCAAATACTGATTTTATATGCTATTATATAGTCACAGAGAGGGTGATACCAATGTACAAACAGTAAGGGACCCGTTAGAATTAAAAAACAATAAGTAGCAGAAGGGTTCGAAAGGTCTCGTTTCAAAAAAATCAATTTTTCCTTTTAATGTTTAATACGCAAAAAATCTTATATCTTTTTTTCATAGTATTTTTCCATTTCAAATAATTTGTTTTTTAGGAAAGCATTAACTTATCCAAAATAGGAACGATTAATTAAGAGAAATAAAAATTCAACGTTTTTTCAAAGTGATTTTCTCCGGAAGATTTTTCTTCAATATTGTAGCCCGATACTTTTTCACAGAGTTATCTCGCTTAAGAGAAATTTACATATAAAATCGGTGAAGCTACCTGAGTTGCTGTTGAAGAAAAGATCTCATTCTACGAAAGAGAGGTTAAAATGATGTTGGATAATAAGACAGAAAATAAATGACCCTTGGTCGATTGTAAAGAAAGTCGATCAAGGGTCATTTGCTTTTTGTTCTTTAATCTTGACAAAACTGTTTATTAAGACTAAAATCAATTAAACCAAACTTAAGGAGCTTTGTCTTATGAAAAACAGGGTAGAGACATTTATATATGCACTTGAGCAAGATAACCCCGGTTGTGAGTGCGTCGCTTTGCATCTAAACGGCGAGCTGGTGCTTGAGCATCATTTTGTGCCCACCGTTCCCCGTGCAATATATTCTCATACCAAAAGCTTTATTTCTACCGCTGCGGGTATGGCGATAGACGAAGGCAAGCTTTGTCTTGACGATAAGATTTTGGACCTTTTTCCTGAGTATACTACGGTTATCACTGATGAGGGCGTGAAGAATATCACGCTGCGTCATTTTCTTACAATGAGCTCAGGCTTCGGCGGCGCATTTCTTATGAGCGCTCAGCGCAGAAAAGGGGAGGGGTATCCCGATTACATGTCGTATCTGCTCTCCAAGCCTCTTAAATTCGCCCCCGGTGAACGTTTCGTGTATTCCAACGCAGATACCCATATGGCTGCTTGCATGGTCCAGAGGGCCGTAGGGGAGCCTCTGGTGCAGTATATCTACCGTAAGCTGTTTTCTAAGCTTGATATTGGATTTCCCGGCTGGGAAACCGATCCGAACGGCACTGTATTCGGTG
The DNA here is from genome assembly GCA_045595785.1 of Eubacteriales bacterium. Taxonomy (GTDB): domain Bacteria; phylum Bacillota; class Clostridia; order Oscillospirales; family CAG-382; genus SFLA01. The sequence continues at coordinate 25,528 of JAZOBE010000019.1, forward strand.
GAACAGGATTGTACCTTTCAATAACGGATATGATGAAACTGGGCATACTTTATCTTAATGATGGCGTCTGGAACGGTGAGCGGTTGCTTTCTCATGAATGGGTAAAAGCGGCAGGGAGTAAGCAGATCTCAACCGGACACCCCGAGGACTGGAATAAAGATTACGGCTTTCAGTTCTGGCTCGTCGGTCAAAAGGAAGGTGCTTTCCGCGCTGACGGGGCTTTTGGACAGTATTCAATAGTCCTTCCTGAGTACAACGCAGTGCTGTCTACCCAGTGTTCCGAGCAAAACAACGTCGCCAAATTCTCGCAAATGCTCATACATCACGTAATTGCCGATAAAAAGATAAAAAAATATTAAAAAATTTGTAATTACCTCTTGCAAAAAGCTAAAGAATGTGGTATTATACATCGGTACGAAAAAATTGATTTCCATTTAGGAGGTGAGTTGTTTGCCTAACATTAAGTCCGCAAAGAAGAGAGTCCTCGTTACCAAAACCAAGACACTTCAGAACCAGATGTTCAAAACTGCAATGAAGACAACCGTTAAGAAGTATAAGGCTGCTATCGCTGCCGGCGACAAGGAACTTGCTAACGCAACCTATCTCGAAGCAGTTAAAAAGGTAGATCAGGCTGTTAATAAGGGAATTATTCACAAGAATAATGCCGCAAGAAAGAAGAGCCAGTTCACTCTCATGCTCAACAATCTTGGTTAAGAGATAACAAAGGGCAGTGCCAAACAGTGCTGCCTTTTATATTCCGGCTACAGTTAATTTGTGCTTGACAACAGCGGTGATATATGTTAATATATTCTCCGCCGGTATGCGGGTGTAGTTCAATGGTAGAATTCCAGCCTTCCAAGCTGGCCGTGCGGGTTCGATTCCCGTCACCCGCTCCATTCCCGTAAGAACGGGTAAGATGTGCTTTTAGCTCAGCTGGATAGAGCAACTGCCTTCTAAGCAGTAGGTCGGGGGTTCGAGTCCCTCAAGGCACGCCAAAGGCTGCGGGGCAGGGTAAACTGCCCCGTGGTTAAAAACTCAATATGGTGGATGTAGCTCAGTTGGTCAGAGTACCAGGTTGTGGCCCTGGGGGTCGCCGGTTCGAGCCCGGTTATCCACCCCATAAACAAATAGCACTCGCTCGCGGGTGCTATTTTGTTTAACTTTTTCTTTTTACAACAAAATATCCTTCGGGGTGTGGCTCAGCTGGTAGAGCGGGTGGTTTGGGAGCGTGCCCAGCAGTTATAGCCGAGATTTTGCAAAAGTCCCGAAAAGCCTTTAACGGTGCGGATTTTCGGGGTTTTGAGATAACTCAAAAAAGCGTGGATTTTGAGTTTGACCACAGTTTATCCCACTTCCACGCAAAAGCGAGAAACATTGAATAGATATCCGGGTGTGGCTCAGCTGGTAGAGCGGGTGGTTTGGGACCATCAGGCCGCAGGTTCAAGTCCTGTCACTCGGACCATAAAAATGACCTAAAGCAGAGATTTATTCTCCACTTTAGGTCGTTTTTTTATTGCTATTTAGGTGTTTTCTCCCCACTTGCAGAAAATTAGCTGATTTTTGACCACGGTTTTGACACACAGTTTCTCGTCAAAAATCCTTTTCTTTGTTTACTGTGGGTCAGAATTTGACAAATATCCAACTTTGCTGTTATACATTTCCTATAATTTGTAAATGTTTTATTTGCTATTGACATTTAGCTAAAAAGCTCGTATAATATCTATTGGATATCTAAAATATATCTTTTGGAGGTAATTAAATGTCAAAAAAGTCCGATAAAAAACTTATTAGTTTATCTAATTTAGCATTACTCGATCGTCTAATTAAAGATGAAGCCGAATTAAAACACCTTTCTGATTCTGCTGTAATAGAACACCATTTGCTGTTAGCATATCTTCCACAAAACAAAGATGCACGTTTTTGGATTGAAAATTACTTGTACTCCGATAACGGCTCGGTAAGGCAGACACTGCAAGCTGTTTTTAGTTTTAACGCTGCCGGCATTGAGTGGAAATCTGTGCACGACAACTTACAGCCATTAGTAAAATTTGCACTTGACCAAGAGTCTCTCTGCAGTTCTTCCCTGACTGGAAATGAAAAAGAACTATATCACTGTTTTTCTCAAATTGAATTGATTATTTCTAAATTAGCGCAACATGTTGATGTTTCATCAGACATGGAGGAGAAAATGTATTATAAAAAAGAAATGGACTATATTTCGCATTTGTTGAACGATTTAAACGAAAGTCCTCAGTCGTTTCAAATAATCAATTTATATCAAGTGTTACTTCGAAATTGGCATGTGTTTAAAGGATATTCGATAACATATAGACTTCTCTCTGATTTAGTTGCCCTAAGCAAAAACTGGATCAACAGTCCATTCGCACGAGTCGAATTACGTGAAATTATAAAGCAAGTATCTTCCCAATGGGAATAAACCTTTCGTGTTGAATAAAAAGGAGGAACCATATGTATTGCAACAACCAACTGGAATTACTATTAAGTGCATATGATAACGCACCCCCAGAAGATGTGCTTCAATTGATCACTTCAATAAAAGGTATCTATTCGGCTTACAATGAGCAATATAGCCGATATACAGAAAACTATAGACTGATGATGGAAAACTCTTTTGAAAGTTTACAAATCAGTCAATTAATCCCAACATCACAAGGCGGAACTTTGCGAACATCAAATCCTATTGATAGCGTAAAAGTACTAGGGCAATTAAAGAATTACTACGATCGCTTGTATAATTTGAGATATTTAAAATTCTTAAGCGAAGAAAAGAAAACAGTTGTATTAGTAGGACCTAACGGATGCGGTAAAACAACACTTTTGCGTAATCTAATCCAAGCAACCGGCGAAGAACAAATTGGTTATTATCCTGCCGACAGACTATTGGTTATTAATGATAGTTATAACCCCGAACGCGATTTTAACGCTTTTTCAAACAGTTACAAAACTGCCGACAAAAATGCAAGTAATATCGACAGTCAATCTCAATCACACTATATTACCCAACAAATCAATCAAACCATAACATTGTTCGAGAAAAAAAGAGCAGAAGAAATGGATTTATGTGTATCGGGAAACATCCAAATACAAGATTGTATTACAGAAAAAATTTTAACCATTTGGAATAGCTTAATAAAAGATCGCCGACTTTATTCGCAAGGTGCACTTAAAGTGTCAACCTTAGAAGGTAAAGAATATCCCATTAAATATCTCAGCAGTGGTGAAAAAAGCATTTTTTATTTTTTAGCCAGTATTTTCTTGAAAGAACGAAAACAATATTACTTCATCGATGAACCGGAAAACAATTTAAACACATCAATTGTGTCTAAATTATGGAATTTAATTGAAGAACATTGTGCCGGAAGTATATTTGTTTATTTAACCCATGATGGCGATTTTGTAACATCAAGGGTAAATAGCAAATTGTTTTGGATAGAAAAATACAATGGTATTGACTGGGAATACAAACCCTTGCCAGAAAATGATAATCTCCCCCAAAAACTGATGATTAGTTTAGTAGGAAGCCGAGACCCTGTTATTTTTTGTGAATCACATGATGAATACAAGTACGATGATATATTGTTTAAAATGATGTTTCCAGAATTCAAGATTGTGCCTGCAAAGGGCTGTGATGCTGTTATAGCTAAAGTCAAGGCATATAGAATTGCTGGACTGCCTCAAAAAGCATATGGTATTATTGATTGCGATTATAAAGAAAGAAGTTATTTGGAAGGCCTTGAAAGTAACGGGATTTACCATTTGCCTTTCTTTGAAATTGAAAATCTATTGTTTTCAGAGGAAATTGTAAAACAAGTCATTTCTTTATACAGCGAAGATAAAGCTGATGCCTTTCAAAATTTAAAAGATGCAATATGTGCAGATCTCGCTTCTATAAAAGAACAATGGATTATTCGCAAAATCGCTTTCCTTTTGAGGGATAAATTCTTCAACGGAAAAATCAAGCAATTGAAAAGTTTCGATGAACTTAATAATGAGTACTCAGCGTTTTTACAGAGTATTGACTTAGGGCAATTATATGCAATTTATTCTTCAGAGATCGAAGAAGCTATCGCTGCCGGTAATTATAATACTTTTCTCCGCTATTACGACAACAAAGGCCTATTCACTAAATTCCAACCCATTTTACGGCTCAAAAATAAGATTCCATATAGCGAAGTCGTTTTCGAGTGTTTGAAGGATCACAAAGAAACACTCATACATCTCCGAAATTCCTATTTTTCAAATATAGTTCCGTAATACACAGACTCAAACAATAGACTGACATATGCGAAACAACAGAATAGGCACCATTAATAAAAATGAGTTCTAATAATAGAACTCATTTTTATTAAATTCACTTTTTCTTTTCCGCAATCTCCGCTTTGACTTTTTCGATCATCTCGGCAAGTTTAATTTCGCACTGCTCTCGTGTTTCGGCGTAGACATTGAACTTCTTTCGCTTGCCGTTTGGCAGTCTTGGATAGAAGCTGTCTTCCCAGAGGTGATCGTTTATTTGATACAGGCATCCGGTACCTGACTTGCGGATCTTTCTCGGTACGGGATCGGGATGTGGCTCTATCGGCTCGTACTTTGCGTTTACGTGTGGTTGATTTGCGCCCTTTTGCGGTGCTGTGAAGAGTGTCATAATAAGTGCGATGATGATGGTGATTAATCTTTTCATATGTATTTTCCTTTCCGAGCTACCTTTCGCGGCTCAACACAAGAATACTCGAAAAATACGCAAAGTCCAGAGAGAATAGCGATTATTTTTTATTCTTTTTACCGCGTTTTTGATAGTCGGCGTTGATTTCTTCGCTCCAATCCGCGCCAAGAGGTGCGCTTGCTCTGACATTGCAAACGGCTTTCGCATCCGACTCATAGAGGATGTGCGTACCTTTTACATCTGCATTATAGTTTACGGCTCTGTCCTTGCTAATGCCGTAACGCGCAGCAGTTTCAACAGCATCAATGTTAGCTCCGATGAACAAGAACTCCCAACCGTATTTCTCCTTCTGACGCTCAATCATCTTCTTGACCTGCTCGCTTGTGTAACGATGGCTTGCGTTCTCCTGTCCGTCCGTCGTGATAACGAACATTGTATGCTCCGGCACATCCTCGTTGCGAGCGTACTTGTGAATGTTTCCGATGTGGTGGATTGCTCCGCCGATGGCATCGATCAGAGCCGTGCAACCGCGAACGGTATAGTCCTTGTCGGTCATTTTAGGAATATCTTCGAGCTTCACTCGATCGTGCAAAACCTCGCTTTCGTCATCGAAAAGCACGGTGGAAACGTAGCAACCGCCGTCTTGCTTCTTTTGCTTTTCAATCATCGAGTTGAAGCCGCCGATGGTATCGCTCTCGAGGCCTGCCATAGATCCGCTTCTGTCCAAAATAAATACCAGTTCAGTAATGTTGTTTTTCATAATAGAAAACCTCTCTTTCATTTGATGTCTATATTGTACATCAATAAAAGAGAGGTTTGGTCGCATGGCAAGCGACAAATTATATACCTAATGTTGCACTCCACTCAGCTTCCTTAAAACCGACAAGCACGAAGCCGTCACCGATAAGCAACGGACGCTTTACGAGCATACCGTCGCTTGCGAGAAGCTTTAGCATCTCATCCTCGGTCATTGTTGGAAGCTTATTTTTAAGGTCGAGGGTTTTATACAAGAGTCCGCTTGTGTTAAAGAACTTTTTAAGCGGCAAACCACTTTTGTTATACCATTCGATCAGTTCTTCGAGCGTTGGATTATTGAGTTTAATATCCCTAAGTTCATATTCAATCCGGGTTTCGTCGAGCCACGTTTTTGCCTTTTGGCAAGTAGTGCATTTGGGATAGCATATAAATTTAACCATCGTTTCACGCTCCTAACAAGGTCTGATCAAAGGCGAATAAAGCTTCATTAATTTCAAAAATATTGTAGTTGCCTTTGCTGATAAAATATTCGATGATAATATCGAACTTATTGCTGTGAGAAAGTGCAAAGCCCGCCTTGCGAAGCATATCTTCGGTTTCCGCCAAGGAAAGCTCCAAAGAGATTGCAAATGCGAGCGCAGTGGGTTTGCTCGGCTTATAGTGAACGTCGCTACGGATTTTGGAGAACAGCTTGCGGTCGATGTTTGCCTTTTTGTAGCACTCGGCATCGGTCATACCTTTTTCGTCGATCTTGCGCAGAAGCATTTGCGAAAAGCTTTCGTCGATCTGCTTTAACTTCGCATCAAGAGCGTCCTCTGCAAGCATAGCCTTGCAATCGCACATTTCAAGGAAATCATCGTCTGATTTTTTCCGCCTTTTGCGCGGAGCCGCCTGCGGCAGTGCGCTCATACGCATACTCTCACGGCGATAATCGGTATGCTCGTCCACGTAATTATCGTCAATGTATTCGGCAATATCCGAGAACAGCTTCTCGCTAATCTTGTATGCCGCCTTGTCGAAGATGACGATATAGACCGTCATTTCATTTTCAAGAAGAAAGTCGCTGATAACGTCGATAGCAACTTTCAAGGCTTGATCCTTGGGGTATCCGTACACGCCCGACGAGATAAGTGGGAAAGCAACGGTTTCGCAGCTATGCTCCTTCGCAAGAGCCAAAGACTCGCGATAGCAGGATTCAAGCAATGCCTTTTCTCCGTGCTTGCCATCGTTGTAAACAGGACCGACGGTATGTATTACGTACTTTGCAGGCAGATCGTAACCGCCTGTGATCTTCGCTTTACCCGTTTTGCAACCGCAAAGCGTTCTGCACTCGGCAAGCAATCCCGAGCCTGCTGCGCGGTGAATTGCACCGTCAACACCTCCACCGCCCAAGAGCGACTCGTTGGCGGCATTGACAATGGCATCCACCTTCATTTTTGTTATATCGTTTCTTACTATTTCAAGCGGCATAGGTGCACCTCCTTAATTTAACATTATCAAATATTGCATCTATCCTTGGGTTTTGTTTTTTTGTATTCTAAATCAGCACACCGTTGCAATGATCCACTTCATGCTGAATAATCTGCGCCGTCCAGCCGGTGTAGGTCTTGATGCGGGTTTGCAGTTCCAAGGTCTGATACTTGACCTTGATGGATTTATAGCGTTTGCAAGGTCTCGGGCCGCCAAGAAGCGACAGACAGCCTTCCTCGGTTTCGTACACACCGTCCTTCTTGATGATTTCGGGATTGAGCATCACCGCATACGTAGGAGCTCGTCCGCTTTCCTCAAGAAAGGCGATAATGCGCTTCTTAACGCCGATCATATTCGCCGCCATACCGACACAGCTTTCTCTGTGCGCCATCAGCGTGTCAAGCAAGTCCTGTGCGACCTGTAAATCTTCTTTTGTAGCGACCTCCGACTTCCCTGCAAGAAATATCGGATCGTGCATGAGTTCTTTTACCATGTTGTTTCTCCGTATCTTTACTCAACTCCGTGCATCCCCATCAAATCGCGCAGATCTCCGAAGCTCTTGCCATACTGTGCCTGAGAGATCGCACCATTTTGCAGGAAGGTATCAAGCAACTTCTTCTGTTGACGGAACAGCCCGATCTTCTGCCAACGCTCCTTGGTCATAAGGTTCGAGTGCCCTGTGCGAATCTCGCCGAGCAGCGACACTTCAATGCCCTCGGTCTTTCGCTGATAGACGAATCCGAGCTTTTCCTGCACGCGACGGGACTTTTCGTTGCCGTCATAATAGCCACACCAGATGCGGTTCATTTTGAGATCCTCAAAGGCGTAGCGGAGCATCTCACGCGCGGCTTCGGGAATCAGCCCCTGCCCCCAATACGGCTTTCCGATCCAATAGCCAAGTTCGTATTCATCGTCCGCTTCGGCAAGGTCGTTGCGATGAAAGCCAATGCTACCAATTGGTTTGCCGTTCTCCTTGAGGCAAACGGCATAGGTCTCGGGCGCGGACAGAACCGTGCGAATGATCTCGCGGCTGTTCTCCACGCTCGTATGAGGCGGCCATCCGGCAGGCGGGCCTACCTCGGGGTCGCTGGCGTATGTATATAAATTCTCTGCGTCATCCTCGCACCACGGGCGAAGAATGAGGCGTTCTGTTTCTAAAATCATAGCAATATCCTCTGTACCTGAATCAAATGAAATCATTTAACCGCCTTGATCGTATACGTCGCGCCCCAAGATTTCAGCACTTGAACCGATGCAAATCCAGCCTCAAGCAGTGCTTCGGTTTCGTGCTGTACGGTGAGCGGCGTATCATAGTGATAAAACTCGTCATCGCGGATTCCCTGCTCCGCTTTCAATGCGTTCAGGTTATTTCGGTGCGTCTGTTCCTCATCATCGGTGGCAGCAAAATAATCGGTCAGAATCAAGTAGCCGTTCGCCCTCAGCGCGGTGTGCAGTTTCTTATAAAGTGGGATCTTTTCGTCCTTTGTGAAGTGGTGCAAGCTTTCCACGGAAACGGCGGCGTCAAAGACGTTCTCACCCAGCGGAACGTCGAAATATGAGCCGACGATCAACGTGATGTCCTTATCCGTGAATTTCTTTTTCAGCGCATTCAGCATTGCCTCGGACAGGTCAATGCCGGTCACCCTTGCTGACGGACAGAGCGGAAAATATTTTTCCAGCTCCAAACCCGTACCACAGCCTAAATCAAGAACACGGCTACCTTTAGCTGTCGGCAGCAGACTTGCGGTGAACGGATAGAACTCGTCTGCCGCTTCAATGCCCGTCATCATGTGTTCATCGTATCCGTTTAATCTATTTTCAAAAAATTCAGCCATCTTTTCAAGCATGTCGATACTCCTTCAAATCGTAATTTTCATCTTATCCGTAATACTTATCGATTCCACCGTAGCCAACAATCAATTTCCCTTCGCGCGTCTTTTTGATAAAGCTTTCAAGTCGCTTTTTGAACTCGCCCTCGCGTTTCCTTGCCGCATCGATATAAGCGACACGAATGCGCTTGTAAGGCTCAGACAATTTCTCATAGTTTTCAAACGCAACGGCATCGTTCTTTATGACATCGATGATATCCGTTGGGAAAACATACGGCGCACGAATCAAGGGGAGCACACCATCCCGTATGCTTGGGTGAATCAGCCCTTGTTCGTCAAGCCAAATCAGTCGTTCTATGTTCGGGCGCGAATAGGGACTTCCCTTTTTTCTCGGTGTAAATCGCTGTGCGCGGTGCGTGGGATCAATGTGCTTAATGGTGCTGTCGATCCAACCGAAGCAAAGAGCTTCTTCTACCGCATCGTTGTAGGAAAGCGCCTTGTCGCCCGACTCCTTCATCGGAAAAACGAACCAAATCTCACTTTCCGTTTCAAAGTGCTCGGCAAGCCACTCGCGCCATGCTTTTCTCTCACTTGTGTAAATTGTTTTCATAGTTTTGCACTGAAAATTAGATTTGTTAATTCCACAATTCTTTTTTTACTAAAATATACTCGTTACTTCGCAGCACTTCCTCAAATCCACATTTGAGGAATAATTCAACAGAAGAATTGTCAATGGCGATATCATCATAGAGTTCCTTTATGCCGTTTTCTTTTGCAATTTCGCATAGAAGCTGTAACGCCTTGCGACCATATCCTTTTCCACGATACGGAGCGTAAATAACGACATCAGCAATGTAAATCTGTCTTTCTTCGTCAAAATAATATGCTACCTCACCAACGAAAGCATCATTATCCTGAATGTATCTGTAAAAACGCTTTCCGCTGTGGTCTGTAATCCATCGTTGATGCCAATTTGTCCATTTTTCTTTTGGAAACGGGATTGTACCTCCATAGGCGTGGTTGTAAGCCATCGTGTGCTCATCATCCATCATTTTTTCCTTAAACCACAAGTCCTCGATATGAGGTTCATACAATTCAAGCATTTCCTCACCTCGTCAAATACTTATTTTCCAAACTGTTCGGTCATTGGAATCTGTTTATTTCAAACCGCATTCTTTATACAGTTCTTCAATGCACGG
>JAZOBE010000020.1:0-5389 GCA_045595785.1 Eubacteriales bacterium
CGAGAGTATGAAAAAGCCGTTTTTGCGTAGCAGAAAGGTCTAAAAAAAGCAAAAACGGCTAAAAAAAGATATATCAATCGGTTGGGGTAAAGTCGAATTATGTCATTTTTCCGGAGTAAAGGAGACATAATGGACTAGAAACGACTAGAAAAAATTATTAGTGCTAAAAAGGGCTAGAAAATATCAAATTCTGTGTTCGTAAAAACACAGAATTTGATATTTTGCTCCGATTTTCACCTAAAATCGTCTCATAAACACTTGAACTTATGCATTTTTTATACTTGAACTTCAAAGTACAAAGGAGTCTTTTCTCTTTCTTTCAAAATAATAGAGATATTATGTTCTATTAAAAAAGGTTAGGGCAAATACCTCTTGCTTATGTTTTCATCCACCACGGCGAAACGATCTCATCTTCGTTTTCCGCTTTCATTGGAAACTCAACACTATATTTCTCTGCAAGTCTTTTAAGAACCATTCTATACACACCGGCCATTGTAGCTACATTCAAATATGGATGTCCGAAATGAATTCCTGCATTTTTCATAACTTCACCAGTTATTTCATTAATCTCATTCTGAACTATATCGTCAAATTCCAAATTAGCAGAAGAAATAATATTCGCAAGTTCACGCACAAAACTCTTTTTGTAGATAAACTCATACTCCTTCATCCCCATAATTGACCAAAAAGTTTCGTATAATGGAACACCATATGCTCTTATCCAATCCCACATTATCTCTGGATCTGTTACGTTTGGTCCATCCACATGACAACGTTTACACAACAAAACGATATTATGAGGTGCGTCTTCTCCCCCAAGAGAATCAGGAATAATATGACATCTTTCAAGATTTTTCTCGCAATCGCAACGCCAACAATGTGTATGTGCTTCAGACCAATCTACGCTAAGTCCACACTCATCGATTCGTTTCGACCAATAGTCAACTGCCTGTGATATAGTTGTTTTTATGCTCGTTCTTTTACTCATATTCTCTTCCTCGTAACTAAAACTCTACACTATCTTATATTTCGTCTTATTTCCGTTTCCTACTTTTACAACCAAACCTTTATCAAGTAATGCTGCAATCGTAACTATTGCGGTTGTTTGTGAAAAACCAAGCGCCTTTTGAATTTCAGGACGCGACTTAATTCCTTCTTTAAGTACAGATAGCACGCCTTGCTCGTTTTCGGTCAACTCAACTTTTGTTTCTTTAACGGTCGCATTTGTATTAGGCAACGCAATTTTAAATGCATTGTCGGATATTTCTATATGAGGCTCAAGTCCATGTTCCTTGTAAGCTTCCATGATTTTGGGCATACCCGTACCGTAAGCTTCAATCAAGTGCAAGCGATAGAACACATCTGCGAGCTTTTTATTTCTAGCAATTGAAATACCAAGCAAAATATCACTTTGCGAAATGCCGCGTGCAAGTCCACCTATAGAAACAAATTCTATTCTGTTATCAAAAATGCTGATCAGTGTGCTTGCGGAAAAGCTATATTCTCTGTGAACGATGGCATTCAACAATGCCTCTCTGATTGCTTCCGTAGGATATGCTCTTTTATCAACACGGTACAGACCTTCCGTATGTGCGTGTGTATGATTAAACTGATCTATAAACTGATACGCATCGTTAAGCTGCTTTAACAACGAACCGCAAAATTCCCGCCTATCCTTAAATACCGTCTTTTGCTCGCCTTCAAAAACTGCAATTTTTACAGTATGGGTGCACTGATCGGAAAGTAACAATGCAAGATTGGTATACGTTCCGTCCTCGCCAATCAAGCCAAGACTTCTCTTCTGTGCTTCACCGAAAGGAATTTGCTTATTTTCAAAAACAAAATTTGCTTCATTGAAGGTTAATTCCTGAATAAGCGAGCGCGCCTCCTCGTAGCTATCTCCGGCGGTCTCGCGTATCATAGAAAGAATTGCGCTCTCAGAAGCAGGAACGGATGAGGCCCCCTGTCTCACATATACACCTTCCGGACGAATGCCTTTAGTCGCCAAATAATAAGGACGGGCAGTACCACGATTAACGGTGATTTTTACAACCTTCTTATCTTGAACGGTTTCTACAGTAACATCGCAAAACATTGCAATATCCGGCTTGATCGCATCTCGGATCACATTTGCCACCTGTAGCATAACTCCGTCAATATTATTGATTTCAATAGCATTGCCGGCATCGTCAATTCCGATATAAAGATTTCCGCCATCGGTATTTGCGAAAGCAACAAGCGTCTTTTTTATATCCTCAACATATTCCCTTTTAAACTCGGTATTCTTATCTTCCAACATATTTTACCTCCAATTCCGTTACTAACGGTTACTAACGATATTATATCAGTTATTAGCGTTACTGTCAATAGATTCTATTAAATTATCTCCATTTTTTCGTCGACCTTTTTCTTTGTTTATTGCGCCCCAAAATTTGGGGTGCGGTAAATAAAAAAATTAGCCCTGTGTATCTCAAAAAATGGATACGCAGGGCTTATTTTTTGACCACATGTTTGAGCACTTGCGGAGATTTTTGGCTAATTTTCGGCTAATTTTTGATATTTTAAGGCGGCATCCAAGTTAAAACAAATTGGATATTTTGTCAAGACAGATATAGAAAACAACGAAATTTCATTAACCAACGCATTGAACGAAATAAGCGCTTTATTTTCAACTATATTTTAAAACAATATCCCCTGTGTGAAGGGCTTCACACAGTGGGATTTTATATTAATTAATTTTGTTCTTTACTAAGAGCTTCCATCTTTACCAAGGCTTCATCTACTGCGTAATAGAGGTTATAAATAGTCGGCAAAAGAGATGCTCTTGTTTTGCCCTGCACAGCAACAGGATTTCCGTTTTCGTCAACAGTATAGTAATCTGCCGCTGCTGCATATGCTCTTTCAACAAGTGTAATACCCGTACCTGCGTATTCCTTACTGTCAATTATGCTCTTTGCGTGATCGAGCAGGGTCTGAAGCGTTGCGGTAGCGTTATTGTCAACCGCCATTACGATACTTTCAATATTAGCATTATCGGCAACCGTATATGAATAAGAATTCAAGGAATAAACCGCACCGTTTATATTATATGAATATCCGGGAACAACCTGATAAGTGCCTCTTTCAGCTCTCCAGTTGTCAGTAACGAATGATCCGGTTCCGTTTCCACCGTCATAGGTTACAACATTTGCTTCGCCAAGATATGTATCTCCCACTCTGTACCAATCGCTGATCTTATTTCCATCTGCATCTCTGTCGCAGGTAAATACGATAGCATAAACGGGAACGTACTGCCCCGCGGCACTCAACGGGTCAACAGTAAGATAAAGTGTCATCTCACATCCGTATCCTCGGAACACACCTCCGTTATTAGTGTTCGTTGCAACGTAATCATCGCCCGTCATAGTATTTCCGTCAAGGTTTTCGTGCTTGATAAGTACCGTGGCATCCTGCTTAACGTTATCAACCGTTATTTGCAGATGCCCCGCAAACAGAGTGTTTACTGCCATAGAGTCCGCACTTGACGAGCCTACAACGTTACCGATATAGTTTGACGTCCACTCCTGAGAGCCGTCAAATTTATTATCCAGAACGTCAATAAGCTCCTCATACGTTACAGTTGTATTAAGGATATTTAAGAATTTATCAACGGCGATATCGATCGCCTGCTCTGCGGTATCAACGTTGATGCCGAACTGAACATTTATTAAAGTTTTCCAATCCGTATTCGCGTTCATACCCGAACCCACAGTATATGTAATATCAAATTCAAGCGTTTCTCCGGGGTATACCTTCTTTTCCTCTGCGCTCTTGTTTGCTAAAGAGCAAACGACACCGATTTTATTATTGGAGTTTGAAGTAGCAATATTTGCATTACCGTTATATCCGCTGAGGTTCGTCTGATAGTACAATCCTCGATATGAATAAGCAAGACGCGTATTATTAAGAACTGTAACGTGATATGTAACCGATCCCGAGTTTTGCTGTCCCCACCAGCTGTTGCTACCAATTCTGCTTATGGTTGAATCTATTGTGGTGGTATATTCCAGATATGACACATGGTTCTTATCAACATTCGTCTGACCGTTGAGTGAAACGTCAATTATGAATAAGCCGCTTGGCATCTCGATTTTTGCAGTACCTGTAATACCCATTCTGTCCGTCAGCGCGGCATATCCAAAGCTCATAAAGCAAAACATAAAGGAGAGTGCCGTACAAATAATTGCTTTCATCCATTTAGTCATACTTTACTCTCCTTTCTTTTTATTTATTTTTCAGAGCCTACGCTCGAAACAAGCATTTCCTCTGCCTTACGCTTGATAACTGCGATTATCTTCTTCAAGGGATGCTTGATATGCTCGGGCTCAACTCTGTGGTTCGCGTGGGCAACGGTCGCCTTACGAATGACCTCTCTATTCTGTGTATTATTCCATGTGGGAACAAGAACAACGTCGCCCTCGTTCAAAATCTCTCCGTTAGGATCGTAACGGTAGATTTTATTCTTCTTCTTTTTCTCGGGCCAAACGACACCTACAACCTCAACGCCCGGCTCTTCGGGAGCAGCCTCGAACTGATCGTCATCATCGGGGATGATTTCAATTTCTTCAAGGTCTATCTCAGGTTGTGCCAATGCCTCGGCGAGCTCCTCCTCATTTACTTCTTCAAGAATTACAATTTCTTCGGGTTCTTCCACAACAGGTTCCTCGATAGTTGGTTCCTCAACGGGTTCTTCAACTACACGTGAATAGATCTCGTCATAGTTTTCAACCTTGATTATGAAAGTATAAAGAATCTTTGTATTTGTGGGAATAAGGAATTTTGTCATTGTTTCGTCTCTGTTTTCAGAAACGAGAATGGGAGATTGAATTGTATCACGAATGCCAAGCATTTCGTTAAAGGTTTTAATCTCAACCATCTGATATCCTTCGCAGTCAAACTCACCGTTGATTCTTTGGATATAAGAGTCATAGGATTTAAGAATTCTGTTAACTGCGGCAGCGTACGTAACGTCTTCGTTCTTTGTGAGGTGCATAAACACCACAAGCAATATTGCTACGATAACTGCAAGAACAGCAGAGATAATAGCCAGAACAAGAAGTACCTCTCTGTTTGCAATGCTACTGAACTCAAAGAGCTTAGTTTCGTTTTCGGGGGAAGCCGATGTTCTTGTAATATTGAAATTATCCTCCGCCATCGGAATGTTGATTGCGGTGGTATAATTATTGTTCATCTGCTCATCAAAGTTTGCGTGTTCACTTAAAACGTCAACTTTAAGAGTAACAACAAGAACGCAATTTGCATTCTTATCGTAAGTGTCAACAAAGCCTCTTGCAATATCATCGTATTTCTTATAGTCAATATATACACCCTCATTGATCTTAAGTGCAGT
>JAZOBE010000021.1:0-34392 GCA_045595785.1 Eubacteriales bacterium
CTCCTGTTCCCCCGAAATGGCGCGGCAATACGTGAAAATGGGATGGCATATTTCCTTTTCCGGCACCGTGACCTTTAAAAACGCCGCCATCGTTCCGGAAGCGGCAAAGGCAGTGCCCTTGGATCGGCTTCTGGTGGAGACGGATGCCCCCTACCTTGCGCCCGTTCCCTATCGGGGTAAGCGAAACAAATCCTGCTACGCCTACGCCACGTGTGAAAAACTTGCCGAGCTTCACGGTGTTACCACTGAGGAAATGGTACAAATTACTCGGGAAAATGCGTTGCGTTTTTTCAAAATGTTACAAAAATAAAAATTTTGCAGTTTTCTCTTGTAATTTTTGGAAAAGCGTACTATACTAATGGATGGTAAAAAAATTAAACTAAACATAAAGGAGATACCACAATGTCTGTAAAAGTTGCCATTAACGGTTTCGGTCGTATCGGCCGTCTCGCATTCCGTCAGATGTTCGCTGCTGAAGGCTACGAAGTAGTTGCCATCAACGACCTGACCGATCCCAAGATGCTCGCTCATCTTCTGAAGTATGACTCTGCTCAGGGTCGCTACAACAAGTCTGTTGAAGCTACCGAGAACTCCATCATCGTAGATGGCAAGGAGATCACCATCTACTGTGAGAAGGACGCTGCAAACCTGCCCTGGGGCAAGCTCGGCGTTGACGTAGTTCTGGAATGCACCGGTTTCTACACCTCTAAGGAAAAGGCTTCTGCTCACATCACCGCAGGCGCTAAGAAGGTAGTTATCTCTGCTCCCGCAGGCAACGATCTTCCCACCATCGTTTACAATGTAAACGAAAACACTCTTACCGCAGAAGACAACGTAATCTCCGCTGCTTCCTGCACCACCAACTGCCTCGCTCCCATGGCTAAGGCTCTTAATGATTACGCTCCCATCCAGAGCGGTATCATGACCACCGTTCACGCTTACACCGGCGACCAGATGGTTCTCGACGGTCCTCACAGAAAGGGTGACTTCCGCAGAGCACGTGCAGCTGCAGAAAACATCATCCCCAACAGCACCGGCGCTGCAAAGGCTATCGGTCTTGTTATTCCCGAGCTCAACGGCAAGCTCATCGGCTCCGCACAGAGAGTTCCCGTTCCCACCGGTTCTTCCACCATCCTCGTTGCTGTTGTTAAGGGCAAGGACGTTACCAAGGACGGTTTCACCGCTGCTATGAAGGCTGCTTCCTCCGAATCCTTCGGTTACACTGAAGAACAGCTCGTTTCCAGCGATATCATCGGTATCACCTATGGTTCTCTGTTTGACGCTACCCAGACCATGGTTTCCAAGATCGACGACGATACCTATCAGGTACAGGTAGTTTCTTGGTACGATAACGAAAACAGCTACACCAGCCAGATGGTTCGTACTATTAAGTACTTCGCTGAACTCGGCAAATAAGAAATTAAAAAACTTTTGTGCCGCGGTAATATCCGCGGCACAGTTTTTGTATTAATGTTTTAGTAACCTATCTTGCATCATTTTTGGAGGAAAATATGCTTCCGCTCATTTTCAACAGTATTCTTCTGGGATTAGGCTTGGCAATGGACGCCTTCTCGGTTTCTCTTGCCAACGGGCTTAATGAACCTTGTATGAAAAAAAGGAAAATTTTCGGTATTGCCGGCGTTTTTGCTGTTTTTCAGGCTATGATGCCTTTACTTGGCTGGGTGTGCGTTCACACCATCGTGAGCCATTTCAAGGTGTTTGAAAAGTTTATTCCCTGGATAGCACTTATCTTATTATGCTTTATAGGCGGTAAAATGCTGTATGAAGGCATCAAATGTGAAGGCGAGAGCTGCAGCTGCCGTACTTTAGGCATTACTACGTTATTGGTTCAGGGCGTCGCTACCTCTATTGATGCGCTTTCGGTTGGTTTTACTATTTCAAATTACGATTTCCCTTCCGCATTACTGTCTGCAGCGATAATAGCCGCCGTCACGTTTGTCATTTGCTTCTCAGGTGTTATTATCGGCAAAAAAGCAGGCACAAAGCTTTCCGGAAAAGCAGGAATTTTAGGCGGAATTATTCTTATAATAATCGGTATAGAGATCTTTATTACCGGAATTATAAAGTAAATGTACAATAATCATCCGCCCGCATAGCGGGCGGTTTTTCATTTTCGGGCAGAGCCCTAAACGATACTGGCTGCGCACAAGTGCGCTTTAGATTGGCCTGCCAGCCATGCAATTTTTACTTGCTACCCGTAAACGGGTCTTTGGGGTCATACATACTCAGCTGATCGCTTTCTTGATCTTGTTTTAGTTGTTCGCTGATGTATTCTTTTATGTCTTTCGTGTTTTTCCCTACCGTATCCACGTAGTACCCTTTGCACCAAAACTCGCGGTTCCTGTATGCAAATTTCATGTTGCCGTACTTTTGAAATATCATCAAGCTGCTTTTTTCTTTCAAATACCCCATGAAACTTGATACGCTCATTTTGGGTGGTATACTTATCAACAGGTGTATATGGTCAGGGCACACTTCTCCTTCTATTATCTCCACTCCCTTCCATTGGCACAATGTTCTCAATATCTCCCTTATCTCCAAGCGTTTTTCTTCGAAAAACACTTTCCTTCGATATTTTGGCGCAAACACTATATGGTACTTGCAATTCCATTTTGTATGTGCTAAACTCTTTGTGGCGTTAAAATTGACTTTTTTCTCAAACTTTTTAATGTCCTCCGATTGTGATTTTTTAGTTTTGACTGGCAGGTCTTTTCTAATTTATCACAATCGGAGTTTCTTTGTCTATACTCATCGGTAATAACCTTCACGGAACCCCGCCACTATGGCGGGGTTTTCTTATACAATAAAAAGGAGCTGTGAATACAGCTCCTTTGTTTTTACTTTTTTATTTTTTGCAAAGCGGAAATAATAACCGGGCATATCACGGTGCAGGTAATAACCTCTATAATAAAATTAACACCAACAAGTCCGAGGAAAATAAACGTAACAGCGTTGGTTCCCGCCTCGCTTGCCCATTCCTTCATAAGAGGATTAAACAGTGTAATAAAAGCTATAACGAATATGGTGGTATTAAAGAAAGGCAACAGCGCTGAAAGCATAAAATTACGCCATTTTTTGCTTTCAAGTTTTTTTGTAAGAGCTGCAACGATAAGTAAACAGCAAGCCGCCAGCACAACACGCACGGCAGAGCCGATAAACGTCAAAAACGGGTCAAGCATAAACATTACATTTCCGCCAACCTCAAAGCCTGTGGCACACTCAATAAAAAGCGTAATCCCCATTGCCGCAGAAACAATAATGCCGCATTTTGCACCGTATTGTATACAAGCTATAGCGACGGGAATCAGCGCAAGCGTAAGCGATACCTGGAGGGTATTTGTCATTAAAGTTGATAAAAGCTGTAACACTACCGTGAGCGAACAAAGTATTGCACAATCAACAATAAACTTATTCTTCTTCATATTAACACCTCTTTCATAATAGGTATTATACAGAAACTTTAGCTTTTTGCAACATTAAAACTAAATAATTTTATTAATTTTATTCTAATTTATATGTCGAAAAACTAAAAACTCCTTTATTTTTAGTTAAAACTATGTTATAATAATTACACAAATGAATTAAGAGGTGCTGTTTTTGGATATCAGAGATATTTCAGATAAAAGCCATATATATTTTGTCGGTATCGGCGGGATATCTATGTCCTCCCTTGCCGAGATACTTCACAGAAAAGGATATAAGGTCAGCGGATACGATTGCTGTTCTTCTGCCGCAACAGACAGACTTAAAAAACTGGGTATACCCGTTTTTCATGAGACTTTGCCTGAGCATATAAATGAAGTTACCGCCGCAGTCGTTACCGCCGCAGTACACGAAGACAATCCTGAGATAGTCCAGCTTCGCGCAAGCGGAATCCCCTGCTTTTCAAGAGCAGAGCTGTTAGGCGCTCTCGGCAGTAAATATGCCAATTCAATCGCCGTTGCAGGCACTCACGGCAAATCAACCACTACCGGCATGTTAAGTGATATTTTTACTACCGCTAAGAATGCAGATCCTACGATACTGGTCGGTGCTGTTGTGCCGGAGCTTGGCGGGACTTTCAGGCTTGGTCATGATGAAAACTTTATATACGAAGCCTGCGAATATACAGATTCTTTCCTGTCTTTTTATCCTCACATCGCAGCCGTTCTCAATCTGGAGCTTGACCACACCGATTATTTTCCAAGCATTGAAGCGTTGGAGAATTCCTTTTCTAAGTTCATCAACAACGCC
Source organism: Eubacteriales bacterium (assembly GCA_045595785.1). GTDB lineage: Bacteria > Bacillota > Clostridia > Oscillospirales > CAG-382 > SFLA01. The sequence goes on from JAZOBE010000021.1 coordinate 4,255, forward strand.
GGCGAAAACGGTATTGCAGTAGTTAACATGGATTCCGCCAATACAATGATTGCGGCTGAAAACTGCTTGCCCAAAATAGTTACATACTCTCCGTCAGGCAACAAAAATGCTGATTACTATATTGAAAATCTTATTTTCGACCATGGATTTGCCCGTTTTGATATTATACATGGTTGCTCTAAGCTGATAAGCATCGCTTTATCTGTCCCCGGTGAGCACAACGTAGCAGACGCGCTGTGTGCCGCCGTCTGTGCAGACTTAAGCGGTATTAAAGCACCCGACATTGCCGCAGGATTAAAAATGTTCAAGGGCGTCGCAAGACGATTTGAATTAAAAGGATATCTTAACAGTGCTCCTGTTTTTGATGATTATGCTCATCATCCCGATGAAATAAAAGCGACATTGTCCGCAGCAAAGATGATGGGATATGACCGCGTGATCACTGTTTTCCAGCCCCACACCTACTCACGTCTTCATGATCTGTTTGAGGATTTTGCTGTTTCTTTTGAGAATTCCGATCTTACGGTATTTGCAGAAATATTCTCCGCCTCACGAGAAAAGGATATTTACGGAATTTCCTCTAAGGACCTGTCAGACAGAGTTAACGGCTCCGTGCACTTTCATACCTTTGCGGAAATTGAAGAATTTCTGCAGAAAGAAGTTAGAAAAGGCGATATGGTTATCGTTATGGGTGCAGGAGATGTCATCAAGATTAGCAAAGATTTGATAAAAACCAAAAAAAACAGTTGACAAACAGAGTTTTTTATAGTATTATAAGGTGTTCGAATTTTTATAGCATTTGATTTGGAGGTGTAATAGATGGCAAAGTGTTCCGTATGTGGAAAGAGCGTTACTTTCGGTCACAACGTTTCCCATTCCAACAGAAAGACCAACAGAGTTTGGAAACCCAACATAAGAAAGGTAAAGGCTGTTGTTAACGGCACCAATACTACCGTTTCCGTATGCTCCCGCTGCCTTCGTTCCGGTAAGGTTGTAAGAGCTAACTAATAGTTAACCGAAAAAAACAAACCCGACAGTTTTAAACTGTCGGGTTTTTGTTTGTCTTTATGCGTTTACTGTGTTTCGTGCTTTACGTATCCGATATTCGATGCTCTGCGGTAATACACACATTCAAAAAGCATCTCATCGGAAAGCTCGTAAGGCATATCAGCTTTCGCTATTTCTATAAAGTAATAATTTGTATAATCCTTTTTCCACAGTAAAGGCTCCGGCGATTTTTCACTCTTAACAAAGAAGAGTTTAATGCAACGCTCACCGTTTTTATAGGTTATGTGCTCACCGGTACTTACTATATAAAAATCCGATTCATACCCGGTGAATGTAATCAGCCAGTTGTCCTCAAACCATTCATCGGTATATTTTTTTATCCATTCGTCATAGGAGGGTTCCCCTTTATCCGTCTCCCAATACAAAGCCGCCTCGCCCCGTATAATTAATTCATCGGGCGCAGTTCTTAATCTGCCCCATTGCATCTCGCCTGCGGCAAGTATGGGCTCAACCAAGGGAACGCGGATAGTTTTAGCCGTGTACTGTATATCGATAAAGTTGATCTCATCGGGTTTCTCAGTATCTTTTTCAGGCGGCGTACTTCCTTCCGAAGGCAATTGTTCGGGAATGGGATAACCGTAACCTTCGGCTATAACATAATCCATACACTCATAATTAACTTCATCGGTTAACTCGTAAGGAATATCCTTTTTAGCTATTTCGATAAAGTAATAATTCTGATACGTCATATCCCACGCGAAATCCTTGGGAACAACATCGCTTCTGATAAAGAAAAGCTTGATATTACGCTCACCGTTGTTATAACTTATTATATGCTCGCCTATGCTTGCGACTTCAAAATCCGGATCAGTTCCTCTGAAAACTATCAACCAGTTGTTCTCAAACCATTCATCGGTATACTTTTTAGTCCATTCGTCATAGGAAGGATCACCTTTGTCCGTCTCCCAATACAAAGCCATCGGACCTGTTTTTACCAGTTCATCGGGACTGACATATAAATACCCCCACTGGTCAAGCCCCGCAGCATATAGCGGATCCAAAAGCGGGACCCTGATAACAGTAACGGTAGACTGAATGTCGAGAATGTTGATCTGTTCTTCTGTTTTTTCCGGAATATCCGTGTCGGTATCGGGCATAGAAACCTCCGGCATTGAAGTTTCCGGACGAGACTGTTCAGGTGATGACACCTCCGGTTTTGAAACATCATCGGAAACGTCGCTTCCCCCAACATGGTCCGGGTCATATAAACAATTATAATATGTTACAAACGCACACTTTTTTCCGGAATCAAGCACCGACAAATCTATGCTTGTGAACTTTCGCTCGGAAATGTCCATATGTGAAATATCGTGAGAGAACATTTCGTTGTTTACAGGAGAATATATCAGTACCTCGTTGGAGTTATTTACGTAAATATAGTAATAACCGCCCCACTCTGCATAACAACCTATATGCTCTGCAATAACCACCGTGTTCAGTTCACCAAAAAGCGGAACCAAAGATAGCGTACAATCATCAAACCTACCCGTTTTGACAACCTCATACATATCCGACGGTGCGAATTTGTACTCATCGGTAACGTCTGTGCCGCCCGATAGCATTATGACTCTGTTATCGTAATATCCGGTTTCAGCATTGGCAGCAACCTGGAAAATAGCCGCATCACCTGCCGAAGTGAATTTCTTGAACATTCCGCGCGTAAAGAAGCTTTCGCCGGTCTCAAGGTTGAAAACTTTCCAATAAGTTCCGGTATGATTGGTATTACCGTCGTACTTATTGCTTTTATATGCCTGCAGATAATACTTTTCGTCAGGAGAGAAAAAACCGTGGTATATTGCCGCGTGTCCGTCATTATCGGAAGTTATGGGTATTATTGTATTGGTTTGCGTGTCTATAACAAACGTTTTATAGCCACCGTTATCATATTGAGCATATTTTCCTTGGTGGAGTGCCATATAATTGTAATCCGCAGACACTTCAAACAAACTACCGTTGGAAAGCTGACGTATTTCCCCCGTTTCGATATTAACCATAAAACGAGGTCCGTCCCAGCCGATACGAACGGTGCACCATTGGGTATTTGCGCCGAATTCATCAATGGTAAGATCAAGCCAAGTTAAATTTTCACCTAACTTATAGCTCTCCTCTGATGCCAATATTCTGTTACAAAGGCTGAATATTTCTCCGGTTTGGATATCGTAGTAAATATCATGCCCCATCTCTGCGATTACTTCCTTGTACTCCGGCCATCCGCACCCCAGTCGGATATATCTGTCATTAACGTTTTTTGCGCTTATTACCCACTCGGGAAAGGTAAACTCATTATCCGCCTTTTTGTTTCCCGCGGAAAGCAGCTTAAAGGGGTTTGTTACCGATGCAGTCTCAAGGTCGACTTCTCCTTTAATATACAGATCTTCAACTCTAAACTCACCGGGCAGATACCAATCTGCAATCCCTTCTACACGTACTACATCGCCGAAAGCTACCGGGGGGGTACCGTGATTTAGTGCTTCTGTCATCAAAAATATGGATATACCGACCGTAACTCCTAATAACAAGCAAGCTGCGGCGGTTAACAGAACCTTAATATTAAAAAAACTTTTCCGCTTTTCGACTTTGTATAAGGACACATCCGTATTAAGCGCTTTTATACTGCTCTCGTCAGGCAAAGCAATAGTTTTTTCTTCAGCTTCATAAAAAGCCTTTAACATATTTTCAAGCTCTGTATTTTTCATATTATCACCCTTTCTCATAATACTCTTTCAGTTTTCCCAGCGAGCGCTGATATTGCTTTCTAACGGCAACAGTGCTTTTTCCGATAACAGACGCTATCTCTGAATGAGATAACCCGATATGTATTTTCAGTTTAATTATAAGCTGTTCTTCGTAAGAAAGTGTGTTCAACGCATCTTGAAGTATAATGAGCTCATCCTGCGCAGGTGTAAAATGTTTTTCGCCGGTTTCGGAAACTAATAAATCAAGTGAAACTTCGGTATTTTTGTTTTTTAGTTTATCTACCGCACAATTTCTCGTAATTGCCATTATCCACGCCTTGGGATTAGTACCTCGCCGATATGTATGAGAAAGTCGAATAATTCTTACCATTGTGTCCTGAAGAACATCCTCGGCATCATAGGGATCGCGCACTATCTGAAATGCCACAGAATATATCATTCTTCCGTATTCACGGTATAAAACCAACAAGGCATTTTTCTTGCCGTCGGAAATATCGACAATGGCTTTATCGCATACATCAGTTATATTCAATAACAAAAACACGTTTAACACCTCACTTTATCGAACTCATTAAATATAACTGTAAACATATGCTAAATGTGACAAATATTTGGAATTAATTTTTTCTTTTAATATAGGCTTCCTTTGTCAATGAATAATAATGGATAATACGATCAACACCTTTAACGTTAAGCGGCTTTTCGCCTATACGCTCAAGGGTAAAGCCAAGTCGGACAGCAAGGCGGGCAGAAGACTTATTTTCTTCCATAATACGTAATATCACCTTATCAAGCCCAATTCGGTCAAAAGCAATACCGAGTATGGCGTTTACTGCTTCAGTCATGTACCCTTTTCCTTGATACGAAGGGTTAAGCACGTATCCAACTTCACCTATGTTATTCTCAAAATCAAAATCAGCAAATCCTACGGTACCTATAAAAGTACCTTCTTCTTTCAGGTTGATACCCCAATCTGCATAATTGCCTTTTTTATACTGAAGGTTAAGGTATTCGATATACCCGCGTGTATCTTCGATATTCAGATGAGGAGACCAAAGCAAATATCTGGTTACAGAGTCGAGAGAAGCGTAGGTATACATATCCTCCGCATTGTCAACTGATATTTTTTTAAGCAAAAGACGGTCTGTTTCCAGTGTCGGAAGGTCACGAAAAACCTTTCTGAAATTAGCGTTATTCAACTGCATCACACCCATTTGTTAATTATGCCTTAATTATACTATCACTTTTTGTGCATTTCAATATACAATTGATAAATATTTAATATTTAGGTTGGAAATTAACCTTGACACTGAGGGCACAATGGTGTATAATTCATATGATTAGGATATATGGAGGTACCATAATGAAAAATCGCATTTTGGCAATATTGCTGATTGCATTAATGCTCTTACCCGCCCTCACTGCGTGTGACAAAACAACACCCAGTACAGAGACAGAAGTAGTAGTTTACACGCTCCACATGATCAAGGATGAGTCTACTACTGATGAAGCTATCAAGAAGGTTGCGCTTGCGCTCAACCGTACTCTTTTCTACAGAGTAGGCAGCTGTATTGAGATCATTGCTTATACTGAAGACGAGTATTACGATGCCATTGAGGCAAAGTATACCGAAATGGAAGAGTATAAGAAAAAGCTTGAAGAAGAAAAAGCTAACAAGAAAGATAAGGATAAGAACAATAACTCCGAAAACGTTTCTGACGTTTCTGTAGACGTTTTCACCGGAGATGATTATCTTGACCTTATGGCTGACGGCGGCGAATACATAAGAGAAAAGCCCAGATTCGATATATTCCTTATCAATGATTATGATAAGTATTATGAATATGCTACCGAGGGCAAGCTTTCCGCTATCAACGCTCCTCTTACCAGCGAATGCAAGATACTTAATGACTATATTCATCCTACAATTCTTTCCGCAGCTTCCGTAAACGGAAAGACTTACGGTGTTCCTCTTAACACCATTATCGGTGAATATACTTATATGGTATTCGACAAAGAGCTGCTTGAAGAGCATCAGGTAGACTATCAGACTATGCAGACAATGGACGACCTCCAGAGCTATCTTGAGACGATTGCTGCAAACCATGCTGACGTTGTTCCCCTTTCCAACACTGCAGATCCTACAGATGTTGACTATATTTTCAGCTCTCTTTCTCCCGCTTACGTAAAGAACAAGTACGTATATTCCTCTTATGAGAGTTCCGATATCGCGTCTTACTATTCCGTTATTCAGAAGTTCAACTCGCTCGGTTATCTCCGCGAGGCTGATGAAGACGACAGAATAGCAGTTCAGTTTGTTTCCGGTAACGAGGAAACCATCGCACAGATGGAGAAAGAAACCGGCAGAGAATACGAATACGTTGTATACAGCAACCCTGTTGCTAATAACGAAACTTGTATTGAAGGTATTTTCGCTTTCAGTTCTTACTGTACCTCCAACGAGCTTACCGCTGCAATGGAGATAATCACTGCGATTTATACCAACGAAGCACTTGCAAATCTTTTTGCATACGGTATTGAAAAAGAACATTATGAACTTACTGATGAAGGTCAGGTAAAGCGTCTTAATAATGACTATATGATCAAGAGCTCCTACGCCGGCAACCAGTTTATCACCTATACTCTTGAAGGCGAAGATACTGACAAGTGGGAAAAAGCAAAGCTTCAGAACCAGAAGGCTGAAATCGCAGTTGATATCGGATTCGTTCTTGATCCTACTGAATTCAAATGGACCTACGAAGATGAAAAAGAGGAAGAGCAGGAAGTAATTATCGCTTCTCCCGATTACCTTGCAATCATCAACGGCGTTGTTGGCAATTACTACAACGATATCGTAACCGGTAACGCACTTGAGCTTGATCTTGAGACTCTTTATCTTGAGGCAGAGCTTGGTATCGAAGATACTCTCCGCGCTAACCTTGAAAAGACCTACGCATCCAGACTTCAGAACGATTACTCCAACACCGTTTCTGCAAAATATGCGCTCGACACCTCCGAAGGTACCAAGATTTACAATGCAGCTGCAGAAGAAGTAAGCGCCACCATCTATACTACCGTTGAAAAAGAGCTTCGTACCAAGTATACCAAGCAGTATACTGACGAGCTTATTTCTAAGTATGATGACGAGGAAAAGCTTGCTAAGGTTGTAGAAGAAATGGTTAACGAACTTCTTACCAAGGACTTCATTAACGAAGCTATTGAAAGAGATTACGGTCAGGAATACATCGATGAGCTGACAATGTCTCAGTACAACCGTGAGGTTCAGACTAAGGTTGACGCTGCTCTTAAGTCTTACATTGCTACTTCTACTTACACTGACGCACTCAACGCTGCTATCGTTTCTGACGAATTTAACGCAGAACTTGAGGCTGCACTTAATTCCGACCTCAGCGGTACTATCAATGAGACTGTTAACACTCTTATCACCTCTATGATGAAGGAGTATTTCGCTGTAATAATCGAAGAATGCAACGATGAGCTTGATATTGCTATCGACGAATTTGTTGACAAGGTTGTTGCAGAATCCGCTAAATTTGACGGCGACGAAGCTATGACCGAAGAAGAAGTTCGTTATGAGCTTGGTCTTATGGACAAAGAAACCGAAACCGATGAAGAAGGCGAAGTTATCAGCGAAACTTACGTTGAAAAGGATATAACTCCTTTCAAATACGTAATGGATATTATTACTAACCAGTACTACAAGGTATTCGGTGATCCTACCGCTGCATAATAAATGCTAAAATCAACGCCCGGAATAATCCGGGCGTTTTTTATATTCACGGAAATAACAAACGCGTACCATTAAAGTACGCGTTTGTTTTTTTAAGAAGCGTAGAAAGCCTTGTCAGCCTTATACATCATATAAATATCGCCTTTGGAAGCAAGCTCGCCGGTAGCGTGCATGGAAAGAATGGGAACACCGCAGTCAACAACGTCAATATTGAGCGCCGCAACCTCGGTAGCAACTGTGCCGGCGCCGCCTTGGTCAACCTTACCGTATTCGCCGCACTGCCAGATAACGCCTGCTTTATCAAAGATTCGAGAAATTTCGGAAACCAACTCAGCAGATGCATCAGAGCATCCTCCCTTGCCGCGAGAACCGGTATACTTAACGATAACAGGACCGTTATTGATGTAGGCGGAATTCTTGGGATCATATGCGGATGCAAAATTGGGATCAAATGCACCGCCGACATCGGAAGAAAGACAAGTGGAATTAGCACAGCAAGCGATATAATCGCTGCCGTCTATCGCACAAAGATCCATAAGGAAGTGAGGAAGGAAATCGGAACGCAAGCCGGTCACGCCCTCAGAGCCTATTTCCTCCTTGTCAGCAAAAGCGGCAATACAGGTATGAGTAGGTACATCGAGGTCAAAAAGTGCGGTATATGCAGGATAAGCGCAAATACGGTCATCATGACCATACGCCATTATCATGCTTCTGTCAAGACCAACCTCTCTAGAGCGTGTTGCGGGAACAGCAATAAGCTCAGCGGTGATAAGGTCACGCTCCGTAATACCATACTTTTCGTAAAGAATGGAAAGCAGATTAAGCTTGGCGCCGTCATCAGAATCATAAGGAGCAGAAGCAGCAACAAGGTTAAGTCCTTCACCGGTAATACCTTCTGCAAGAGTTTTTGCATACTGGTCTTTTGCGATGTGAGGCATGAGGTCTGTTATGTAAAATACGGGATCGCTTTCATCCTCACCGATACAAATATTAACCTCTGTACCGTCAGCACGGAAAATAACGCCGTGAAGAGAAAGAGGAATTGCTGTCCACTGATATTTCTTGATTCCGCCGTAATAATGGGTCTTTAACAACGCAAGGTTTCCCTCTTCATAAAGAGGCTTTTGCTTAAGGTCAAGACGTGGACAATCAGTATGAGCAATGATCATGCGCACACCCTCATCCATTCTTTCTTTGCCGATAACCGCAAGATAAATGCCTTTCTTGCGGTTTACATAATATACTCTGTCGCCGGGATTATATTTTTTTCCTCTTTCAAAAGGAGCAAAACCCTGCTTTTCAGCGGCAGCGACAGCATAGTTAACAGCCTCACGCTCAGTCTTCGCGGAATCAATAAATTCGCGGTAACCGACACAATACTTGTCGGCGTTTGCCTTCACGTCCTCGTCCAGCCAAACGTTAAGAGGCTTATACAAAAGTTTTTCGGAAAGTGTCTTATCCATAATATTATCCTCGTAATAATTATTTTTATATTATTCGATCCCGTTATATTTTCCTATACACAGAAGGAACAACTCGATTCTCTCGCGGAGCTGTTCAATAGTACCGCTATTCTCAATAACGTAATCGCAATTTTTAATCAAAAATTTATCCGCATATTGCTTTGAGACTCTGGATTTGAAATCCTGCTCGGAAAACCTTCCTGCCATACGGCTGCAAAGAACCTCAAACTCTGCGATCAGCGCTAAAGTAACATCACATTCACGGTCAAAACCGCTTTCAAATAACAGTGGTGCAGCCACAACGCAATCACCGTCACAGCTTTTAACCCAATGTCTTATATAATCAATGACATGGCGATGAGTGATCGCATTTAGCGCTCTCGTTTTTTCAGCAGAAGAAAAGCATTTTGCCGCAAGAGCAGGCCTGTCAAGTGTGCCGTCCGGCAAAAGAATATCTTTGCCAAACGCAACGCAAAGCTCCGCAAGACAGGGCTTTCCGGGTGCGCACACTATACGGGAAACGTCATCACAATCAATTACGTTTAATCCAAACTCAGAGAAAATCTTTAGTGCTTCGGATTTTCCGGTGCCCATTCGTCCACACAAGCCGATTACCATTTACCGATCACCTCTTTTATCATTTCTTCGGTTACCGCGCCTTGTCTCAAAACGTTAGGCCGGTTAGCTGCAAGGGAAATAATTGTTGAAGGAATTCCGACAGAGGTAAGACCTGAGTCTAAAATAACGTCAACTCTGTCTCCGAGAGATGCCATAGCTGCCTTTGCATCCACAGGGCTTGTATCACCCGAAATATTTGCGCTGGTAGCAGCAATAATAAAATCACATTTTTTGCCAAGCTCCAAAAAAACGTTATTTGATGGAAAACGAAGTCCTATGGTATCCATTCCGGAAGTGACGTTATCACTTATACAAGGTCTTTTTTTGACGATAACAGTAAGCGGTCCCGGCGTAAATGCTTTTATAAGAGCGCGAGCGGTATCGTCAAGATATCCTATCTCCTCAGCTTGAGCTACATTTACAAGATGGCATAGCAACGCTTTTTCGCGGGGACGGCATTTTGCGCTGTACAAGCGCTCAACAGCGTTATCATCAAAAGCGTTTGCCCCTACCCCATAAACAGTCTCTGTAGGAAACACGGCGATTCCGCCTTTTTTCAATATTGCTGCACAGGTTAATACTCCGTCTATATCGATTTTTTGTTCTGACATGGAAAAGTATTTTGCTTTCATACTGATCACCGTTAACATTCTAACACAAATTAATTATTTTTTCCATACAAAAAGCAAAATTTATATACATTTTATATGAAAAATGAGGCGGAGAATATCCGCCTCTTCAAATCTTATTGAATTTCGTACTCTCCATCGGAAACACGGGTGATAGTTGTTGAATAAAACGCTGTCAGCGCGTTTATCATATGAGTGATATCATCACTGCCCGCCGTTTCAAAAGACGAATGCATCGCCAGTTGGGCAAGTCCTATATCAATAGTATTTACAGAAATATGTGAGGTTGAAATATTACCTAAAGTGGAGCCGCCTGCCATATCTGCACGGTTAGTATATCTTTGAACAGGTACACCGGCATTATTGCAAATACGGGTAAACACAGCGTCTGATACCGAATCGGTAGTATATTTCTGGTTGGCGTTATACTTAATAACGACACCCTTATTCATAAATACCTTTGAAGTAGGATCGGAATGCTCGGGATGATTGGGGTGCACTGCATGAGCATTGTCGGCAGAAACCATAAAGCTGTTTGCAAGTAATGCCGTCTTTTTACCTGCAGAAATTTCAAAGCACTCGCAAATACGGGTAATAACATCATCCACAAATGTAGAATCAGCACCCTGCTTTGTGGAGCTTCCGACCTCCTCATTGTCTAAAACCGCAAGCACAGGAACCGAAGAATGCTCCTCAGAAGCCATAAAACCTTGAAGAGACGCGAAAACACATTCCAGGTCATCCAGTCGGGGACAAGAAATAAACTCGCCGTTAGCGCCCCACTGAACTCCGTCTGCAGGGTTTACCAAAAACAGATCGGTGCTGATAATATTATCCGCAGAAATACCAAGCTCAGCAGCAACCGCCTGACGAACTGTAATACAATCCTGACCTGCGCCCCACAAAGGTACCATATCAACATTAGCCTTATATTCAAATCCGGTATTGGCGGCACGGTTCATATGTATTGCAACATTGGGAATAAGCACCATAGGCTCTTCCGAAGAATACAAAACAGAACGGATTTTATTACCATCCTTAACCATAATCTTTCCTGCTATAGAAAGCGGTCTGTCAAGCCAAGTAGCGCAAAGCATACCGCCGTAACGTTCGGTATTTATACGCACGTATGCGGGAGATGACATCTCAGCTTGTTCCTTTATCTTAAACGAAGGAGAATCGCTGTGGCTTGCCACCATAATAAACCCGTTAAAGCTATCCTCGGGAACGCGGAATGCAACAATCGAAGAAAGGTTTCTTGTAACAAAGTATCTTCCACCCTGCTCCAGTGTCCAATCCTCACACTCCTGAAGCTCAGTATATCCGTTTTCGGCAAGTGCGTTCTTTACTTCATCTACGGCGTGAAAGGGACCCACACTTTTCTTTATAAACTTAAATAATGAGGAAATCGTGTATTTGTCTGCCATAATTTTACTCCGTCTAAAAGAAAGTGCGCGCTTTTTGCGCGCACTTAATTATGTTTTACTTAAGAGAATCAACAAATTCATCAATAGCATTCTGGGTAGTACCGGAAATGCTTTCGAAGGAAGATGCAAAGGTGTTGGAGCCGCTGAATGCTACGGTATTCATAAAGGTAGTAAGAGCGTTTGCATCCCACATATTGGCTGCGCCCCAGTTGTAAACTGCTGCAAGGTCAAATACGCGGTTATCAAAGATCATGTCCAGCATTGCTACGCCGTCATCATCCTGAAGCTTTCTGTAGGAAAGCATCTTATCATAGTAATTTGTCTTTACAGTATTGGTGGAAGCCTGGCACATAGCGTCAAGAATAACTGCGCTCATTTCAGGATCCTTAGCAGTGATGGGAATAGTTGCGCTGGAAGCGTAAATAACAGAAACGTAAGAATAGTAATCGTCCTGATCTTCATTGAACTTAGGAGTGGGGATTATACCAAAGTTACATTCGTAGTTACCAAGCTCCTGGATATCAACAACTGCCATAGAACGGAACAATGCCTTCTTGGAAGCAATAGATTCGGAAGCCTTAGTATAAACGTCAGCATAAGCGTCTACGTAATCTTCGATGCGGGTAACCTTATCATCGTTACAGATGTTAAAGATCTTACCGAAAACGGTAGCAGCTCTGTCACCCTCAACTGCGATAATAGGAATATCGTCAACGTTCTTGGTGGTGAGAGTTTCGCCGGCGCCGAAGTAAAGAGAAGTTGCATAGTTATTGTTGATAAGGAAGCCCCAGGTATCATCAAGATCCCACTTGCCGTCACCGTTTTCAACGGTAACTACCTTGGACATTTCAAGAAGCTTATCCATGGTCCACTCACCGTCGTAAACCAGGTCATAAGGATTGTCAAGGCTGTTTTCCTCAACAACGTCCTTATTGAAAACGATACAATGAGTACAATCGTAAGCAAGGAGGTTCATATCACCGACAACGAAGAATGTCTTTCCTGCAACAGAAAGGCTCTTTACTGCGGTGGTGTCCCAATAATCTTCATCAAGATTAAGGGTCTCAAACTCATTAAGGTCATAAAGTGCTCCGCCTGCTGCAAGAGTACCTGCGTTGGGCAGATATGCCATAACTGCATCGTAAGTAGAACCGCCGGTAGCGATCTCTGCTTCGATATTGGTAACCATTTCAGTAGAGGTAGCGGTACGGAGCTCCTTGATCTCAACACCGAACTGCTTTTCTACAAGAGCGTTACGCTCAAGAACAGCCTCGGTAATAAGCTCGGGAGCACCCTCAAGAGGCATAACCTCTATGGACTTATATCTCTCAAGTGTATCGCCCTCAACATAAATGGTGAAGGTAGCGCCTTCGTAGTTAACATCAGGCAGGTTTGCAAAAAGTTCTTCCTTTTCTTCAACGGAAACGTCAGACTTAGAAGTATCGTCTGTAGGGTCGTTACAAGAAGCGAGAAGAACGCAAAGGGTAAGTGCAACAAGAATCAATGCTATAAATCTACGCATTACATTCGTCCTCCTAAAAAGGTATTATAGTGGATACAGTATACCACTTTTATTACGTTTCGTCAATGACAATATTAAAAAACTATGTACAAAATCAAAATAATATGGTATTATATACTTTGAGGTGATGTATATGTTTGAGAAAATTCTGAGTGAACTCAGCATTGATTTCGTGCTTAAGCTGTTTGGCACGCTTGATACCAACACGGAAAAAATCGAAAACGAGTTCGGTGTGACCGTTTCCAGCCGTGAAGGAGGCTTGAAAATCTCCGGTGATAACCCTACTGATGTGGCTCAGGCAAGTGAGTGTATTTTACAGTTAAGCAAGATCAGCGCCGTCTCGGATACTATCGACGAGAACACCATCAACTATATTGTCTCTATGGTAAGAGAGGATAGGCAGTCCGAGCTTTCTGCTTTATATACGGATTGCATCTGTCTCACAAATAAAGGTAAGCCTATTAAGGCAAAAACTGTCGGACAGCAAAAATACGTTGACAGTATAAAGAAAAACACTATCGTTTTCGGTGTCGGTCCGGCAGGAACAGGTAAGACATTTCTTGCAGTTGCCATGGCAGTTACCGCGTTAAAGCAAAAGCAGATCTCACGTATAATACTCACCCGCCCTGCTGTTGAAGCAGGAGAAAAGCTGGGATTTCTGCCCGGCGACCTGCAAAGCAAAATAGACCCGTACCTCCGTCCTCTCTACGATGCGTTAGGTGAAATGCTGGGCGGTGAAAGCTTTAACAGACATCTTGAAAAGAACGTAATAGAAATTGCGCCCCTTGCTTACATGAGAGGACGTACTCTTGATGATGCGTTTATTATTCTTGATGAAGCGCAGAACACCACTCCAGAGCAGATGAAGATGTTTCTGACTCGTCTGGGCAACAATTCAAAAGCTATAATCACAGGTGACGTTACCCAGATAGACCTGCCGTTCATTAAAGCAAGCGGCTTGGTCGAGGCGGTGGAAATACTTGACGGTATCGAAGGAATAGATATTTTTAAGTTTACTCACAAAGACGTTGTCCGTCATCCGTTGGTACAAAAGATAATCCTTGCATACGAAAAGAACCGCAAGGATCCGCAAACCGAAACACGAACCTATAGGAGAAAGCCGAATGCTTAAAGTTTATACAGAAAACCTGTGCGACGCTCCCGTAACCGAATATACGCTGAAGCAAATGAAAAAGGTTATTCGAGAAACGGTGGCTGAAGCTTATCCCAACCATAAATTCGAAGTAAATCTCACTATTTGCGATAACGAATATATCCGCGAGATAAACCGCGAATACCGCGATATCGACAGAGAGACCGATGTGTTGTCTTTCCCTATGATGGATTTTGACACACCCAACACCACCGTTATGTTAGGTGATATTATTATTTCATATGAAAAAGCGGTTTCTCAGGCTGAGGAATACGGACATTCCTTAAAAAGAGAGTTGTGCTTCCTTTGCTGTCATTCCGCTTTACATCTGTTGGGATATGACCACGAGACAGAAGACGAAAGAACCGAAATGGAACAAAAACAAAAAGAAATTCTTGAAAGGTTAAATATTAAAAGATGACCAAAAGTTTATTTGTAATGATAACCGGTAAGCCCAACGCAGGCAAATCCACCCTGCTTAATGCTTTACTCGGTGAAAAAATAGCTATTGTAAGCGCAAAGCCTCAGACAACTCGTAACAATATTACGGGTATTCTCACCGAGGGAGAGGACCAGTTTGTATTTATCGATACTCCCGGTCTCCACCGTCCCAAAACACTGCTCGGTGAATATATGATGAAATCCGTGGGCAGTGCTTCCGAGGGCGCTGACGTTATAATGTTCGTTACCGAGGCAGGCAAAAAGCTTACTGCCGCGGAGCGTGATGCTCTAAAAAAATACTCCTCCGGAGATAACGTACTCTTCCTCATTATCAACAAAATTGATACCTGCGACAAGGGTAGACTTGCCGAATATATCGGTGATATTGCCAACGAATTTGATTTTGATTGCGTTATCCCTCTGTCTGCCCTCAAAAAAGACGGTACGGAGATAGTGCTCAAGGAACTTCGCAAATATCTTGTTGAATCTCCCCACTTCTTCCCCGACGACGTTATGACCGACCAACCCGAAAAGCAGATATTTGCAGAGATAATCCGCGAAAAAGCACTTCGTCTGCTTTCCGATGAGATTCCTCACGGCGTTGCAGTGGTTATTGAAGAGCTTAAAGATGAGGATGATGTTATCCGCGTGCGTGCCGAAATATTCTGCGAGCGTGAGTCGCACAAGGGTATAATTATCGGCAAGAACGGCGAGATGCTTAAAAAGATCGGTACTTATGCAAGAGAAGACGCAGAAGAGCTTTTCGGTGCAAAGGTTTACCTGGATCTTTGGGTAAAGATAAAAGAAAACTGGCGTGACAGCCGCGCACAATTGAACAACTTCGGGTACAACAATGAAGAATAACTCACAGTTCCACGTCAACGGAATAGTGATCAAGGAGCAATCCCACGGCGAGCAGGGAAAGCTGCTTACCGTACTTACCGAATATAACGGTGTTATTACCGTCAACGCGAAAAATGCGCGTAAAATAAGCGCAGGATATTTGAAATCCACACAGCTTTTCGCGTATTCAAACATGCTCCTTTACAACAAAAACGGATATTTTACTCTTTTGGAAGCAGAGCTGAATAACGATTTTTACACTCTGCGCGAGGATATTGAGACCTTCGCCTTTGCCACTTACGCTTGCGAGACAGTTGCGGCTGTAACCACTGAAGGCGATGACGGTAAGATACTGCTTTCTTTTCTGCTTAACACATTGTTTATTTGCGGAAAGAACGTTCTTCCAATCTCACAGCAAAAGGCTATATTTGAATTTCGGCTTGCAGTTCTTTGCGGATTCCTGCCTGAGCTTGAGTACTGTCAGTTTTGTGGTGAGCCGCTGGACTGCGTAAACAATCGCAGCTTTGACTTGTCAGAAGGCGCTGTATGCTGTTCCGCTTGCGCCGCTGAAGAAGGCGGTAATCCCTTGGAGTGGCAGCCTATATCCGACGGATGCTATAAAGCTCTCCGTCATATTGCTTTTGCGCAGGGCGCAAAGCTTTATGCATTCCGTACTGATGACAGCACGATGAAAGAGATTGGTATAATTACCGAAAAATATCTGTTGCCACGGCTTGAAAAAAAGATTAAAAGCCTTGATTTTTTCCACACATTGGAAGGAAAGGTATAAAACTGAAATGAAAGGTTTTGAACGGGCGGCAAAGCTGCTCGAATTTGATAAAGTGCTTGCGGTCATTTCTGCTTCCGCCGCTACTGAGGGTGCGAAGGAAGCGATTTACGCGTTGCAGCCCACAGACGATATAGTAATCGTTTCCCGTATGCAAGCGGAAACCCGCGACGCAAAGCAAATGATACTTAAGAAATCCTCTCCCCCTTTCGGCAGGGCAAAGGATGTCCTCCCCTCGCTGGAGCGGGCAGAAAAGGGCGCGGCATTAACCCCGCGTGAGCTTTTGGATATCGCTTCTCTGTTAAGATCGGTATCTTCACTGCTTAAATATGCGGGGAATATTTCTGAAAGCGGCGCTTTGGAAAGATATTTGCGTGCGCTTACGGAGAACAATTTTCTTGAAAGAAAAATATCCTCTGCTATAATTGCCGAGGACCTTATCGCTGACGATGCATCTGACAATCTTTACCGCATCCGCCGTGACCAGAGAAAATGTGAGAGTGCGGTAAGAGAACTGCTTGCATCTTATACAAGCGGACAAAAATCCAAATATCTGCAGGAAAATATAGTTACAATGCGCGGCGGACGATACGTTGTTCCCGTAAAGGCTGAATACCGTAACGAGATAAAGGGATTGGTACACGATTCCTCCGCATCCGGCGCAACACTGTTTGTTGAGCCAATTGCAGTATTGGAACAAAACAACCGGCTCCGCGAATTAAAAGCTCAGGAAGAAACAGAAATTGAAAAGATTCTTCGTGAGCTTTCTGATGAAACTGCACGATTCGCTTCCCAGCTTACTATGAACTACCGCGCTGTTACCGATCTGGCTGTTATTTTCGCCAAAGCGTCTTACGCAATAGCAACAGATTCCTTTGAGCCCAAAATCACCACTGACAAGCGTGAGTATTCACTTTTGAAAGCCCGTCACCCCCTGCTTCCCAAGGACAGCGTAGTACCTATTTCCGTCACCTTTGGTGACAGGGAGAAAACACTGGTAATCACGGGTCCCAACACAGGCGGTAAGACTGTAACACTGAAGACCATCGGTCTTATGGCATTGATGGCACAAGCAGGATTACAGCTTCCCTGTGCCGACGGAACAACGGTTCCTCTCTTCTCCTGCGTGCTTCCCGACATTGGCGACGAGCAGAGCATTGAGCAATCGCTTTCCACTTTTTCCGCACACATGACAAATATTGTTGATATAATCAACAATTGTGATGACCGTTCCCTTACACTTTTCGACGAGTTGGGTGCAGGTACGGACCCTGTTGAGGGCGCCGCTCTTGCTATTTCAATATTAGAAGAAATAAGAGAACGCGGCGGTCTTTGTGCCGCTACCACTCATTACAGCGAGCTAAAGATTTACGCATTGGAATCTCCCGAGGTGCTTAATGCCTCATGCGAGTTTGACGTTGAGTCACTCCGCCCCACTTACAGATTGATAACGGGTATTCCCGGCAAATCAAACGCTTTTGCTATTTCCTCACGACTTGGTATTGCTGATAATATTATTGAACGTGCAAAGGCCTTTATGGCAGAGGATAATAAAAAGTTTGAAGACGTAATTGCCCGTTTGGAAGAATCCGAAAGCAAGCTTGAGAAGGACAGGATCCACGCTTCCCGCGCCCGTGCCGAAGCTGAACGTATTCTCGAAGAAGCGAGAAGCGAAGCAAAAAAAGTTACCGAGCGTGCAGGTAAGGATGCGGAAAAGGTAAAAGAAAACGCCGCAAGAATTCTGCAGAGTGCAAAATCCTCCAGCGATTACGTTCTTAACGAGATAAAGCGCATGCAGGACGAAAAAGACAAGGCTGATGCAAAAAAGCGCCTTGAAGAAACAAGACAGCAGGTTCGTCAGGCGTTAAAGGATGCTGACGGCAAGATAGGCGCTCTGAACGAGGAAGACGTTGAGCCTGAAATCGGTGAGGTACCAACCCGTCCTTTGGTTGCAGGCGACAGAGTTGTTATCCCCCTTACCAAGCAAAAGGGTGTGATTGTTGAAATAAGCGGTAAAAATGCCGTTATTTCAACAGGTAATGCAAGAACTAAGGTTTCTCTTTCCGCTTTACGGCTTGACGATACGCCAATGGAAGTGCAGAAAAAGGTTAAGCCTGCCGCAATATCCACACCCATGCGTGAAGCGACCCGCAACGAGATTGACCTTCGAGGTCAGACAGGAGACGACGCTTGGCTTATGGTAGACCGCTACCTTGACAGCGCAATTCAATCCGGTTGGCAGACCGTTACATTGGTACACGGAAAGGGCACCGGTGCTTTGCGCGCCGCTTTGTGGAAGGAGTTAAAACGGGATAAGCGCATCGCATCATACCGTATCGGCAGATACGGCGAAGGCGATCTGGGCGTAACCGTCTGCGAATTAAAAAAATAAATATTCATACTCAAAACACCGCAGAAGCGTAATGTGATATGCACCCCAAAAGTTAACTTTTGGGGTGCATATCATCTCTTCGGCGGTGTTTAATATAGTTTTATCTCTTAACGACTGCGTACATCATAACCGGAAAATGGTTTTCTACGGAGGTAAAGCCTTGCTCCATAATTTCAAAGCCGGTTTCTTTTAATTCATTTTCAAAGGTTTGGAAAGTTACTATTCTGCAGGAGGTTTCGGCTACAAGCACCGTTTCCCCCTCGCAGACACGCTCACCCAAATCAAAAGCTACTCGAACATCCGTCTTGCGTTCAATTTCACCGTCACCCATAGAGCAGATGAGGGCGATACCGTTTTCTGTGAGATGTTCTTTTATAAAAGAATAAAAGGCTTTTCTGTCTTCATCCTCAACCAGCATATGAATAACCGCAACGGAGTAGATATAATCAAACTTTTTATTAAGGGTACCGCTTACCGCATCCAGCGTGGAAAACCGATCCGAAAACTCTTTATATTGTGCTTTACAATAATTGACCGCTTCCGGGGAAACGTCTGTTGCCAACAGATTGTAACCATTTTCCAGTAGGTAAATAGAGTCCCTGCCCTCTCCGCAACCAATCTCAAGCACGGTATCTTCCGCAGATATGCCGTATTTTTTTATTATTTCAAAAACTATATCCGACGGTGCGTATCCCATCCACCTTAAATTCTTTTGGTGTACCGCTTTATAGCGTTCATCGTATGCTTCATAATATTTTTTCATACTACACTCCTTTAACTTCCGGTAGATTTATATTTACGTAGTCCAAAACGGAAAAACATATAACAAGGCACTATAAACACAAAGCCTGCAAGCGGTAAAAACATATACCATACGTTACTGCTTTTCCCTATAAGATACAAAAAGGGATAATACTGAAACAATGCAATAGGTATAACGAAAGTATAAAACTTCAATATTCCTTCCCCGTATATTGAAAGCGGGTATTTACCGAATTCACGGCTGCCGTCGGTGAAAATGTTCATAAACTCCAAACCTTCTATAGTGAAAAAGCTTATTCCGGCGTAAAGAATAAACAATCCCGAAAAAACAGCAATTCCGCCCACGATCATTAAAACAAGAGTAAATATCTTATCGGCGCTCCAAATAATATTACAGCTTACCATAGCATACACAAGCATTATAATTGCTTGCAGAAATCTGCCGATTCTGGAAAAATCCATATTTGAAGTAAGTACCTGGAACATCTCGTTCCTCGGGCGCACAAGAATCCGATCCAGCGAACCGCTTTTTATAAGTCGGGGAAACACGTCAAATCCTCTTACAAAGCACTCGGTTACCGAAAACGCCATCAAAACCACGGAAAAGCAGATCAGAATTTCGGAAAAAGTAAAACCGTTTACACTATGAAACCGTGAGAACATAAAGATCATACTTATAAACGTGGTGAACGATATGAGAAACTGTCCTATCGTTGTCATAATGAAAGACGCTTTGTATTGCATTTGAGACCGCAAGATCATACCAAGATATTTGAAATACAGCTTCATACTCATCCCCCTTGCACTACGACTTTTTTAATTGCATGCTTTATTAAAAGCTTTCCAACACACCATAAAACTACAAACCAAGCAAGCTGTAGAAGCATGCTTTTAGCTATTTCCGCACCGCTGATATATCCGGTATATATCAAAAAAGGCGTATTTTGCATTGAAGCAAAGGGTAATGCGTAAATAAACGGTTGTAAAAACTCAGGGAAAAACGGTATGGGAATAAGTGCTCCCGCAAAAAACTCAATTACCGATGTGGCGAGTATTCTTATTCCAATGGGAGAGATGGTATAAAACGCCGAAATATATATCAGCATGGAAAAGGCGACTAACACCAGCAGTCCCAACAGCATTGACAAAACGAACAATAAAAACGCAACAAAGCTAACAGGCAGACTCATTCCGTATGGCTGCGGTAAAATAAAAGCGAATACCAGTATCGGCAGACAACGTAATACCGCTCTGGATACACGAATGGCAACATTTTTGGTAAACCACATATTATATATGTCGCAAGGACGGCACAGTTCATAGGCAATATTACCTGTAACTATACTGTCAAATATATCGCTATCGAAAAACCAAGCCATAAATATAGCCAAAAACGCCTGCTGTAACCAAATATAGCTTGAAAGCGAATCAAAAGGCATGGGGAAAACGTTACTGCCGTTTTCATAGAACGCGCGGAACATAAGTATATTCAAACCGCCCCAGGCAAATTGCGTGGCGATACCCGCCCAAGCCGCCGCTCTGTATTGCAAACCAGCAATAAAACGGATTCTGAAAAACGATAAATACTTTTTCATATCTCAAATTCCTTATACAGTGAAACCACAGTCTGATCGATAGTATCTCCCGACACGGAAATATCTTTGATCTCCACTGATTTTGAAATCTCCGTGATTACTTCGGAAACAGAGATATTGTCGGTATCAATAAACAATTCACCGTGACCGTTCAGATCTTTTATCAAGGAAGCATTCTTAATTTCGGGCAGTCTATTTCCGATATAATCAACTGTTATGGTTTTGTGAGAAGAATTCCTGTTTTTCAGTTCATTAAGCGAGCCGTCAAGAAGGATCCTCCCCTTTCCGATAAGCAGAATCCTTTCGGTGAGCGCTTCTATATCCTGCATATCGTGAGTGGTAAGTATAACCGTTGTTTTCTTTTCCTTGTTAAGCGCTTTAATAAAATCACGCACCGCAATTTTTGAAACCGCATCAAGACCAATTGTAGGCTCATCAAGAAAAAGAATCTTCGGGTCGTGAATAAGCGAAGCAGCGATCTCACAACGCATTCTCTGCCCCAAAGAAAGCTGTCTTGCAGGCGTTCTGACAATATCACCAATATCCAGCATTTCGGTCAAAGCGGCTATATTTTTAACGTATTGCTGCTTTTCAACACCGTATATATCACGGATAAGCTCAAAGCTGTCAACAACGGGAACGTCCCACCATAATTGGGAACGCTGTCCAAACACAACGCCTATATCTTTTACGTGCTTTACACGTTCTTTCCACGGGATACGCCCGTTGATAATACACTCTCCGCTATCCGGTGTTAAAATACCGCTCATTATTTTTATAGTAGATGATTTTCCCGCACCGTTTGGACCTATGTAACCTACCATCTCACCATCATTAATCTTAAAAGAAACCTCTTTCAACGCCTCGATATAAGTATACTCTTTTTTGAAAAGTGATTTTACTGCCTGGCCGAAACCACTATCACGCTTTGCCACCTTGAACGTTTTTGAAATATTCCTTAGCTTTATCATTATCCCATCCCCTTTGTAATGAACTGACCAACATATATTATAATGGCAAATACCGGTTACGGCAATCACCAAAAGGTTGAAAAAGTCCAATTAATAAGTGAATCAAAAAAGCAAAAGGCGGACAGCTATTCTGTCCGCCTGAAGAACTCATACTGTTTTTGCCGGATTAAACTACGGGCATGGGCTCCATATCCGCTTCTTCATCTTCAAAGGTGCAGAGGATATCGTCTTCACACACGTCGAAATCTTCAAAATCGTCTTCAATCTCATCAGCATCGCTGAAGCAGCTTGCCAGTTTCTTCTGTACTCTGTCGGAAAGAAGGAAATAAGTTCCTGCAACGCCGCCCAGAGCGGAAACAACTGCGAAGGTTCTTGCAAGAACCTTATTCTTGTTCCAAAGAATGATGCTGAGTACCAGACAAGTTAAAGCCTGAGCAACAAATGCAATACCGAATACCTGTTTCTTGTTTTTCATATTTTTACCCTCCATTTATGGTTATTGTTGGCATTTATATTTCAAATATGCGTTGATAAATTCATCTATTTCCCCGTCCATAACAGCGGAAATATTACCTGTCTCACACCCGGTTCTGTTGTCCTTTACCAAGGTATAAGGCATAAATACGTAAGAGCGTATCTGTGAACCCCACTCAATATTCATTTTGGTGCCCACGATATCGTCTATTTTCTCAAGATGCTCGCGCTCTTTTATCTCAAGAAGCTTACTCTTGAGCATGCGCATCGCCGTCTCACGATTCTGTATTTGGCTGCGCTCGGTCTGACATCCCACCACGATACCCGTAGGTATATGAGTGATACGGATAGCCGAATCGGTTTTATTAACGTGCTGACCGCCTGCGCCGGAAGCACGGTGTGTATCGATCTTAAGATCTGCCTCGTTTATCTCGATCTTTATCTCATCATTAAACTCGGGCATTACTTCTACAGATGCAAAAGAAGTATGACGTCTTCCCGATGAATCAAAGGGAGAAACTCTTACCAAGCGGTGTACGCCGGACTCACTCTTGAGATAGCCGTATGCATTCTCTCCCGAAATAAGGATAGAAACACTTTTAATTCCCGCCTCGTCACCGTCAAGATAATCTAAAACCTTCACCTTAAAGCGTTTGCGCTCACCATAACGGCAATACATACGGTAAAGCATTTCTGCCCAATCCTGCGCTTCTGTTCCGCCGGCACCGGGATGGATGGAAAGTATAGCGTTATTTCCATCGTATTCACCGGAAAGAAGGATGTCGATCTTCTGTCTCTCATATTCCTCGGAAACGACGCTGAGCTCGGAAAGTATCTCCTCTGCCATATCCGCGTCCTCTTCTTCGATAGCCATATCGACAAGCTGTGACACGTTATCAAATGAATTGACAAGAGAAACGTATTTATCCAAAAGACCCTTGCGCTGCTTCATTAAACGAAGGACCTTTTGAGAATTGTCTGCGTTTGACCAAAAATCCGGAGCGTTGACCTGCTCCTCCAAGCCGGCAACCTCCACCTTAAGCTCATCGACCTTAATGGAAGCGCCCAGCTCTTTGATGCCTGCCTCAAGCTCACGTATAGATTGCTTTGACTGTTCAAGCTGAATAAGCACTTATACAACCTCTTAAGTATTTATAAAAATTATAAAACAAGCTTTCTTGCAATATATATTATACCGCAAGAAAAAACGCTTACTGCGAGTATGTGTTCCTGCTAATATTATATAATATAACTGCCCCGTTGTCAACAAATTTCTTTTTGGCAAAAAATAAAAAAAGGCACGCAAAAAACGTGCCGCAACCGCTTCTGTAAGCCGGGTTCTGTCGGGAACAATCATCTATCTGGGATGTGAGTTGCCCCACACCTCTTGCCACCCCGTGGGCTGCCGAGCAAGCATTAACGCCCGGTGGGGTGTTGCTTCGGATAGGGTTTACATGGCTGTGCCGTCTCCGACACACCGGTGAGCTCTTACCTCGCCTTTCCATCCTTACCTGAAAATTTCAGGCGGTTTATTTCTGTTGCACTGGCCCGGAAGTCGCCTTCGGCGGATGTTATCCGTTATCCTGCTCTGTGAAGCCCGGACTTTCCTCACGGTAAGACCTTACGGTATGTTACCGCGCGATTGTTCAAAACGGTTGCAAACAATAATATCATATTAAAATATATTTGTCAAACGGTTGAAATAAATTTTGTGATATATTATAATGTAAGTTAAAGAAACGGAGAGTATTTATTATGCTTAAAGAATATATTTCAAAATATGCCGGCAGAAAAGTCGGATTTGTGGGAGTGGGCATCAGTAATATTCCCATTATTCAAATGTTCTGTGAGGGCGGCGCTTCGGTCACCGTCAGAGATATGAAATCGCCGGACAAGATCTATGGCATAGAAAAGCTTGATGGTCTGAATATAAACTATGTTACCGGAAGCGAATATCTTGACGGTATTGATGAGGAGCTTCTGTTTCTCGCACCTGCGGTAAGAGACGATAAGCCCCAGCTTCTGCAGGCAAAGAAAAACGGAACCGAGTTAACGACCGAGCTAAACGAGTTTCTTAAGCTTTGCCCCTGCAAGACTTTTGCGGTAACCGGAAGTGACGGAAAGACCACCACAACAACTCTTATTGCCAAGCTTCTTGAAGCGGGAAATAAAAAGGTATGGCTTGGCGGAAATATCGGAAAAAATCTTTTCAGATGTCTTGACGATATTTCTCCCGAGGATTATGCGGTTATGGAATGCTCCAGCTTCCAGCTTATGAAAATGCGCCATAGCCCCGACGTTGCGGTGTTAACTAACCTTTCACCCAACCATTTGGATTGGCACACGGGAATGGATGAATATTTTGAATCCAAGAAAAACATATACCGTTTTAATCCGAACACTAAGATAATTGCCAATATCGACAACGAATATACTGCTTCTGTTGCAAATGAGCGTGCGATATATCCCATTTCATGCAAAAAAGCTCTGGTTAATGGCGTTTATTTTGATGGAAATGCAATTTATCACAACGGAAGCAAGATATTAGATGATGAGAGCATAATTCTTCCCGGTATTCACAACCGCTACAATTACTGCTGTGCTATTGCCGCAACTGTTGAAATAGTCGGCAAAGAGGCAGTAAAGAAGGTTGCTTCCACTTTCGGAGGAGTTGAGCACCGTTGCGAATTGGTACGCACGGTTAACGGTGTCAGATTTTATAATTCTTCTATCGATTCCAGCCCTACCCGTACCGCCGCTGCCTGCAACGCATTCAAGCAAAAGGTAATTGTTATTTGCGGCGGATATGACAAAAACATCCCTCTCGAGCCCTTGGGTCCTCTTTTCAACAACAGAGTTAAGTCATGTGTGCTTATGGGGGCAACTGCGGAAAAGATAAACAACGTATTGATAAGCAGTAATTACAGCGGAAAGATCCTCC
This sequence comes from Eubacteriales bacterium, assembly GCA_045595785.1. GTDB lineage: Bacteria > Bacillota > Clostridia > Oscillospirales > CAG-382 > SFLA01. The sequence continues at coordinate 29,788 of JAZOBE010000021.1, forward strand.
ACGCAGAAAGTATGGAGGATGCGGTAATCAAAGCGTATTCTCTGTCAGATGCAGGAGATTGCGTGCTTCTTTCCCCTGCTGCCGCCAGCTTTGATATGTTTAGAAACTTCGAAGAACGCGGTAACATTTTCAAAGCCTGTGTAAACTCCCTTAAATAAAACGTAACAGAGGTAATTATGGAAAAAATATACGATCTTGCCTGCCGTCTATCTGCGTTACCAAGCGTATCCGGTAACGAGGACATGGCTTATGACGGGTTAAAAGAAATATGCGGACATCTTTTTGATGAAGTTATTACCCTTCCCACGGGATGCTTTATCGGCATAAAAAAGAGTAAAAAAGAAAAAGCGAAAAAAATACTGCTTGATGCACATCTTGACCAGATAGGCTTTGTAGTCAGCGGGTATGCAGGAAAAGGTTTTCTGAAATTAGCATCCGTCGGAGGAATAGACACCCGTGTCTTGTGTGCCAATGAAGTAAGCATTCACTGCCCCGACGGGCCGCTGTACGGCGTGATATCATCTGTTTCGCCCCACCTTAGAGCACCTGGTGAAAAGGACGGTCCCATCAGACTTGACGCACTGTCTGTAAGCACTTCGCTTACTGCCGAACAGTTGAAGGAGCGAGTTCCCATCGGTACACCCGTAAGCTTTAAGGCGTCTCCCGTTTTGCTTAAAAACGACAGAATGGCGTCTCCTCAAATGGATGATAAAATTTGTATTGCCTCAATACTTCTTGCTGTTGAAAAGCTCAAAGACTCACAACTCGATTTCGATATTTACGCACTGTTTTCCGGCGGTGAAGAGGTTGGATATATAGGCGCAAAAACCGGTGGTTGGTTTATTGATCCCGATTATGCTATTGCATTGGACGTTTGCGGTGCGTACGGTCCCGATATGCCCGAGTGGAGAAGCGATTGCGTACTTGGAGGAGGTTTCGCTGTGTCCTATTCAGCTACTACCGACAGAGCGTTTACAAACAGAATAATCAATACTGCAAAAAATTACAACATTGATTATCAGCTGTTGGGTGAGCCCAGCCACACCGGAACTAACGCACACGCGTTAGCGTTGATTCGCGACGGCGTTCCCGCAGCACTTATTTCTATTCCGTTACGCAATATGCACACGTATACTGAAGTGATTTCGTTGCGTGACGTAGAGAGCGCGGCACAGCTTATCGCCTGCGTTATCAAGGATTTGGAGGTATAAGGCAATGCTTGAAAGATTGAAACAATACTGTAACGCTTTCGGTCCCTCGGGCATGGAAGACGAAATACGAAAAAGAATTACTGCAGATATTGAAGGCTTTTGCGATTATCAAGTTGATAAGATAGGAAATATCATCTGCTTTAAAAACGGCAGAAAAACACGTCCCAACCGTGTTGCGCTTTGTGCACACATGGATGAGGTGGGCGTAATGGTTGATTATATAACCAAAGAAGGGCTTTTGCATTTCGATACCATAGGCGGTATTGAATCCAAGGATCTGTGCGGAAAATACATGATGCTTGGCGAGCAAAAGATAGATGCCGTTATCGGCTCCAAGGCTATACATAACCAAAAGCCGGAAGAACGCGGCATTTGTCCGCCCGTTAACCAATTGTATATGGATATCGGTGCCCAAGACAAACAAGATGCAATGTGTTTCGCGGGAATAGGTGACTGTGCCGTATTCCGTCCTAACTTTACTGTAGACGGAGATTTTGTAAGATCAAAGGCTATTGATGACCGCTTTGGCTGTGCAGCATTAGTCGAGATTATACGCGGCGAAATAGAATACGATACCTTCTTTGTATTTACCGTTGCAGAAGAGGTTGGAAGCCGCGGCGCACAGACAGCGGCAAATCGTATTGGCGCTGATTACACGGTTGTTTGCGAATCCACGGCTGCAGGCGAGGAAGGACTCACTCCCCTGTTTGGTTCTCCCTGTACTGTCGGTGACGGCGCTGTAATTTCTGTAAAGGACGGCGGCACCATATACGATAAGAAATTTGTTGACATTGCGGTAGAGCAGGCAAAAGCAAACGATATTAAACATCAGATAAAGCGCTTGGCTACGGGAAGCAACGATTCCCGTATGTTCCAGACCTCCCTCACCGGATCAAAAGTAATTGCTATTTCCGCACCGGCAAGATACATTCACTCCCCGGCAGGCGTATGCAATATCGACGATATGGAGCAGGTCGTTAAACTGCTTAAAGTACTTGTGAACAGGAGCTACGAATAATGTACGGCACTATTAAAAAATACATATCCGCTTTTTCGGTTTCGGGATACGAAACCCCTCTTGCAAATATAATCTCAGAAGACATCGCCCCCTTTACCGACAGCGTTGAGATCGATCCTATGGGCAACGTTATCGCATTCAAAAAGGGCAAGGATTCTTCAAAGCGCCTTATGATCGCTTCTCATATGGATGAGATCGGATTTATGGTAACCTATATTGAAGAAAGCGGTCTTATCCGCGTTACCAACATCGGCGGTATAAACGCTGTTGCATCTTCTTACGGTACAGTTGTCTTTGCAAACGGCACCAAGGGTGTTATCGTACTCGACATGGGTGCGAAAAAAGAAGACATTTCCGTAAAGAGTATGATAGTGGATATCGGCGCAAAGGACAAAAAGCAGGCAGAAAAAAAGGTTGCTATAGGAGACGTATGTGCACTTGAGCAGAGAATAACACGTCTTATGAACAACCGTGTTGCCGCAAAAGCGTTTGACGACAGAATTGCATGTGCGATTACCGTTGAGGCTGCGAAAGAAGTAGATACTCCTGCATACGATACATACTATGTATTTACCGTTCAGGAAGAGGTTGGCTGTAAGGGCAGCAAGCCTGCTGCGTTCGGAATAGCGCCCACATACGGTATTGCGCTTGACGTTACCCACACCGGTGATATGGTCGGCGGCCCCAGAATGACGGTTAAGTTAGGTGACGGCGCGGCGATAAAAATAAAAGACTCCTCCGTAATATGCTCCCGTGTGGTTATTAACCGTATGACGGAGCTTGCGAAAAAGAATAACATAAAGCATCAGTTTGAAGTGCTTACCGCAGGCGGCACGGATACCTCTTCAATGCAGGTTGCGTGTGCAGGTGCGTTTACCGGATGTATCTCAATTCCTACAAGATACATTCACACTCCCGTTGAGACCGTAGATACCGCTGACCTTAACGCCTGCAAGGATCTGCTGGCGGCAATAATAAAAGAAGGATTTTAATAAATATGTTTTCTGAAAAGCTTTTGGCACTTGCAAAGGAATGTGAAGCAGATTGCAGACAGCAATTTGAATATATCGATTCGGTTGCATTTGCCAACACAAAAAAAGTAATGAACGTGTTTGCCGAAAACCGACTTTCGGACCGTCATTTTGCTCCAACCAGCGGGTACGGATATAACGATGACGGCAGAGATCTCTGCGACAAGCTGTTTGCGGATGCTTTCGGTGCAGAGGCAGGCTTTGCACGTCACAGCATAATAAACGGAACTCACGCTCTTTCTATAGGTCTGTATGCACTTTTACGCCCGGGCGACACCCTTCTCTCGGTTGCGGGTAAGCCTTATGACACGCTTGATGGTGTAATAGGTATATCCGGAAAGACGGGAGACGGCTCTCTGGCAGATTTCGGTGTTAATTACAAGCAGATCGATCTTGACCAAAACGGTTATCCCGAAATTGAAAAGATCAAAAGCGAACTGCTTGAGGACAAAAGCATTAAAGTTGTTTTCGTGCAGAGAAGCAAGGGATATTCCGACAGACGCACCCTTACCGTTAAGGATATTGACAATATTTGCGATGCCGTAAGATCCTGCTCCGACGCTTACGTTATGGTAGACAATTGCTACGGTGCTTTCACCGAGGAGACCGAGCCCAAAGCAGATCTGTTGGTTGGTTCACTTATCAAAAACGCAGGCGGCGGAATTGCCGAATCCGGCGGATATCTGGTAGGAAGCGCAAAGGCTGTTGAGCTAGCGTCATACAGATATTCAACGGTTGGTGTAGGTCTGGAATGCGGTGCCTCTCTCGGACAGACAAAAAGCATTATAAAGGGACTTTTTTATGCACCTCACACAGTTGCGCAGGCTGTTAAAACTGCCGTATTCGCCGCCAGAATGTTTGAAAAGCTGGGGTTCACCGTATCACCCAAGTATAATGAAAAGAGATCTGATATAATTCAGACTTTCACCTTGGGAAGCGAAGATGCGCTGGTAAAATTCTGCAGAGGTATTCAAGCAGGAAGTCCCGTTGATGCATACGTTGCCCCCGTTCCCTGGGAAATGCCGGGTTACAATGAGCGTGTTATTATGGCTGCCGGTGCGTTTACTCAAGGTTCTTCGATTGAACTTTCGTGCGATGGACCGGTGCGTCCTCCCTATATTGCTTATTTGCAGGGCGGAGTAACCTATGAAAGCGGAAAATATGGAATACTGAAAGCGGCACAAACCGTTCTTGAATAACAAACGATGAATTGTCAAACTAAGTGCAACACTTTTTGAGAAAAAAATCAAACAAATCAACTGGTTTTTGAAAATTGAGAACCTTTTTAGGCCTGGCGTTGATCAACGCCAGGTTCTTTTTTAGTGTTGTTGGGCTTACACGAGAG
>JAZOBE010000022.1:0-25318 GCA_045595785.1 Eubacteriales bacterium
CCAAGTCCGCCGCAGGAAATTACTTCTCCCGCAAAGATGGAAAGATATATTACCCACAAAGCATCCGGCACACCGTAAAAATAGATAAGTACGGGAGGCACAACAACAGTATTTGCCATCACAGGGAAAAGCGCCGCAAGAAGAAAATGCTTTTTACCGAATTTATAGGTAAGAAAGGCAGCAATAAGTGTTGCCAGCGAGCCGAAGACTATATCCCAAACAAGGGCGCCCGCAATAAGGTTTGAGATTATACAACCCACAAACAGCCCCGGCACGGCGGCAGGGAAAAACACAGGCAGTATGGTAAGACATTCGGAAAACCGCACCTGAAACACTCCGATAGGGTTTGGCGACACAAGTGTGAGCACCGTGTACAAAGCGGCGATAATTGCCGCTTCACATACAAAAAGGGTCTTCTTTTTCATTTGATTTTGCTCCTTAGTTTTGATTTAAGTGAGGATGGTTGCGAACTCACTGATGTTATAATATCATCTTTCGCGGATATTTTCAAGTACGGAATAGGGTATTTTCATATTGCCCTGACCGATACCGATCTCGATATGCGGCTTCATCTTTGCGTGGAAATCTGTACCGCCGGAGATCTTGAGACCCAGCTCCTTTGCCATAGACTGGAATTTTTCCTGCATTTCAGGGGTGTAATCGTTGTAATAACCCTCGATACCGCAAAGACCGTACTTTTTAAGGTCGGTAAGAAAAACACGCAGTTCATCGTCGGAAATGCGAATAAGGTGAGGGTGCGCCACGTAGGAATAACCGCCGATATTTTTAATAAGCTCCACAGCCTGACGGGCGGTAAGTGCCTGAGACCCGTCGTATGCAGGCTTGCCCACGCCCAGCCATTTGTCAAAGCCTTCCTTTACCGAAGAAATATAGCCTTTTTCCATCATTATACGGGCAAAATGTGCTCTGCCGATAAGTCCCGAGGGTGCGATGGAATAGGCTTCCTCCATAGTTACGTTAAAGCCGAGGTCGTTAAGCTTTTGGCAGGTGTTAAGGGTGCGGCGGTTGCGGGCGTCCATCACGCTGTCAAGAGCTTCTTTCAGCAGAGGATGGTCGATATCTATATAATAGCCGAGAATATGTGTTTCCGTCTCCGACTGCACCGAAAGCTCAATGGCGGGAACGACCTCCACCCCTACCTTTTTGCCCTCGTCCATAGCGTCCTTTACGCCGGACACCGAATCGTGGTCAGACAAGGCGATTGCCGCCAGCCCCTTATTTGCCGCGTGACGTACAAGCTCACGGGGAGACATACTTCCGTCAGAGCAGGTGGAATGTGTATGAAGATCTATAAGCTTTTCTGACATAAAAACAAAACCTCGTTATTAAAGTACGTATATTCTACCACATAAAAACCATAAAATAAATACATTTTTTGACCGAAAGCCCTTTTTTATCTTTTTATTTTGTGGTATATTATAGGTAACGAGTATTAAAGGAGCGTTTAATATATGGGCTACTTATTTGAAATACATTGCCACACCTCCGAATCCAGCGGCTGTGCCAGTGAAACGGCGGAAAGCACCGTTAAGGCATACAAAGAAAGAGGATATGCGGGAGTGGTTGTTACCGACCATCTGGGAATCGGCGGAGGTAAAGACAATTGGGCTGACCATTGCCGCCGTCAGCAGGCAGGATACCGCAACGCAAAAGCTGTTTCCGAAAAATACGGGATGACCGTGCTTTACGCCGCAGAGATTACCGTCGCTCCCAACTGGGGTAACGATTTTCTGGTGCTGGGACTTACGCCCGAGTGGTGGGTGGACCATCCCGAGCTGGACACTATGTCACTTAACGACGTGCTTAAGACGGTGAGAGAGGCAGGCGCCTTTATATCCCACGCACACCCCTTCCGTGAGGCCAACTATATACGCAGTATAGTTTTGGTGCCCCGACTTGTAGATGCGGCTGAGGTAAACGCAAACAGAGACGATTTTGTTAACGACAGAGCAGTTGAATACGCAAAGGCGTATTCCCTTAAATTAACCGCAGGAAGCGATAACCACGTTGCACACAGACAGGCAAGGCTGTTCGGTATGGATTTTGAAGAATGTCCCCAAACCGAAAAGCAGCTTTGCGAATTGCTGTTTGCAGGAAAGTATGAGATAAAAACGGAGAACTATAATGCTTAAAAAGTTCGCATCCTACTACCGCCCCCACAAAAAGCTGTTTATTATCGATATGGCGGCGGCGTTTCTGGTATCACTTTGCGACCTTGTGTACCCCATGATAACCAGAAACATAATAAACGTATACGTGCCCGAAAAAAAGCTTAACCAAATGCTTATTTGGGCGGCAGTGATATTGGGAATTTATCTTGCAAAGTGCGGTCTTAACTACTTTATTCAGTACAAGGGACACGTGCTGGGTGTACGTATTCAGGGCGATATGCGCCGTGATATGTTCCATCATCTGCAAAAGCTGCCGTTTTCATTCTTTGACGAAAACAAGACGGGCGTAATAATGTCCCGCCTCATGAACGACCTTTTTGATATTTCCGAGCTTGCCCACCACGGACCGGAGAATTTGTTTGTATCCACCGTGTCCCTTATCGGTGCTTTCGTGATGCTGTCCACCATTAATATCTGGCTGGCACTGCTGCTGTTTTTGCTTATACCGCCGGTAGTATTCTTTGCGGTAAAGACAAGAAAAATGATGCAGGATGCGTTCAAGGAATCCCGTACCAAGGTGGCTGACGTTAACGCAAACGTTGAGACATCGGTTTCGGGCGTGAGGGTTTCCCGTGCGTACACAGCGGAAAGCCACGAAAACGAAAAGTTTGATGCGGCTAACGAAAGCTTCAAAAAGGTGCGCGGAAAAGCATACCGCGCAATGGGTATTTTCCATTCGGGAATGACCCTGCTTACCGACATAATGTACCTTGCGGTACTTCTGGCAGGCGGACTCTTCTTTTATTTCGGACATATTGACGGCGGCGATTTTGCGGCGTTTATTCTTTACACCACCTCGTTTATACGTCCCATAAATAATCTGGTTATGATATTTGAGCAAATTCAGAACGGTATGACAGGATTCACCCGTTTTGACGAGATAATGCGCGTTTCTCCCGAGGAAGAGACGGGTGTGACCGACCCCGGCATACTTAAAGGGGATATTGAGTTCAAAAACGTAACCTTCCATTACGGCGACGATGAAAACGCGAAAAAGATTATTGACGGCCTTGACCTTCGTATTCCTGCAGGAAAGACGGTGGCGCTGGTGGGGCCCTCAGGCGGCGGAAAGACGACGCTCTGCCATCTTATTCCCCGTTTTTATGAAACTGCAGGCGGTACCATTACTGTTGACGGAATGGATATAAAAGACATATCCCGTTTGGGACTTCGTAAAAACATCGGTATGGTTGCTCAGGACGTATTTTTGTTTGGCGGAACCATAAAGGAGAATATCGCATACGGCAACCTTGACGCTACCGACGAGGAAATTGAGGAAGCGGCGAAAAAGGCAAATATTCACGATTATATTATGACACTTGAGGATGGATACGATACTCAGGTGGGTGAGCGCGGAGTTAAGCTTTCCGGCGGACAAAAGCAAAGAATATCTATTGCCCGAGTGTTCCTTAAAAATCCGCCCATACTTATTCTGGACGAGGCTACAAGCGCACTTGACAACGCTACCGAGATGCTGATACAGCGTTCCCTTGAGCAGCTTTCAAAGGGCAGAACCACTCTCGTGGTGGCACACAGACTCTCAACAATAAAGAACGCGGACGAGATTATAGTGCTCACCGCAGACGGTGTTGCAGAAAGAGGAAACCACCAGCAGTTACTTGAAAAAGACGGCATTTACGCAGGTCTTTACAAATATCAGTTTAAGCAATGATAACCGTAAACGATTATTACAAAAGGCTCTTTGGGGAAAAGGTATATAAAATATCCCTTGCAGGAGGAAGCACCTGTCCCAACCGTGACGGAAGCAAGGGAGTGGGCGGATGTATATTCTGTTCGGAGGCCGGAAGCGGCGATTTTGTCCCCGACCCTGCTTTGCCTATGGACCAGCAGATAGACGAGGCGATACAAAAGGTGAAAAGCAAGGGCGCGAAAAAGTTTATTGCATACTTCCAAAGCTTTACCGCCACTTATTTGCCTATGGAAAAGCTGGAGGAAAAGCTGTGTGCCGCGGCAAAGCGTGAGGAGATCGTGGGAATTTCCGTTGCTACCCGACCGGATTGTCTGCCGGACGCGGCTTTGGATATGCTGGAAAGGTATTCGAAAATAAAGCCCTTGTGGGTGGAATTGGGTCTGCAAACAGCAAACGACAAAACGGCAGAGTATATAAACCGTTGTTACCCAACGGAAGAATATTTGCGCGCGGCGGAAAAGCTGAAAAGCCGAAGCATTGATTTGGTTACCCACGTTATATTCGGACTTCCCGAAGAGACGGAAGAAGATATGCTTAACACGGTGGATACCGTGATAAAAGCAAAAAGCGGCGGAATAAAGATACAGCTTTTGCAGATACTTTCGGATTCCCGTCTGGCAGAGGAATACCAAAAAGGAAAGGTCTGCCCCATGGACGAGGACGAGTATTTTACGTTGCTGAAAAAGGCGTTATTAATGCTTCCCGAGGATATGGTAGTACACCGACTTACAGGTGACGGAAGCAAAAAGACCCTTATTGCGCCCCTTTGGTGCGGTGACAAAAAGCGTGTGCTGAACAAGGTAAACGCGTTGCTGAAAGAAATAAAGTAAAACATAAAACCCGACGGAATTAGTCCGTCGGGTTTGTTGTTTATTCTTCCGAAAATAATTTATCGTATTGCCAACGCGCGGGATTCTGATAAATATATTCATATATCTCATCATAATCCTTATGGTTTCGGACGATATGGTCATAAAAGGAACGCTGAAATATCTTTTCGCCCCTTATTCCGCGCGATTTGTTAATCTCGATGGTAGATTTATGCTTTAACCAGGCTATTGCAGCATTTACTGTAGGGGAGGGGTCTAATTTTTCCTCGCGAGCGCTAGGAAAAATTCCCCTCCCGTCATCCTTAATTATGGACAACAGTAAGTGAATATGGTTTGGCATAATAACATAGGAATCGACAGATATTGCGGGATATTTTTCGGGGATTTTTTGAATCCACTTATCAACTATCTTTCCGTATCGTGTCAGTTTCGGGAGGGGAGGCTCATCCCACCCCTCTTGGAGGGTTGGGCTAAGCCTATACCCCTCCCCTACAATCGCAGAGAGAATGTTTTTTCTGTGTTGAGTACATATTGTTAAAAAATATGAACCTTCACAACTGTAATCAAAATCCTTTAATCTTAAATATTTCCTCTTTGGCAGTTCTTTTTTTATATTATTATGCATTGCAATATAAAAACCTTTTGTGGGATGTCTTTACATCAGATGTTGGAGCGCCGCGCCGAAGAGACCGCAATCACCCTTAAGAGGAGATATTACGACCTCAGCCTCGGGAAGGAGATAAGGACGCAGACGGGAAAGGAAGGCTTCGCCCTCGTTGGTGATACCGCCTGCCAGAATAACCAATTCGGGCATAAATATCTTTACCAGACTGTTAAGGGCAAGACCGAAGGTTTCAAAATATTTATCCAGAAGGTGTCTTGCGATTTCACAACCCTCGTTGGCGGCGACAAACACTGTGCGTCCGTCAAGCTTAGGTCTCTCCTCCGCTACGCGGGCAAGGATAGAGGTGGGATGAAGCACCACAGCCTCTGCGGTATTGGCAACAAGTGCTTTTGTAGAGCAATACTGCTCAAAGCATCCGTGAAGTCCGCAGGCGCAAGGTCTGGGGTCATAAATATTGATAACGGTATGACCTAACTCCCCTGCTCTGCCGTTTTTGCCGGTAAGCAGCTTTCCGTTACAAATAACACCGCCGCCAACGCCTGTGCCGATGGTGATCATCATAACGTCCTTTTTGCCTCTTGCCACGCCTGCCAAATACTCGCCCATAACAGCGCAGTTACCGTCATTTTCCAGCATAGCGGGAACACCGAGATTTTCGGAAAGTATCTTTGCGATAGGCGCATTGCGGAAGGGTAGGTTGCCTGCAGTAATAACTATACCGTTTTTACTGTCTATTCTGCCTGCGGAGCCGATGCCCACACGCTCGATATCGTATTTGGACATGAGTGACTTTGCCGCGGCGGTAATATCCTCAAGGATGGCGTCGGTACCGTCGGTAACGCGGGTGCGCACCGAGGTATCATCAACTATAATTCTTTTTTCTTTATCGACAACGCCCAACTTTACCTTGGTACCGCCGATATCTATACCCAAAAGATATGACATTTTCTTAAACCATCCTTTCACCGCCCAAGAAAACGGCGGTAATATCAAAGTTTTTATCCAATACGACTATATCTGCGCGCTTGCCTGCTTCAAGAGAGCCGCGCGTGTTGTCTCCGCACGCCTTTGCAGGGTTGACAGATGCCATTACCGCTATCTCTGCAGGAGAAAAGCCCAGACGGAACATATTTTTAATACCGTCATACAGAGTTTTTGTGCTTCCTGCGATAGTCTTTTTATCGTCGGCGAGGCAAAGTCCGTTTTGAACGTAGCGAGTCCTGCCGTCAACAACGTAGATTCCGTCGCCCAATCCTGCAAACACGCCGCTGTCGCTTATCATAGTGATATTATCCACGCCCTTGCACTTTACAGCCACCTTTATTGCGGCGGGAGAAACGTGGTAAAGGTCGCAAATAAGCTCACAGCCGATATTATCGTGGGTAAAAGCGTAGCCCAGCACACCGGGATCGCGGTGGGTAAAGGGACGCATTCCGTTATATGTATGGGTAAGTCGGGACGCACCAAGAGACACTGCTTTTTCAGCCTGCTCATAGGTAGCGTCGGTATGCGCCATAGAAACGGTTATTCCGTTTTCAACGCAGTATTCCACGGTTTCGTATCCGTTTTCCAGCTCCGGCGCAAGCGAAACTATCTTTACCCTGCCACCGCTTTCCTTTTGCATATTCCGGATAAGCGTTATATCGGGATTGCGAAGCTTGTGTCGGTTCATCGCGCCGATACGTGCAGGGTTTACGAAGGGCCCCTCCATATGGATGCCCAGAATACGCTCATCCTGCTGACGTGCAATATTACGCGCGGCGGCATAAAGCTCATCATATTCAAGGGTTCTTGTGGTGGCAAGCACCGCCGTTACGCCCAGCTTCGACAGCTTGTCAAGCCCCGAGGACAGATCCTCATCGGGAGAGGAGAACTCGGTGCCGAAGCAACCGTGGTTATGAGTATCTATAAATCCGGGGAGTACGTAACAATCGGTTGCATCGTACTCGCCGGAAACGCTTTCTTCGGTGATGACACCGTTTTCAAAGCACAGATCTTTTTGTTTCAAGGTTTTATCCGAGCAAAAAACTGCTCCGCCGGTTATTTTCATTTTCCGAGCTCTCTCAGCATCTTTACAAGGTTATCGTGGCTTGCCTGAATTGCGGGAAGCACTTCCTCAATACCCTCGAACTCGATGGAATAATATCCGTCGTATCCCGTAGATGCGATAACGTTAAGGCACTGGAAGGTGGGGTTATCGCCCTGACCGAAAATGGTGGCACGGCGATAATTGCCTGCACGGGTGAGTCCCCAATATGCGCCGGGGTTGCGCGCCATACCGTTTCTGAAAAGGCTGTCCTTACAGTGAACGTGGCAAATAAGATCGGAAAGTGCGGCGGTAGCGGTGGCGCAGTTTTCATCAACGCCGCCGAAGTTACCGATATCGCAAAGGAAGCGGTAGTTTTTATGGTTTACCGCTCTGTATACCTTGCGGACACGGTCGCTGTCCTGAAAAAGTCTGCCGTGGTTTTCACTGCAGGTGATAACGCCCTTGCTCTCACCGTAGGAAGCAACCTCGCGGATGGCAGGTGCCATTATCTCAATAGCCGCTTCGATAGTCTGCTCGCCCTCGTAGCCCTCGTAAAATCCCCAAGCTACGTCGTGACGCATCATTGTAACGCCGTTTGCGGCGGCAACGTCTATATGCTTCTTTACACGCTCAACCTCTGCTTCGGGGTTGGGAACGAGGAAGTTTGCACCGGTAGTGTAAATAGGCGCTTCAAGACCCTTTTCACGGATATATGCGAATATGTCTGCCGCGAAATCGGGGTCAAGATCATTAAGCACACATTCAAAACCGGTTGCGCCGATGGACGCGGCGTGGTCTACGGCTTCGTGCCAGGTAAGCTTACCTTCATCAAGTAATCTATGATAGCTCCAGGAGCTTATAGCTGTTTTCATATAATAACCTCTCTGCCTTCCTTGCCGGAAAGATAAATTGCATCAAGCATTTCCTGCATTTGGATAGCCTGCTCGATAGGATAACGCACCTCGCCGCCGTTAAGCATCTTGTCTGCAAAATGCTCGATCTCTGCGGCGAAACGGTCATTATCAAGAACCTTTATACTGTCGGTGGAAAGATATCCCTCACGCTCACCGTAAATGGTGAGGGGGCTGAGGGTTGCGCCTGCCTTGCTTCCGCATACCTGAGTATTGCTTCCGTCGGGAGCGTTGATTGCCCAGGTTGCCTCAAACGCCAGCATTGCGCCGTTTTCAAAGTGTATAACACCCATGCCCGAATCCTCTACGTTAAACTGGTTATCGGGACAAGGAGTGCCCTGCCACTTGGTTACGCCCTTGGTCTGATAATCACCGATCTTGGTGTTTACAATTGCGCTTACACGGGTAGGCTTGGGGTTACCCATAAGATACCAAGCCGCGTCGATGCCGTGGATACCGATATCATAAACGGGGCCGCCGCCTGCATGCTCAAGGTCTGTGAACCAGCCGGTAGGAGTTCCTCTGCGGCGTACGTATGCGGTCTTGCCGTAGTAAACGTCGCCCAATTCGCCTTTTTCGTAAAGCTCACGGATGTACTGGTTTGCGTTGCCGAATCTGCCGGGAACAGCCAGCATAAAGCCAACGCCTGCTTCCTTAACAGCCTTTTCCATCTCTCTTGCTTCTGCGGCGCTTCTGGTCATAGGCTTTTCGCACAGAACGTGCTTGCCTGCCTTTGCGGCGGCGATACAAACGGGAGCGTGGCCGTTGTTCCAGGTGCAGATGTCAACTGCGTCTATCTCTGCTTCAGCGCACATTTCCTCAACGGAGGTAAAGTAAGGTACGCCCAGTTTTTCTGCGGCGATTTTTGCTCTTTCCTCGTTGATATCCGCAACGGCAACAACCTTTGCGCTTTTTATCTTCGCATATCCGGGAGCGTGGCCACTTGTATAAATATTACCTGCACCTACAACGCCCATACGGAGAACGCGCTGAGGGTTAAGGGTATTAAAATACTCAATGCTCATTTTAGCACATTCCAGACGGGAAAGTCCCATGGAAGGCTCATCCTGCTCAATAACTACCCACTCAACGTCGCTGTGTCTTGCGGCGCAGAGGAGAGAATCTACGTCCTGAAGTCCCTTGCCCAGAGGACGGAATTCAAAGGTGCTTTCTGCTTCGGGCTCGGCATTATCGTCAATACCGATAAGGTTATACAGTTTGCCTGCCTTGCCCTCGGTCTTATAATAATCCTTAAGATGGAGTACGGGGGTTCTGCCCTTATATGAACGGAGGTATTTGCCCGGCTTTACGCCTGCAACAGCCGCCCAGCAGGTATCAAGCTCCAAGCCGAGATCGGGAGCGGAGGCAAGGAAAATATCCAGTCCATACTCGCCGTCAACGGTTTTGAATTCGAAATCGTGGTTGTGGTACTGGAGAGGAAGTCCGCTTTCAGCGCACTTCTTTGCCAGCGCCTTAACGTCCTCAACGCACTTTTCAAAGCCTGCGTTGCCGGGACGGCGCGCTTCCTCAAGATAAGGAACAACTATGTACTTAACGCCAACGGTTTTGTAGTCTGCAATGACCTTGTCTGCGTCTGCAAGCAGTTCTGCCAAAGGAACGTGAGCAGATATGGGGGTAAGCCCAACCTCGTCCAGATACGCCTTCATCTGCGCAGGGGCAACACCGTAAAAGCCTGCAAGCTCAACGCCGTCATAGCCCATTTCCTTAACCGCTTTAAGGGTGCCGGGAACGTCCTTTTCCATATCCGTTCTCACGGAATACAACTGTAATGCAACGGGAAATTTCATAATACAAATACTCTCCTTTATATTCGAAAAATATTTTTTGTTTTCAAGGAAAGTTTAACATAAAAGGAATAAAAATACAATGGTTTTGTTTACAAGAATGAATAAATATGTTATACTTTTTTTGAAGGAGGTAGAAAAGAATGAAAAAGAATAAAATTCTGTGTTTTTTGCTTTGCTGTGTACTTGTGTTTTGCACATTTGCAGGATGTGAACAAGCAGAAGAAAGCAAAACCGATATAAGCAACAGTGATATTTCCGAAATATCGGAAGAAGTTTCACCTGAAATATCTGACGAAATATCTGAAGTTTCCGAGGAAGAACCCTTTGTTATTATAGACAAACGTGATGAAAGATGGGGCTGGAGTGAAGCAGAAGATAAATTTTTTGAAGATGCCCAGTGGATATATTTTTTCACTGATACACCTATGAGCGAATACGTAATAGTAGAATATTCTGATGGAACTTCTCAAAACGTCAAAGAAGCTTTTGCGGACGGAAATATTACTATCGCAGACCTTGACAGATTTGGCATAGAATATATGAAAAAGCCCAACGACGCTTCAAACTAAACGACACAAAAACGCACCGCTACGGTGCGTTTTGTATTTTTATGTTTACATACCGCAAGGAATGTGGTAAAATGTATAAAAACAGGATGGGACGGTGGGAAAGAATGAAAAACCAATATCCCGTAATTAAAAAGATATGTGCCGAGTGCCGCAAAACAAGGCTGATAGCCTGCGTGCTGTGGTCGGTGCTTACAATAATATTTCTGGCGGCAGGAGGCTTGGGCGTGTTTTCTATGACCGCGCCCGTAAGGTCGCTGTTTTCAGCGACACCGAAGGAGCTGGAAGGAAGGTTCGTTACCGCCAAGGTGGAGCAGGTCATTACCCCTTATATGAGCTACGGCACAGGTGAAGCGTTGGCGAACACCACTTATATGGAGTTTATTATTGAAGCGGCGGACAACACCTACTGTGCGGTAAGACTTTCGGGCAAGAAGATGCGGCAGATGTACAGCGCGTCCCAGACAGACGGGATGCTGGACGAGCCGATTACCATATACGGGAAAATGGGAAAGATGCCCCGAGATTCGGCAAAATTTTATGAGCAGACCCTTAAGGAGGCGCTGGGAAGCGACGAGGTGCCTGCAGAATTTACAAAATATCTTATAATAGACGAAGGGGCATACGGCACGGGAAAGGTTACGTCATACGTGATGATTGCAGGAGCATTGATAACCACACTGCTTGCATCCGTATCCTTTATCCGCGCCTTTGACGGAACTGCGGCGGCGCAGGTGCAGGAAATGATAGAAAACAGCGAAAACGAGCAGGAAACTGCCCAAAAGCTGGACGAGTTTTGGGAAAACGCTACACATAACGGTGCTTTCCGTATGGACGGTGAATATTTTTGCTGTACCGTAACGGGAAAAGCGCAGCTTTTCAGAAGAGAGGATATTATCGAATACGGGTTATCTCAAAATTACAGATTGTTTTATATTAAGACTGCGGACAATAAAAACGCATACCACACCTTCCGCGTGAATCCGTACCTCGCAACCACGATAATGCACATATTTAAGGAAACGGAAAAAACGGAAGAATAATTTTTGTAACCTTTTTAGAGTTTTGAAAGTATTATAAACAAAAGCATTGTTATGAGGAGGAAAATAAGTGAAAACCTTTACAAAGATTTTGTGTCTTGCTTTGCCCATACTTTTGTTTTTTGTGCTTGTAGTGCCTTATTCGATATTGAACGAAAAGGTTATTGTTGAACTTTTGGGATGCGGTTGCCCCGTATATGACGAGGACACGGGAACCACCATAACCAATAATTTTAACGCCAACGATTTTACCGCCTGCTTTTGGGCGGCAATTACAGTTTGCGCCACGGTGATGAGTGCGTTTTTAACTAAGCTGATTCCGAAAAAAGCGTGGGTCAAGGTCACCTACGTTATCGGTGTGTTTGCTGTGTCGTTGGCTATATCCTATCGGTTTATCCAAGGCATGATGTGGAATTGATAAAACATAATAAAATCCGCTTCAAACATAATTTGAAGCGGATTTTTTGCGGGAGGGGAACGCGACGGCACGCGCCGCGTTAGACCCCTCCCCTACAACGTTGCTTATTCTAATTCAAATGCGCCGGTATACAACCTATAATAGGTTCCTTTTTCGGCGATGAGCTTTTCGTGGTTGCCGCGCTCGATTATCCTGCCCTTTTCAAGTACCATAATAACGTCCGAATTTCTTACGGTGGAAAGGCGGTGGGCGATTACAAACACAGTCCTGCCGTGCATAAGAGCATCCATACCGCGCTGGACTATCTCCTCAGTACGGGTATCAATGGAGGAGGTCGCCTCGTCAAGTATCATAACGGGGGGATCCGCAACGGCGGCGCGTGCTATTGAAAGAAGCTGGCGCTGACCTTGGGAAAGCCCGCTTCCGTCGCCGGAAAGAACGGTATTATAGCCTTCGGGAAGCATACGTATAAATCCGTCTGCGTTGGCAAGGCGGGCGGCAGCGATGCAATCCTCATCGGTTGCATCGGGTCTGCCGTAACGGATATTATCCATAACCGTGCCTGTAAACAGATTTACATCCTGCAGAACTACGCCCAAGGAACGGCGGAGGTCTGCTTTTTTGATCTTGTTTATGTTGATACCGTCGTAACGGATCTTGCCGTCGTCGATATCATAAAAACGGTTGATAAGGTTGGTGATAGTGGTTTTTCCTGCACCGGTTGCGCCTACGAAAGCCACCTTCTGACCGGGCTCGGCGTAAAGGGAAATGTTGTGAAGCACCGTCTTTTCCTCGGTATATCCGAAGTCCACGTCCTCCAGCACCACGTTGCCCTTAAGCTCGGTATAGGTAACGGTTCCCTCTGCCTTGTGGGGGTGCTTCCACGCCCAAATACCTGTTTTTTCTTTGGTTTCGGTAAGCACGCCGTCAACGTATTTTGCGTTGACGAGGGTAACGTAGCCGTCGTCAGCCTCGGACTGCTCGTCAAGGAGAGCGAACACACGCTTTGCGCCTGCCATTGCCATTGCAATGGAGTTTACCTGATTGGATATCTGGGAAATGGGGCGCATAAAGGACTTGGTGAGAGTGAGGAAGGACACAATCATACCAAGAGAAAGGGCGTTGAGAACTGTAGGGTTCTCACCGCGGAAAAACGTAACAACGCTTTCGATAGAGAAGTTAAGGTCAATACCCTTGTCTGCGGTATATATGGCTATTGCGCCACCTACAATGGCGATGACAACGTACAGCAAATGGGAAAAGGCATTCATAAGAGGGCCCATCATATTACCGTATTTGTTTGCCTGAGTAGCGTTACGGCACAGCTCATCGTTTATCTTATCGAACTGCTCTTTGGCGATTTCTTCACGGTTGAAGACCTTTACGACCTTCTGACCGTTGATCATTTCCTCGATAAATCCGTTTTCGATACCGATGGATTCCTGCTGTTTAACAAAGTATTTGCTTGCGCCTTTGCCTATTTTTCCGATAATTCCCGTGGAAAGCAGAAGTATAAGCACAGATACGACCGTAAGCCACACCGAGGTGTACAGCATAGAGAACACTACGGAGATTATCATAAAAAGTGACGATATGGTCTGGGGAATCGTCTGGGAGATAAGCTGACGGATAGTATCGGTATCGTTGGTGTAACGGCTCATTACCTCACCGAAGGAGTGGGTATCGAAGTACTTGACGGGAAGTGTCTGCATATGGTTGAACATCTCGTCACGGATGGTCTTGAGTATGCCTTGGGATACCTTTGCCATCATAAGATTAAAGAAGAATCCCGCAAGAATACCGATGAGATATATTACTATCATTCCGCCGATGGCAACCAAAAGTGACGAGAACAACTCCTGAGCAGGGTTTTCCGCAAGAGGGCTTATGTAATCGTCAATAAGTGTCTTTTGGAAAAGGGCGGAGGCGACGGACGCCACCGAGGACAGAATGATGAACAGAATAACGAAAGCTATTCTTATTCTGTAAGGGCGGAAATACTTAAGCAACCGTTTTGCGGCGGCTTTATCAAGAGGTACCTTTTTCCCTCTCATACCGGGGCCTCTGCCGGGACCGGGACCGTGTACGGGACGGGAATCTGTTTGCTTGCTCATTCGTCCTTACCTCCCTTCATCTGGGAATTATATACCTCGCGGTAAATATCGCTGTTTTCAAGCAGATATTCATGGTTACCGCAGGCGGATATCTTGCCATCGTCAAGGACGATTATCTTATCCGCATCCTGCACCGAGCTTATACGCTGTGCGATAATAAGCTTGGTGGTGTTGGGGATCTCCTCACGGAAGGCTTTGCGGATAAATGCATCCGTACGGGTATCCACAGCAGAGGTGGAATCGTCCAGAATTAAAATTTTCGGCTTTTTAAGCAGGGCTCTGGCGATACACAGACGCTGTTTCTGTCCGCCGGAGA
The DNA here is from genome assembly GCA_045595785.1 of Eubacteriales bacterium. GTDB lineage: Bacteria > Bacillota > Clostridia > Oscillospirales > CAG-382 > SFLA01. Next base: position 14,561 of record JAZOBE010000022.1, read on the forward strand.
CGTTTGCACCGCCTTGGTCGATAACTGTATCGTATTTATCGGGGAAGGTCTGAATAAACTCGTCTGCGCAGGCTAGACGGCACACGCGGACTATCTCTTCGTCGGTAGCGTCTGGGTTGCCCCAGCGGAGGTTTTCCTTTATGGTGCCGGAAAACAGCTCGTTTTTCTGAAGCACCATCGCAACGTTGTCACGAAGGGTCTTGATGTCATACTCTCTTACGTCCTTACCGCCCACCTTTACCGAGCCGCTCAAAACATCATACAAACGGGGAATAAGGGACACGAAGGTGGATTTGGATGAACCGGTACCGCCGATGATGCCGACAGTCTCTCCCGAGCGTATCTCGACGTTTACGTTGTCAAGACAGTTTTTGCCGGAAGTACGGGAATATGAAAAGTTTACGTTTTCAAAGGATACAGAGCCGTCGGCCACCTCAAAGCAAGGCGACGGAGGGTTGGTGATATCACTCTTTTCGTCCAATATCTCAACGACTCGGTCTGCGGAGGCTTTGGACATGGTGATCATAACAAACGCCATGGAAACCATCATAAGGCTGGTGAGTATCTGGGAAGCGTATGTGATAAGAGAGGTAAGCTCACCAACGGAAAGACCGCCGACAACGTCACCGTCACCGCCGCAGGAGGCGATGACCTGAGCGCCGAACCAAGCTATAATAAGCACGGTTGCATACATACATCCCTGCATTACGGGATTGTTGAATGCGAGAATTTTTTCGGCCTTGGTAAAGTCTTTATATATCCTATCGGAAATGGTGCCGAACTTTTCCTTCTCGGTCTCTTCACGGGTAAAGGATTTTACCACGCGGATGCCGCGGAGGTTTTCTTCAACTACCTCGTTAAGCTTATCATAAGTCTTGAAAACCCGCTTGAACAGAGGGTGTGCGTGGGTCATAATGAAATAAAGAGCAAGCGCCAGCACGGGTATCATTATAACGAACACCAGCGACAGCTTAAGGCTTATTCTTGCGGAAAAGATAAAGGACCAGACCAGCATCATGGGACTGCGGACAGCCATACGGATTATCATCTGGTACGCCATTGTAACGTTGCCTACGTCGGTAGTAAGACGGGTAACGATACCGCCGGTGGAATATTTATCGATATTGGTAAAGGAATAATCCTGAATTGCGTAATACATATCGTGACGCAGATTGCGTGCCAGACCTGCAGAAGCGGCAGCTGCATATTTTGCGGCAAGAAAGCCGAACAGCATTACCAAAAACGCAGAAGCGATAAGCACCGCGCCGTACTGGACGATAACGGGAAGGTTGCCTTTTTTTATACCGTTATCTATAAGCCCTGCTGTTATGTAAGGGATAAGCACCTCCATAACCACCTCTAATGACACGGTAACCGAGGTTAGTATGGACGGCTTTTTGTATTCACGGACACATTTGCCGAGACGCTTTAACATATATATCATACAAAAATACCTCTATATCTTTACTTCAAAGCTCTTTCTGCATCTGGGACAGGAGGTAGTGTGCTTGCCCTTTTGCTTGGGGAGACGAAGTGTTGCCTTGCAGTTGGGACAGGTCTTGTAAACGTGGGTCTTTCTATCTCTGAACTGGGCTTTTTTACGGGAAAAGAAGGCTTTGACCTTGCCCTTAACAGCAAGATATTTATCGTTTTCCTGCCTGCGCTTATACACGTTTTTGGAAAGCATACGGAAAAGAGCATATCCCAGCAAGCCGTAATAAACTACCGAAAAGCCAAGCTGTACCCAAGGGTTGAAAACGAAAATAGAAATTATGGACACCGCAAGAGCCGTCCACACGCAAAAGCGGAAAAGGTTATCCGGACCGTTGCGCCCGATCATAAAAGAATAGAATTTTTGTGCTAATTTACGGAACATTTTATTTGTTTAACTCTCCCTGAACGTTTTCTTTCATTCTGGCGATATAGGAACAGAACTGCTGTATCTCCTCATCGGAAAAGCCTTTGATAAGAGTCTTTTCAACCGTCTCTCTGTCCTCTGCCATAAGGTTTATTATGTTATTTCCCTTTTCGGTAAGCACCAGCTTTTTAAGGCGCCCGTCGGACTCTACTCCCTCACGGGACAGAAATCCCTTTTTCTCCATAAGAATGACCACCTTAGATGCGGTGGAACGGGTTATGCAAAACTCTTTTTCAAGATCACGCTGGTAAACGTCCTGTCCCTCATGACACTTAATATATTGAAGTATCCAAGCGTTGGCGCCGGTGGCAGTCTCTACATACTCTTTATTAAGCTTTGTGGAGATAAACCGCATTATAAGATTGGAAAGAGAGCGTACCTCCTTGCCTGCCACGTTGCTGGCTTCTTCACGGGGGAAACGGTCGGGTCTGAGCTTGGGCTTCATGTGAAAAACCTCCTTGTGGAACATCAAACTGTCGCACATCAAACATTTTCGTTCGGAATTATATCACCTTTTGTTTCTTTAGTCAATAGTATTCACAATTAATTTACAACATAAACAAAAGCTATGGAAAAACCACACAGAACGTGATATAATGATAAAAAACCAAGTAAAGGAATGAAGCCTTATGACACTTGAAAATGCAGTAAAGATTTATAAAGAATACGAAGAAAAGCTGTGGGGTATTAATGCCGCCATGGGAATTATATATCACGACGGAAGCACCGTTGCCCCCAAGGGCGCCGCCGCCGCAAGAGGAAGAATGATGGCGGTGCTGTCCGAGCAGGCATACCTGCTTTCCACCGCCCCCGAGTTCAACGAGGCGTTGGAGGTTATTGATTCACATAAGGATGAGTGCGACAAAAGCGTTGCCCGTGCCGCGTATCTGTATCTGAAGGAAGCGCGGAATATGAAAAAGATTCCTATGGACGAATACGTTGAGTACAGCAGACATATAAGCGAATCCTCCGATGCGTGGCACACCGCCAAGGAAACCAGCGATTTTGCTCTTTTTGCTCCTTATCTTGAAAAGACGGTGGCGACACTCCGCAGGTTTGCTTCCTATACCGACCCTGACAAGGACGTTTATGACGTTGCTCTTGATGGATATGAAAGCGGACTGACCACCCAAAAGTGTGAGGAATTCTTCGGAGCACTTAAGCCTGTGTTAAAGGAGCTGATTGCGAAGGTAGCGGCGGCAGAGGCGCCCCGTACAGACTTTATGGGCGAAAGCTTCCCCGTAAGCAAGCAGAAGGAATTGGCGGAATATATTACCGATCTTATGTGTATTGACCGCAGCCGTTTTGCCATTGCGGAGACTGAGCACCCCTACACTACCGACGCTTCCCGTTACGACGTACGTATTGCCACACATTATTACGAAAACGCATTTGCATCCGCTCTTTATTCCAACATACACGAAAACGGACATGCGCTGTATGAGCTTGGCACAGGCGAGGAATATGCGTTTACAATACTTGGCGGCGGCATAAGTATGGGTATTCACGAAAGCCAATCCCGTTTTTATGAGAACATTCTGGGCCGTTCCCTTCCCTTTGCAAAGACCTTGCTTCCCAAGCTGAAGGAGGTTGCCCCTGCACAGTTCAGAGACGTGGATGCCGAAACCCTTTGGAAGGCGCTTTGCGAAAGCAAGCCCTCGCTCATAAGAACCGAAAGCGACGAATTAACCTATACGATGCATATCATTATCCGTTATGAATTGGAAAGCCGTCTTATGCACGGAGCCCTTGAGGTAAAGGATCTGCCGGGCGAATGGAACAGACTTTACAAGGAATATCTGGGTGTTGACGTACCCGACGACAAGCACGGCGTTCTGCAGGACAGCCATTGGTCAGGCGGAAGTCTGGGATATTTCCCCTCTTACGCTTTGGGAAGTGCATACGGCGCACAGATGCTTAACAAAATGAAGCAAAGCATAAACGTGGACGAATGCATGGAAAAGGGTGATTTTACACCTATAAACGCTTGGCTTGAGGAGAACATCTGGCGCCACGGCAGAATGTATGAGCCTGCAGAGCTTATTAAAAACGCCTGCGGAGAAGAGTTCTCGCCAAAGTATTTTATTGATTATCTTACCGAAAAATACACAAAATTGTATAATCTGTAAACAATCTCTTAACGATTGTCTGTTTTACAAAAAATTCATATTATTTCCACGAAAAGTATAAAAATGTGCTGTATCCTGCAGATACAAACAAACAAGGAGGAAACAATATGCAAAAACTTTTAATTCCCGTATTTGCAGTCCTTTTGGCATTTTCCGCGTGTACCGGAGACATTACTCCTCCGGACGACACAAGTAAGGAACAGCAGTCAACGGACGTAAGCGTTGGCGGTAACGATACAAGCATTCCCGAAGTGTCCCTGCCCGACGAGGACGGAGCAGACAGAAATGCGCTGGCTTCGCCCGACGGTAATTTTATTCTCGATTATACAGACGTTAAGAATATAACCATCACCGATAAGGAGAACGAGTCTTCCCTGCTTCCTGCGGGTAAATATCCCGATTCCGCCGCAGTAACCGCAGCGGTCTGGGCAGAAGACGGCGTATATATCACCTTTACGTCAGACAAGGACACGATAGTATTCTGGGACGGTGAGTCCGACCCCGTTTACATAAAAGAGGGAGAAAAAAACACGTTTTCTCCCCTTGTGTCCGCCGACTACGGTGTGATAAAAGCAGGCGAGTATGAGGTGATCCCTTACCGCGACGGCTCTATGGACAGCCCTGTGCTGAAAAGTAACCAGGTATTGGGATACGTGATAACCGATATCGAAGCCTTTGAAGAGAGTGAATCACTTACGATTGACGAAAACGCCGAATGCTTTTATCTTGTAACCACCGAAAGCTGCAAGGTAACGGTGCTGGATGCCGAAACAGGCAGCAAGGTAAGCGATACCGTTTCTCTTGAGGCTGGTGTTCCCCTGCTCATCAACTGCAGTATTCCCGAAGGAATGCCTGCGTACAAGCTGAGTCTTGAGGGCGAAAACGGCAACGCTGTATACACCCTCGCATACGACGGCAGAGGCGAAACCAACGTATATTTTATAAGCCTTACAACAACAAAATAGAACACCCCACAAAAAAAGCAGAGCGAAGAACGCTCTGCTTTTTTATTTACTTTTCGGTACGGAATGCGTAATAAACGGTTCCGCTGTAGGGCTTTCCTTCCTCGTTCCAGCAAGCTATTACCTCATAAAGATAATCCCCTGCAGAAGCAACAAAGGCGTTGCCGTCTACCTTGATCTCTTCGTATTCATCATAATTTTTTGCATCTGCAGCATATCTTTTTACGGTTATGCTCGTAGGTGCACCTTCAAAAACCAGATGAACGGTTGCGCCGTCGGAAACCTTGAGGACCTCTATATCGTCTAAACAATCAAGAGGATGTGAGCCGTCTGCTTCAGTAACCTTTTCCTCACCGTTTTGCTCAACAGCCCAGGAATAGGTTCCCATCCATCCGGTAACGGCATAATTGGAAGAATATGCTATAAAGATGGAAGGCGAAGCGGGGAACTTGGGATTAGGCACGGAAGGAACAACGGCAGAAGAGCCCGAATTGTTATCATGATCATGATCATGATCGTGATCGTGATCCTCGTCCTCATCTGTATAGGGGCGAGTTCTGGTCTCGTCACACTTTGCGCACACTTCAACTACGATCTCATGATCGTGAGTGCCTATCGTCTGCCACTGATGGTCGCATTGAGATTTGCTGCATCCGCAAAAGGCGGTAAGGCAAAGGAACGCCAAAAGAACGACCGATATATATTTTTTCATTTTTCTACTCCTATAAAAATCTATTTTTTCTTTCTGAATTTAAGTGCCGACCACATTACGATGATTATCTGACCGGGGATTCCCACAAGGAAAAGCTGCCAGATGGTTATTCCGCAAAGCTGAAGGTTTATAAACAGCGCGGCGATGACCGACCACATTAAAAGCGACACGATGGGGTAATTTCCGCGGGTGGAAAACCACACCGAGTTAAACACCAGCCATACTATTGTGGACACAGGCAATGCGTAGACGAAGGCAAGCCAATGAAGACGTGTAATTGCAGGAACGGAATACAAAATTACAAATACTGCCGTTGCGATGAGCCACACCAAAAAGACGCTCATGGTAGTGACCACCACGCGGTTGGTATGCTTGCGCTGTGCTTTCGCTTCGTCGTCCTCCGTAATCTCGGAAACGGTATGGGTTTCCTCCACCAGCCAATCAAGACTTACGCCGAACATATCCGCAATGTTTTTAAGCACCGTGATGTCCGGCAAGGACTCCGCCCGCTCCCACTTGGAAACGGCTTTATCCGAATAGTTTATCTTTTCCGCAAGGTCAGACTGGGTCATACCTGCAGACTGGCGAAGTGATATTATATTTTTAGCAATTACGTGCTTCAAATCATCCATAAAAAAATCACCGTCGTAATATGTTTACATAACAGTATAACACATTTCGACGGGATTATCAAGGAAAATTTATGTTTGCCTTTTATTTCTTTAAGGATTTTTTATATAAAAACATAAGCGGCGGTGTGTTATTGCGCAAAACGAACACGGGAAGCATGCTTAAAACAAAATTTACCAGCGCAACAGGCACCCAAACAGACCATCCTCCGCAAAAGGGAAGTAATCCGATAAGAAAACCGAATACCGCATCCGCAATATGTATCGCCACGCCATAGTTGGATTCCAGCAAAAAACGGCCGAGATACTCGGAATCGTTATTGCTTTTCAGCTTGTCCTTATGAAATCCGGTAAATCCCCCAAGCTCGGGCACGTAAGGTGTAATGGCTTTTATTTTTAATTTGGAATACAGCCGTTTTTCCTTGCGGCTGACCTTAAACAGCTTTGATTCCGGTGCAAACCATTTTTCCGGCAGACGTCGGATAGCGAAGGCGAATATTCCGTCTACTGCGATTACAGACACGGTGCCCAGCACCGAGAAAAGAAGCGTGGGAAGAAACTCTCCGCCGCGGAACACGTTTGCAAGAATTATTAACACGTTTGCAAATAAGATCACCGTTACGTAAAACATTACTCGTCCGCCTTTAAGGTGGTATAGGTAAGGGGAATGCCGTAGGTCTGCTCGTAAACTTCCTTCCAGGCGTTAAAGTTCTTTTCCTTCATTATGTTGCAGTTTTCCTTTACGGTCTTGCCCTCTTCGGGGAAAATAGCAGGGAGAAAATGCACGGTATACGCCTGAATGGGGAATCCGTCGCCGCCAATAACGTCAGTGTCCTCCATAGTGATAAAAGCAGGCACTACGGGAGCAGATGACTTTGCGGCAAAGCGGAATGCGCCCTCCTTAAGAGGACGGGGCTTGCGGTAGTTCCACCACATACCCTGCTCGGGATAAATGAGTATCTTTTCACCTCTTTTAAGCAGAGTGTCCACCGCCACCATAAGCTCACGGAGGACGGCTACGCTGCTGCCGAGAGGCAGAGTGTTACAATGACGGAAGAAATATCCGTAAAGTCCGCCGAAGGAGGTATAGTTACCCTCGCGGATTATCTTATAAAGACGCTTTCTGCCAAGAGATTTTTCAATACACTTGAACACGGCGTAATTATCGAATGCATTAAAGTGGTTGCAGGTTATAATAGCGCCGCGGTCAGCTATTGCAAGATAATTTTCAAGTCCGCGGACCTCTTTTATAACCAGCTGTCCGTTGGCGATAAGTTTATCAAAATAACGCTTAGCCACATGGTTGGCTATTTCGGAGGAAATTTTGGAGGAAAGCTTTTTAAGAGTATAGTCTACCTTACCGGGCTGTAACGGAGTCGTTGGAGGATCGTTCTCCACGTCCTTATCAAACCAGCCGTTTTTCTCATATTCCTTTATTCGCTCCAGAACCATGAGCCGTTCAAGAGATCTTTCCATTTTACACCTCTACGGGTATTTTTATTGTGTACTTGGTAGGAAATACGTAATCGGGACGGCACGCCGCTTCGGTATCCTTCCGTGCGGTAAGAGCAAGCTGTTCAAACTGGTAATTATCACGCGCAACGTCGGCTTCGGAATAATTATCCTTGATAGCACGGATATCATCGTAATATTCGGTGCGGGCGGCATATTCCCAAAAATCCTTTTCATAGCCCACGCCGTCATAATGCCAAGGCTTCCAGTTGATCTTATAGTGTACTATCTTTGCGTGGTCGTTCTCATCCTCACAGCCGGGAAAGGAATTTTTGTTCCAACGCTGAGGAAGCAAAAGCACGTTTCCGTGGCAAAGAACGTTAAGGTAATCCTCGTCCTGAGTAACGGTAAAGGTGTACTCACTCATTATCTCAAGAAGACGGGCTTGGATATCCACCTTGCGGAACATATCAAGATTGAGCACCAGAATGCCTGCGTTAAAATACACGTTACGGTCAACACCCAAAACCTTCTCAACGTATGTGCCGTATACGTCATAGGCGAGCATAACCTCTTCGTTCATTGCGGCAACCAGGTTGTTGCCAAGGTTGCAATTGAAAAGCTCGGACACGTCACCGTTAACAACGATATCGCAATCCAGATACAGACCTCTGTCATAATCGGGAAACATATCTGCAATAAGGAATCTGTAATAAGTGGCTTTGGTATAATAATCACGAACGTGGATACGCTCACTCATAGCCTTGATTCCCTCTGCAACGTTATTGAAAATAATAATAACGTTTTCGCTGTTGTACGCAGAAAGGCGAGACATATTCTTATCGGAAAGTCCCTCGGTGAGAATGTGAATATTATATTGATACTCGGGCGAAGCGTTCTCGATGAGAGAGTGGAGCGCTACGCCGAGGAAGGGCGCATAGTTATCGTCCGCCGCAAAGAATATGGGAATTACGGGCAAAGACATTTTAAATCCTCCAAGTGTAAGAAAATTTACACGCTTATTTTACTATATTCTGCCCTAAATTTCAACCTACAATTAAAATTTTGCGGTAGAGTTGGAAAAAATCGGCTCTACCCTCAGTAGGAAAGTGCGGTTTCATCGGAATTTTTCAAGTAAACTAAAAATAGAAGCGATAAAAACGCCAAAAACAAAGAGAGAAAGGACTCCGGCTTAAAGCCGGAGTCCTCTCCAAGGGGGAAAATATTATAATTCAGAAAGGAACGATTATCTCCAAGCAGGGATTACGTAAGTGCCGAGTGCGTGACGCTTAACTACGAGGTAGTCGTTTGCGTCGATAACGCCGTTGCCGTTTACGTCAGCCAGGTCAAGCTGCTCTGCGGTGTAGTCAGCTGCGTTAGCGGTGCCAACAACGAGCTTTCTGATGATCATATAGTCTGCGTCAGTGATAACGCCGTCCATATTAACGTCACCGGAGAGAACTACCTTTTCCTTATAAGTGAATGCGGTGGTACCGGTCTTGGTTGCGTCGGTGGTATAGAAGCCGCCGTTGCAATCTACGTCTGCACCGAGCTTATCGCTGGTAGCAACGCCGATATCCCAGATGTAAACGATATCGCCAACCTGAAGAGCTGCGATAGAAGCTACTGCTGCGCCGTTGTCAGCGTGAGCTGCGATAACGAGCTGACCGTCTTCGGTTACCCAATCGATCTTGCCGTTACCCTGAACCTTAAGAACTTCCCAGCCGTTTGCTTCTGCATTCCACTGGAGGAGAGCCTTGGTCCACCATTCGATAGCGGAAGCGTCGCCTACCCAGATGTTGTGAGCGTTTGCAGCAAACTGGTTTACACCGTTGAGACCTTCTTCGCCGAAGGTACCGGTTACAGGAGGCTCTACGTATACTGCTTCAACTTCGGAAATCATGTTGAAGAAGTACTGCTGATTGTTCATGGTAAGGTTAACAGTTACTTCGGAAGCGTTAACGGTTTCGCCAAGCTCTGCAACGATAACAGCAATGCCGTTAGGATTGGTGTTAATAACTGCATCATAGGTCTTGCCGTTTACGGTTACGGTTACTGCCTCGGGAAGAATTACACAGCCGTTAGCGTAGTCGATCATGTAAACCTTAACTACGTTGATATCAGCTGCATCGAAGCTTGCTACTACAGAGTAAGTAGTGGAAGCTGCAAAATTGTTCATAAATGCGAGAACGTACTTCTGGTTGCCTTCGTAGCCCTTGATTTCGCCAAGGCCGGTGTAACCATCAGTGATAACGTCGATAGTGCCGTAACCGTCAGTAACGTTAACTACGCTATCGTCGTCGGGAAGAATGATGTCCTTCTTAACGGGTTCGTGCTCAACGATCCAGCCGTTCTTGATCTGTGCTACGCCGTTGTACTGACCAACAATACCGTAAATGGTAACAGTGTCGCCTGCAACGGGCTTGGTTTCAAGAGCGTCATAACGGAGTTCGCCGTCTGCGCCGTAAGTACCGTAGATGGTAAGGATGTTACCGTCTTCATCGGTAATCTTCATGTTGCCGTACTGAGTGTTGTAAACTTCGGTGATAACGCCGGTTACATAGTACTTGCCTTCGGTATATGTGTTGTGATTCTTGGATTCGCCGAGAGCGATTGCATCAGAGATGGAAAGCTCGGTGTCTGCTTCAGGATCTTCAACAGGAGGCTCAACGGGAGGATTCTCGTTTGCAACGTGCTCAACGATCCAGCCGTTCTTGATCTGTGCTACGTCGCCGTACTGACCAACAATACCGTAAATGGTAACGGTGTCGCCTGCAACGGGCTTAGTTTCAAGAGCGTCATAACGGAGCTCGCCGTCTGCGCCGTAAGTGCCGTAGATGGTAAGGATGTTACCGTCTTCATCGGTAATCTTCATGTTGCCGTACTGAGTGTTGTAAACTTCGGTGATAACGCCGGTTACATAGTACTTGCCTTCGGTATAGGTATTGTGTTCCTT
>JAZOBE010000023.1:0-7391 GCA_045595785.1 Eubacteriales bacterium
TAAACTGTTCGGTTTACTTTGCTGATCCGTATTGCGCTTGGCAAAAAGGAACTAACGAAAACCTTAACGGTCTGCTTCGGGAGTTTTATCCAAAGGGCAGAAATCTCTCTCGTGTAAGCCCAACAACACTAAAAAAGAACCGGGCGTTGATCAACGCCAGGCCTAAAAAGGTTCTCAATTTTCAAAAACCAGTTGATTTGTTTGATTTTTTTCTCAAAAAGTGTTGCACTTAGTTTGACAATTCATCGTTGATTAAAATATCAGGTCATCTTCTCTTGCTTTACTTTGCGATCGATAACATGGCGGGAGGCAAGTTCGTTTTTAATATCTTCTACAGTGATACTCATTTGAGCCATAAGTACCATAACGTGGTAAGCAAGATCGGCTATCTCATAAACGGTATCGCGTTTGTCGTCCGCCTTTGCGGCTATTATAACCTCTGTGGTTTCTTCGCCCACCTTTTTGAGTATCTTGTCAATACCTTTTTGGAAAAGATAGGTAGTGTAGGACCCCTCCGGAAGAGTTGATTTTCTGTCAAGAAGAAGGTCATACAATCCATTCATGGAAAAAGGTGTTGCCTCTTCGGAAATAAGCAGGGGAGTGGTAAAACAGGAATCGGTGCCCGTGTGGCACGCGGGGCCATCTTTATTTACCTTTACCACCAACGCATCTTTGTCACAGTCGGCAGTTATAGAAACGATGTGCTGGTAATTTCCGCTGGTCTCTCCTTTAAGCCATAAGCACTGTCTGGAACGGCTGTAAAAACAAGTAAGCTTTTTCTCTATAGAAATCTCCAAGCTTTCTTTGTTCATATAAGCCAGAGTAAGCACGTCGCCACTTGCGTTATCAACGACTATTGCAGGGATAAGACCCTTTTCGTCAAATTTAAGCTCGTTTATATTTATCATAATCTCACCTCAATATTGTTGTTGCGCAGGGTCTGCTTCAGATCCTGTATTTTTACTTCCCCAAAGTGGAAAATAGATGCGGCGAGCCCTGCGTCTACTCCGGGAAGAGTTTTGAAAAGCGCTACGAAATCTTCTTTTTTGCCTGCACCGCCCGAAGCAATAACGGGTACGCTTACAGCGTTGCAAACTGCGTCGAGCATTTCAAGGTCAAAGCCTTTTTTCACACCGTCGGTATCAATGGAGTTTATCACAACTTCGCCGGCCCCCTCGCTTACACACCGCTTTATCCAGCTAATTGCTTCAATATCCGTGTTTTCTCTTCCGCCTTTGGCAAACACACGAAAAATGCCGTCAACACGCTTGATATCAACAGAAAGCACCACGCATTGATCGCCGTATTTTCTTGCCGCCGCACGGATAAGATCGGGATTTTTAATTGCACCTGAATTAACGCTTACTTTATCTGCGCCGCATTTGAGTACGCGGTCAAAATCATCGGGAGTGTTAATTCCGCCGCCAACGGTAAGCGGAATAAAGATAGTGCTTGCCACCTCAGTAAGGATATCGGTAAACAGTTTTCTTCCCTCAGCCGATGCGGTAATATCGTAAAATACTAATTCGTCGGCCATATTATCACTATAGTATTTAGCAAGCTGAACAGGGGACGAAACGTCTGATAAGCCTTGAAAATTCACGCCTTTTACAACTCTGCCGTCTTTAACATCGAGGCAAGGTATAATACGCTTCGTAATCATTTTGCCACCTCGATAGCTTCCTTCAGATCTATAGCACCCGTGTAATAGGCTTTACCTATTATAGCTCCGTAAATACTCATATCGGAAAGTGCTCTTATGTCTTCGATAGTAGATACGCCACCGGAAGCAATAAGTTTAATATCAAATTTTTTAGATAACTCTTTATACAGTAGTCTGTTGGTACCTTCCATAGCACCGTCCTTAGAAATATCGGTGCAAATAATGGCGGTAACGCCGATGTCAGTCATTTGTGCAAAAAAGTCATTTGCGGTTATTGCGGAAACCTCAGTCCAACCTTTGATAGCAACGTATCCGTCTTTAAGATCCACGCCTACCGCAATCTTTTCACCGTAGATCGAAACGGCGCATTTCAAAAAACCGGGATCTGTAACCGCTGCTGTGCCTATGATCACACGGTCGACGCCGGCATCAATGTATTTTTTAACGGTGTCCATATTTCGGATTCCGCCGCCCACTTCAACAAAACCGTTGAATTCTTTACAAATATTCTTGATAACGTCTGTGTTTGTGGGAATACCTGTTTTTGCGCCCTCAAGATCTACAAGGTGTATAAACTTTGCACCGTGTTTTTTGAAATCTGCCGCTACCTCTGCAGGATTTTCATTGTAAACGGTCATTTGGTCGTAATCGCCTTTATATAAACGCACGGCTTTTCCGCCGTAAAGGTCAATAGCGGGAAAAATATTCATTTGTTTTTTCCCTCCTTTGCTTCACAAAAAGCTTTGATGATCTTAATTCCGGACTCACCGCTTTTTTCGGGATGAAATTGACATCCAAAAATATTATCCTTTTCCACAGCAGCAGTAACCTTGAAACCGTACTCTGTGATTGCGGCAAGAGAATCATCGCAATTCTCAGCGCAAAAAGAATGGACGAAATACACGTATTCGCCTTCATTGGTATTACGCATCAGTTGACTGTCAGACATACAGAGATGTAATTTGTTCCACCCCATATGTGGCAGTTTCATGCCGCTTATACGAGTGCTCATAGGGACTACCTCGCCTTTTAATAATCCAAGACCCTTATGCTCACCATATTCATAGCTTTTCTCAAAAAGCAATTGCATGCCGAGGCAGATTCCCATTAGCGGAACGCCCTTTTCAGCGCTTTTAAGAACGAACTTATCCAGTCCGGTCTCTCTCAGTTTGTTTGCGGCATCTCCGAATGCGCCGACACCGGGAAGAACCAGCTTTTCTGCTTTGAAAAGCTCTTCTTGGTCTCCGGAAACAAACACGTTTTCACCTGCGGCGGTAAATGAGGATTTCAGGGAAAACAAATTTCCCACGCCGTAATCAATAATTCCGATCATTTATAAAACTCCCTTTGTGGAAGGTATCTCGTTTGCGGCATCTTTATCTATTTTTACTGCCGCTTTTAAGGTTCTTGCTACAGATTTAAACGCACCTTCTGCTATATGATGCGAATTTGTTCCCTCCAGTTTACGAATATGCAAACTCATAGGGCAGTTTCTTACAAATCCAAGAAAGAACTCCTGAACTAATTCACTATCAAAGGATCCAATCTTTTGTGAAGGTATATCAAGGTCATAACAAAGATGGCACCTGCCGGAAATATCAACAGCAGTAAGAATAAGTGCTTCGTCCATCGGTAGAATAAAGCTTCCGTAACGAGTGATACCCTTCTTGTCGCCAAGCGCCTTTGTGAAAGCTTGACCGAGACATATACCTACATCTTCGACGGTGTGATGAAAATCAACGTCAACGTCTCCATTGCATGAAACTATAAGGTCAAATCTTCCGTGGGAAGCAAACAGAGTAAGCATATGGTTAAGAAATCCGCAGCCTGTATTAATATTGCTTTTTCCCGTTCCGTCAAGCGAAAGGGAAAGACGAATATCCGTTTCTTTAGTCGTTCTGATTATTTCTGCGTTTCTCATCTCAAGATATCCTTTACGGTATTTATAAACTTTTCCATCTGTTCTTTGGTGCCAATGGTTATTCGGTTAAACTCTTTGATACGGTCTCCGTTAAAATGGCGCACCAAAATCCCTTTTTTCTTTAGCTTGGCATATAATTCTTCACCGCTTATCGAAGAGCATTTTGCAAACAAAAAGTTTGCTTTGCTGTCAAGTACGGAAAAACCAATTTCCTCGAGACAAGACTTAGTCCACTCTCTCACGGAAATTATTTCATCACATTTTTTGCGGTAGTACTCCTCGGCATCAACAGTTGTTTCGCCCAGTTTTAAGGTCAACCGGTTAATGCTGTAAGGATTTGTGGAGTACTTTATCTTTTCAAGATCCTTGATTATCTCTTGACTTCCAATGGCGTATCCTAATCTGCCCCCTGCAAGACAACGTGATTTAGAGAAAGTGCGCACAACAAGCAAGTTATCATATTTGTTAATCAGCTTGTAGCAGCTCTCACCGCCAAAATCAACATAAGCTTCATCTATAACTACAACGTTATTGTGAGAAGATCTTACTATCGCTTCAACCTGCCAAACAGGAAGACTGATGCCGGTGGGTGCGTTAGGATTGGCAATAACTATCATTTTGTTCTTGCCGCAGTAATCCTTGTAATCCACGGTAAAGTCATCTTTAAGAGGTATTTGCTCTGCTTCTATGCCGTGCAGTTGTGAAAACACAGTATAAAATCCGTAAGTAATATCCGGAAAGCACACTCCGTTTTCGGTACCAAATGCCCAAAAAGCGAAATTAAGTATATCATCCGAACCGTTGGAAACAAAAATGTTTTCTGCTTTCACATCGTAAAGAGCAGAAAGCTTTTCTTTTAATTCCTTACATGTCGGATCGGAATAAAGACGTAATAATTCGATGTCCTCCTTGCTGATTAAAGACGCAACGCTCGGCGCAGGAGGAAAAGGAGATTCGTTTGTGTTAAGTTTTATATATTCCATATCCCGCGGTTGTTCGCCGGGAATATAAGCATCCATTTTTTGAAGGCGCTTGTTAAGATATGTGCTCATATTATTTTTTTGTGCGCACTGTAACGCTTCTGGCGTGTGCGTCCAGACCTTCCTTGTTTGCAAAATAAGCCACTTTATTGCCTACATCCTCCAAAGCTTCTTTGGTGTAGTAGGTGAACTGTGTCTTCTTAACGAAATCATCCACGGAAAGGGGATTGGAAAATCTTGCTGTTCCGCTGGTGGGAAGTGTGTGGTTGGGTCCGGCAAAATAATCACCAAGGGCTTCGGGACAATTTCTTCCCATAAATATTGAACCGGCATTAGTAACTCTGTCAAGAATATCGAAAGGATTATCTACCATCAGTTCCAGATGCTCCGGTGCTATTTCGTTAGAAACGTCAATGGAATCAGCGAGGTTTTCCGTAACTATAATTTTACCGTTGTTATCTATTGATTTTCTTGCAATTTCCTGTCTTGGAAGAACAGAAAGCTGCTTTTCGACCTCGGACTGTACAGCAAGTGCCAGCTCCATACTGTCGGTTACCAAAACGGCTGCAGCGTTGACGTCGTGTTCTGCTTGAGAAAGTAGGTCAGCAGCTGCGTGTGCAGGTACGCTGTTTCTATCAGCGATGATCAGTATTTCGCTGGGACCTGCGATCATATCAATAGATACTTGTCCGTATACTTGCTTTTTTGCTTCGGCAACAAATGCATTGCCGGGGCCGACAATCTTATCAACCTTTGGAATAGTTTCGGTTCCGTAAGCCAACGCGGCTATGGCCTGAGCGCCGCCGACCTTAAAAATTCGATTTACTCCGGCAATTTTTGCAGCAGCAAGTATGACAGGGTTTACCTTGCCGTTCTTGCCGGGGGGCGTTGTCATAACTATCTGAGGACAGCCGGCAATAAACGCGGGAATACTGTCCATCAGTACTGTTGATGGATAGGCAGCTGTGCCGCCGGGCACATAAAGACCGACTTTTTCTATAGGCGTAACCTTTTGACCGATAACTACGCCTTTTTTTTCACTAATTATAAAACTGTTGCGTACTTGCTTTTGATGAAATGCACGGATGTTTTCGGCCGCTTCTCTTAAAATATTAAGAAATTCAGGTTCAACAGCAGAAAAGGCTTCTTCTATTTCCGCATCGGTTACTTCAATTGAAGTGAGCGAAACTTTATCGAATTTTTCAGTATATTCTGTTACGGCATTGTCGCCATTTGCGCGAATATTTGCAATTATTTCTGATACTGCACCGCTTACGTCGGTTGCAAATTCCTGTCTGGCAAATATTTTGTCTGCCGGAATTTTACCGTATTCAAGTATCTTAATCATGTACTTTCACCTGCATTGCCATTTTTTCAACGATAGCGCAAATCTCATTATTTTTGAATTTATATCCGGCTTTGTTTGCAATAAGTCTTGCGCTTATAGGAACTATATCTTCAACGACCTCGAGGTCGTTTGCTCTTAACGTACTGCCGGTCTCAACTATGTCTACGATAACGTCCGACAGATCGAGAATAGGAGCCAGTTCAATAGAGCCGTTAAGATTGATTATATCGATATCTCTGCATTTTTTATCATAAAAGCACTGAGCGATATAAGGAAATTTTGTTGCAACTCTCAGAGTAGATTCTCTGGAATCAAAAAAATCTTTTTTTGCCGCAACAGCCATTCGGCATTTGCCCATATTCAGGTCGAGCAACTCATAAACGTCGGGACGGTACTCAAGCAATATATCCTTGCCGGCTACGCCTATATCAGCAGCGCCGCGTTCAACGTATATTGCCACGTCGGAGGGTTTTACCCAAAAATATCTTATGCCTTTTTCTTCGTTTTCAAAAACTAACTTTCTGTTCGTTTCTTCAATGGAAGGGCATTCATATCCTGACGCTTTGAACATGTTATATACTTTTTCGCCCAGTCTGCCTTTCGGGAGGGCTACGTTAATCATTGTTTTCAATTTTGTTAACAACTCCGTTCTCAACGCGAATAAGTTTTTTCCAATTTTTTTCGTTGGACAGGGAAGACGTAACAAGCACACTTCCATGTTCCGAACATTTTTCAGTAAGCTTAATAAGTACGGATGTATCAACACTTTTATCATGATATATCACGGTGTCGTACACCTTAGAAACAGATCTTCTGTCAAGCCTTTCAAGCATATCGGTATAAACCGCAAAACCGACAGCTTTGCTTTTTCTTCCCATTTTCTTAAGAAGCTTGTCGTACTGACCGCCGGAAAGAACACCCGAAGGAATTCCTTCAATATAACCTTTGAATACTACACCGCTGTAATATTTAAGATCGCTTCCAACAGAAAAATCAACGCGCAGGTTGTTTTCAAACCCGCAATCGGAAAGGGTTTTGCAAATCGCTTTTAGCTCGTCAAGCTTTTCTTTTTCTGCATCGGATGTAAGCAGGCTTTCAAGATTGGTCAAAACCTGTTGTGCGTTTCCACTGTAGTTGATAAGCGCAGTTAATTTTTCTGTATTTTCTTTTGTAATGCATTCGTTCTTGCATAAATTGTTCATTTGATGCAGGTTTTTGCTTTGTAAAAACTCAAGGGCATTATCTATTTCTTCTGCGTTGAAACCACAGTTTCTTACGATAGTACTTATAAGTCCCATATGAGAAATATCAAGGACAAAGCTTTCGGAAATAAGCCTTAAGCTTTTAGCCGCCAGAAGGACAGCTTCGGTTATTTCATAGCTGCCAAGGTCGCCAATACATTCAAGTCCGGTCTGCATTATCTCGCGAAACGCTTGGTTACCGGAAGCTCTGTAAACGTTTTCGTTATAATAAACCTTT
>JAZOBE010000024.1:0-23575 GCA_045595785.1 Eubacteriales bacterium
CCAGTTGGGGAATAAGCGTGGCCGATAAAGATGCCCTCGATATCATTTTACCTGAATGGAAAGAGGTAGTAGAAAGAGATTTCAACCATCCTTCAATAATCTGCTGGTGTCCGCTAAATGAAACAATGTATGACCCTCTTAATGACACAAACGCCAAGGAAGAACAAAAAAATAATACTACAGCAATTTATGAGTTTACCAAAAAAATTGACCCTACACGTCCCTGCATAGATACCAGCGGAGGAATACATTACGTTACCGATTGTTACGATGTACACGATTACGAGCAGGATCCTGCGGTTTATGCAGAAAGGCACGATCCTTTTGCTGAAGGAGCGCCCTTAGTTGATAATTATGCAACACGTCAGCAGCACGATGGCGTTTTGCCTGTCTTTATAAGCGAATATGGCGGAACAGCTCTTAATCCTGAAGCCGGTGCCTGGGGTTACGGAAATTGTGCAACAACAAAGGAAGAGCTTGTTGAACGCTTTACTGCACTTTCGTACGTATTATTGCGTAATAAACGCATATGCGGCTTGTGCTACACACAGCTTTATGATATTGAGCAAGAGTGCAACGGTTTGTATACTTATGACAGACAACCAAAAGCTGATCCCGAGCTGTTCAAAAAGGCTCTTGAAAAGAAAGCTGCAATCGAATAAAAATAAGATCCCCGCAAAAAGCGGGGATCATTAATTTTAGTTGTTTGCTGCCATCAAATCTTTGATTGCATCATCAATTCTGTGAGCAACCTTTATAAAATCTTCGGCAGTAAAGCCACGAGTTGTTTCGGGAGCAGTACCGATACGGATACCGCTGGTCTCATAAGCGGAACGCTTCTCGCCGGGAACGCAGTTACGATTAAGAACTATACCACGTCTCTCAAGCTCGTTCTGAACTGCGAGGCCGGAAACACCGTTAGGAGTAAGGTCAACAAGGAACAGGTGATTATCGGTACCACCGGTAACGATCTTATAACCCATCTTAACAAATTCGTCAGCCATTGCTTTACAGTTTGCGACTACGTTTTCAATATATACCTTATATTCAGGCTTCAGACATTCTACTGCACTTACGGCTTTTGCGGCAATAATATGCTGGAGAGGACCGCCCTGAGTTCCGGGGAACGCAGCGCTGTCTATCTTTTTGGCATATTCCTTCTTTGCAAAGGTAAGACCGCCACGAGCACCGCGAAGAGTCTTATGAGTTGTCATGGTAACAACATCACAAACACCGAAAGGTGTAGGATGAACGCCGGCAACAACGAGACCTGCTATGTGAGCAATATCAGCCATGAAAATTACGTTATTTCCGGTTTCAGCAGTATACTCATCAATAAGCTTCTTGATAAGATCGAAATCAATAATACGGGAATAGGAGCTTGCGCCGGCAACCAGAAGCTTGGGATTATGTTCACGAAGCTTGGAAGCGATATCGTTGTAATCAATAAATCCGTTTTCGTCTATCTCATAGTGAACGAAGTTGTAAAGCTTACCGCTGTTGTTAACGGGAGATCCGTGAGTAAGGTGTCCACCGTTTGCAAGAGACATACTAAGAACGGTATCACCCTTGGTGAGAAAAGCAGTATATGCGGTAAAGTTAGCCTGAGAGCCGCTGTGAGGCTGTACGTTGACATGATATGTATCGGTAACACCAAATACCTCAAGCCACTTTTCACGGCAGAAAAGCTCCATTTCGTCTACTACGCCGCATCCGCTGTAATAACGCTTACCTACCATACCTTCAGAATATTTATTGGTAAGACAGCTGCCCGCTGCAGCCATGACAGCTGCACTTGTAAAGTTTTCGCTGGCAATGAGACATACGTTATCACGCTGACGCTCGTACTCTTTATTAATGATCGCAGCAACCTCGGGAGAAGAGGAAGCAACAGTTTCTGTAACGTTAGAAATATAGTTAAGATCAGATTTGCTGTACATTTTAACCTCCATGTTAAAAGAAAGGATGAGAATTAGTTGCTATCAGGTGAAACACTGTAGTTGGGCGCTTCTTTGGTAATATAAATGTCATGAGGATGAGATTCCTTAAGACCTGCACCTGTGATTCTTACAAAGCGAGTCTTTGTCTTAAGCTCTTCTATTGTAGCAGTACCACAGTAACCCATACCGGAACGAAGACCGCCCATAAGCTGATATACGGTATCTGCGAGATATCCCTTATATGCAACGCGTCCTTCAACGCCTTCGGGAACGAGCTTACGGTTATTGGTCTGGAAGTATCTGTCCTTACTGCCGTTATTCATAGCAGAAAGTGAACCCATTCCACGGTATGTCTTGAACTGTCTGCCCTGATAAATTTCAGTTTCACCGGGAGCCTCGTCACAGCCTGCAACGAGAGAGCCAACCATAATTACGTTAGCACCTGCAGCAATACCTTTTACTATATCACCGGAATATTTAACACCGCCGTCGCCAATGATAGGAACACCGTACTTGGTAGCAACCTTATAACAATCGTAAATAGCAGTTACCTGAGGAACACCAATACCGGAAACAACACGTGTAGTGCAAATAGAACCGGGACCTATACCAACCTTTACGCAGTCAGCACCGGCTTGTATAAGAGCCTCTGTAGCTTCACCGGTTGCAACGTTGCCTGCAATAAGCTGACAGTCGGGGAATGCATTTTTAACCTTACGGCAAGCTTCTATAATTCCCTTGGAGTGACCATGAGCTGAGTCAAGAACGAGAACGTCAGCACCAACATTAAGTAAAGCTTCAGCGCGCTCGAGAACGTCTTTGGTAGCACCAATAGCAGCGGCACAAATAAGTCTGCCCTGCGAATCCTTTGCGGCGTTGGGATATTTCTGCGCTTTTTCAATATCCTTAATGGTGATAAGACCCTTGAGATAGCCTTCGTCATCAACAAGAGGAAGCTTCTCAATCTTATGACTACGGAGAATTTCCTGAGCTTCCGCAAGAGAAGTTCCCTGTTTTGCGGTAACAAGATTCTCTTTGGTCATTACTTCTTCAATACGAATATCAAAGTTATCCAGGAAACGTATATCACGGTTAGTAAGTATACCTATAAGCTTACCGTTTTCACAAATGGGAACACCGGAAATACGATACTTGCCCATAAGAGCGTTTGCATCATAAACGAAGTGATCCTTAGAAAGGAAGAAAGGCTCATTAATAACGCCGTTTTCACTTCTCTTTACCCTATCCACCATATCAGCCTGCTGCTGGATGCTCATATTCTTGTGAATAACACCAATACCGCCTTCACGTGCAATGGCAATAGCCATACGAGTTTCAGTTACGGTATCCATAGCTGCGGTCATAAGGGGAATATTAAGAGTAATACGCTTGGTGAGCTGAGTTTTAATATCGACGTCAGCAGGAAGTACCGCACTTTCTGCGGGGATAAGAAGAACGTCATCGTAGGTCAGACCATTTTTGGCAAACTTTTCATCATATTCGTGTCCCATAATGTTAAACTCCTTTTATATTCAAAATATTATTTGCAAATCAATTGTTGCTCTACCAAACAAAACAACATTTACACACATAAAACGCATGTATATTTATTTAGAATAATATACCACAACATTATGTATTAAGTCAATGAAAATTTTACACAAATAAGGTGAAAAAATGAGTAGAGTTATAAGACGATTAAACCATTTGAGAGTATCTTTTGCGAAACATAACGTTTCTGCATATGCTGCGCAAACAGCATTTTTCGTATTACTGGCTTTTTTCCCTTTCATTATGCTGGTGCTTGAAACTATTAAATTCCTCCCCTTTACCGAGATAGAATTGCTTAAGCTGATATTATCTGTAACCCCGGATTCGTTGGATAATGCAATAACTGAGCTGGTTACAGAACTGTACGAGAGCGACAGTAATGTAATTCCGCTTACGGTTATTACTACGTTGTGGTCTTCTTCAAAAGGTGTTTATTCGCTAATGAACTGTATGAATAGCATATACAACTGCACAGAAAACAGAAGTTATTTCAGACGCAGAGGACTTGCCATTCTTTATACTATAATTTTTCTGGCTGTTTTTGTGTTTTCAGTTGGCATAATGCTTGTTACTGATTGGTTGCTAACTGAAATAATAAGTTTGTTCGGACTGCAAGCGTTAATAAAAGCAGTGCGCCTGTCCTTACAAGCTATAATGCTATCACTATTATTCAGCGTAATTTATCGCGTATTCCCAGCGAAAAAAAAGAGATTTTCAGAGCTATTTCCGGGAGCAGCGTTATCTGCCTGCGGATGGATTGCATTTACAGAATTATATTCGATATATATCACATTCAAAAACACAAATCTATATGGCTCTTTAACTACCGTTATTTTAACAATACTTTGGTTATATGTCTGTATCTATATTCTCCTGATGGGCGCAGAAATTAATATATTTCTTTCGAAATTAGAAAAAAAGAGATAAAATGACGCCACTTGACAACCACAGATGTAATGGTATAATAAAAAATGGAGGTAACTAATATGAAACGTACAATTTCCTTTATATTGTTTTTAATATTACTCGGCACTTCATTATGTATCAACGTTTCCGCAGAGGAAACAGATATAAAATTCACATCTTACAATCTTAAATTGTTCGCTTCAGGTATTGCGCTATATGACTCTGAATATGGAAATACTACCGATACAGATGAACGACATTATGAGATTACTGTTGAAAACGGATGTGTAACCAAAATAGGTGGATGCAACAGTAATATTCCCGACAACGGATTTGTAATATCTGCACGCGGCGATAAGAATTGGGATAAGCTTAAAAATGTTAAAGTCGGCGATTATTGTGTTGTCAACCAAGAGAGTAACATCGTTACATTTCTGGGAGAAGATTACGATCCTTTTTACAGTAATACAATTAACTTTGATAAATTCAACGGAATCCGTACCGCAGATACGATTGTAATTTATGACAAAGGAGAAACGACCGAGACCAACATATGGGGTAACGAAGTTAGCGTCGATTCTAATGGGTTTGTTATATCTGTAGGCGGAAATGACAGTGTTATTCCTGTTGGAGGCTTCGTCATAAGCGCTGTCGGCGCGGAGCGCATTAAAGAACTAAACGGCGCTGCTGCGCTCGGACTAAAGGTAACCGTAGATAAGACAAAGAAGACTATTACGTTTTCAAATAACAAAGATAGCTTGTGCGCTGCTGCAGAAATAAAGCTTAATTCCGCAAAAGAACTGTTAAGTAATGCCAAGAGTAGCTTTTTACTTATTGATTATGACAAGGCGCAAGAAAATTTAAAAATGCTTGAACAATTGTATAAAACGGTATGTGACGCATCAAACGAAAACAATATTCCCAAAGCCGTTTCAATTAAAAGCTCTTTCGACGCTTTGTGTTCAAAATTTGCTTATATGGTGATCGAGCACCCTGTTGTTGAAGGTCGCGCTATATGGCTGAGACCCGACGGACTAAAAAGCAAAGACGATGTTGCAAAACGTGTAAAAGAAATTAAAGATATGGGATATAATATCATTTGTCTTGAGTTACTTTACGACAGCGTATTTATATGTCCTATGCCGGAAGATGGTTATTTTGTTCAGAACCCTGCACTCAACGGATTCGATTTGTTAAGTGCGTTCGTAACCGAATGCAAAAAACAAAATATAGAATTACACGGCTGGCTTTCGGTGTTCCGTGTAAGTTATTCCACAAGCAAAAACTACGATAAAAGTCTTGCTGCCAAAAAGCCCGAATGGCTTTGTGTAAGCAAAAAAGGTGTAGATTACGTTGCTAACGAATACGGAAACGGATATTTTATTGATCCTGCCAACAAAGAAGCGACTGAATATCTGTTATCTGTATATAAATATTTGCTCAAGAACTATATGCTTGACGGAATTCAACTGGATTACATACGATATCCGCATCAGACCAACGAGCATTTCGGATATACCGACATTGCCAGAAGTAAGTTTGAAGAGCTTTACAGCGAAGATCCGATTAATATAAAAGAGAATACCGAGGAATGGAATAAATGGGTGGATTTCAGATGCGATCTTGTTACCGATTTTGTAAAAGAAGCCGTAAAGATCGCAAAAGATGTTTCTCCTATGACAACTGTTTCCTGCGACGTGGCACCCAATCTTAACGAAAGCAGAAAAACTCATTTACAAGATGCAAAAAAGTGGCTTGAGGAAGGTATAGTTGAGGTTGTCTTCCCTATGGCTTACGGCGTAAATGCCGTGCCTATGTATGCAGGTATCACCGTAGATGCATGCGGGTCAAACGGACTTGCATATATTGGCGTTGGCGACTACGGTGCTGAAGTATATTTACAACAAATCTTAGAGTCACGAGCTTCCCGTGCCGAAGGTATTGCGTTTTTCTCTTATTCACAATACACTGCCGGTACCTACAGTAAAAAAATAGCCTCTACCCTGTTTTCGAAAAATGCATTATCCCCTACTTATAACGCAAAAGAGGCGGTAATAGCAATTCTTGAAACAATAGTAGCACGTTTGGCATTAATGAAAGACACTCTTACTGATCAAGAGTTTAATTCTAACAACGATGCTTTGCTGTCGTTAATAGATGATTTGAAAAACAACTCACTTTCGGAATACGCAAACAGCGTTTTTGAGTTGTGTGACAATTTGGAGAAGCTTACCGATAAAAATTCAGCGGACGCATTTTCTTCAGACATAATTAAGCTGAGAAAAATTGTTAAAATCTCTAAAGATGACTATCGGAATTTCGTCTCTGTTCAGGAAGACTCGAGTTTAGAAGAATCTAATACTTCATCTGCAGAAATTCACTCTTCTAAAGGCAAAATCGTTATTGTCGTAGCAGTTATATTGATTCTCGTTTCCGCAAGCGCTGTAATTGTATACGCAAAAAAGAAGAAATAATAAAGTAAAAGCTCTGTGTAAAACACAGAGCTTTTCTTATTTTTTAAATAATTTAATTCCTTTAAGCCGCATGAAATGATTTGATAACCTAATCTCACGCTCATCGACCATGAAAAGATTTGTATATCCATAGGTTTCAATATACTGCGCTTCAGTTTCGGTGCCGTCTGACCAGCGAATAATAACAGTTTCTCCGCCGTCCAGCACAAGTGGTCCAACAAGTCTGCTCATATTAAGTATCACATCCTTCTTTTTGGTGATAATAACCGTGGGTGATAAAATGAATAAGTATATAAAAGACGGAATTATTCTCTGCACAGTGGCATCGATTTCTGTCGGTATAATAGCAATTTCGAGTATAAAAGAGAAAGAATCCGAAAGCAAATATGTTAATGCTGTAAGCGGATACGAAACCGATGCAGACAGCAGGTACAGCATTTATGGCGGACTGATGGAAAATCTTGCCGAAAAACATCCGGATATATGCGGCTGGATAAACGTAGAAAAGACAAAAATATGTTATCCTCTGTTAATTTCAAAAGATAACGAATACTATTTAAGAAAAGCTTACGACGGTAGTTATGACAAAAACGGCTCAATTATCGTCGATTATAGGTTAAACAAAGATCTTATCTCAAACAGAAATATTATCCTTTACGGTCATAATATGGCGTCCGGAAATATGTTCGCCTATCTGTCGGATCCAATGCGTTTTATAAATGCTGAAATAGAAATATACTCGAATGGAACCCTCGCTATATATAAACCGGTAGCAGCGTATATTGAGGGCGGAAACGAGTTTATTAAAACAAGCTTTGAAAATACAAAAGATGTTGATGAATATATCAAAAAAGCGCACAAAAAAACTATTGTACAATTTGAAACAGTTCCAAAGGAAAACGAATATTTGCTAACACTGATTACTTGCGAGGACAACCTTGGCCTTAATGACAGGCGCATTATTATACATGCGGTAAGGCGGGAGTTGATTTTGCCTTAATATTCTTAGCCAAATTAGAAATGCCGACCAAAATCAATCCGAGCAATAAAGAGCAACCGCATGATGCAAAAAACTCTGCATTGGGTTTGAGAAAAGAAAACAGATATAAAAACATCGTATGGGAAAAATAAATCACTGTCGAAAGTGTCCTCAATACTCTGAACGGCTTTGAGGGCAATTTTGCCAAAAATGACGAATTGATTGATATCCAAAACAAAAATAGTGCAGCGAACAAAACCGCAATATACATTCCCATACCTTTGGAAGAAACAGCAACATCTTCAATGAGTACCACTTCAATTACTGTAAACACTACGGAAATACAAAAGCCTATCCACGCACTTCGAAGTTTCAAACGTAATGAATGAGTGGCGAGATAAGCGCCCAAAGCAATATAAACGAACCCAAAAAACAAACCGTTACGGGTTGTGCCGAAGACGTTGTAATAATCAACCACAAAGTCTGAAATAAAAGAAAGCTTTATTATAGGATTATAAAACGAATGAAGTGCGCAACCTATTACATACAGAGGTAATGCAAGAGCAAATATTTTGCCGGAAGAAAGACCTGCACGCAACAATAAATAAACAAGAAGAACAGCGAAAATCAGCGCAGGTAAAAACCAAAGCTGACGGTAACTACCTTCAAATAAGACAATTTTGAACCATTTTACAGCAGAGATCTTTCCATTGTGCCAATCAATAATGGCGGGAACATAAATTAACGTACAAACAATATATAATGCCGACATTTTTGTTACGTATTTACAAACCCTTTTTCCAAAATCAGGCTCGTTTTTATGACGAAACAGAAAAAACGCCGCAGCAATAAAGAAAAATGGAACAGCTATTCTTCCGAAAACGTCTGAAATGAGCATATCAGCTATTGCATTACCTTGCATAAAATGAGCGTGAATTGCAACAACTAAAATGCTCATTATAAACTTGACTAAATCAGAAAAATTACTACTTCGTGATGGTTCAGTTTGCATCCTGATTGCCTCCGTAATACTTTAGGTAAAGTGTCTTACAATCATCAATTGCATCCATTCCAAGTTTTGCGCCGACGGTTACAACAATAAATCTCTCACCATTGTCACCTACTGCCATACTGGCAAGGCAATGGCGTGTCTCATAGATATAACCGGTTTTTCCGCCTGCAAGCGTCATTCCGTCAATAGAATCATGGTTAATTCGGTTATACATTGTACTGTGAAAAACATAACCGTCATCATTCTTTGGAGTTGCTGAAGTATAATAAACATCTTCTGAAAGAATATCCTTGCACAGCGGAATACTCATTGCATAATCAAGCATAAGCGCAATATCACCGAGCGTCGAATAATTGGAGGTATCGAACAAGCCGCTTGTATTAGTAAAATGAGTATTGTTACAGCCAATTTCGATGGCTTTTTTATTCATGAGTTCTACGTACGCTTCCTCACTTCCTGCGACAATTTCAGCAATGGCTGCTGTAGCATCTGCAGCAGACAAAAGTATCGCGCCGTACAACAGGTCTTTTACAGTTACTGTGTCACCTGCATAAATACCGGTAGTGGTTGCACCTGCCAAATAGTATTTATTTATCAGCGTATAGGATAAAGTATACTCATCGGTCATGTCCAATCCGCTTTGTGCGGCAACGATAAGTGTCATAATTTTTGTCATAGAAGCAGGATAAATGCGCTGAGTATGATTTTTCCCGCCAATGACTTCACGAGTTGTAGCATTAATTATTATACCATACTCAGAACTTATCAAAGAAGATATGTTTTCGACAGAAGAATATTTCCAGGGGCTTGGCAAAGAAACAACCGGTTCCGCAGATTCTTCGGACACTTCTTCAGAGAGTTCATTGCTAACGGTTTCGTTCACTGAAAATTCGGAAACTTCGGAAATGTCATCATCCGGAATCTTACCGCATCCCTTAAAAATATTTATAATTACAGTTAACAGAATTATAATTATGAGTAAAAAAGCGAGTATACGCACGATAGGAATGCTCCAAAATCTGCGTAATTTACGAACAAAAGCTTTTTTAGTTGAATTTATGGAGTTATTGCTCATTGGAATTTTCCTTTTTTGAAATTTAGTACATTATACAACAATTTATACAATTTTTCAATACCTTGACAAAAAGGATAGCAATATGGTAAACTCCGTTTATAAACAAAACGAAAGTGTGGATTAATTATGAGTGTACTTACATACAATGAACATACTTTTTTGAAAAACGGTGTTGAGCACAGAATACTCAGTGGCGCAATGCACTATTTTCGTATCCCACGCGAGTACTGGCGTGACAGACTTGAAAAACTGTACCAGTGCGGTTTTAATACCGTAGAAACTTACGTTTGCTGGAATCTTCACGAACCCGAAGAAGGTGTTTTTGATTTCAGCGGTAATCTTGACCTGGCTACGTATATAGACGAAGCGAAAGCAGTTGGACTTGACGTCTATCTCCGTCCCGGACCTTATATATGTGCCGAATGGGAGTTTGGAGGTCTTCCCTATTGGCTTCACAAGTATCCCGAAATGTCACTTCGCTGTTATGACAGTAAGTATCTTGAGAAGGTTTCTCCTTATCTTGAAAAAGTACTTGAAATCGCTTCTCCGCGTATGGCGGAAAAAGGCGGTAACATCGTAATGATGCAGGTAGAAAACGAGTACGGCTCTTATGGTAACGACAAGCAGTATCTCGAATGGGTAAAAAATAAATACATTGAATGCGGTGCGACCTGCCTGCTTTGCACTTCCGACGGACCTTCGTACTGGATGCTTAAAGGCGGCACGATTGACGACACGCTTGTAACTGTAAACTTCGGCTCCAATCCCGAGGATGCTTTCAGAATTCTCAAGGAGTTCCGTGCTGACCAACCGCCGATGTGCAGTGAATTTTGGTGCGGCTGGTTTGACCATTGGGGAGAAGCTCGACACGAACGTCCCGCTGACGATGTTGCCGATACCTATGACAGACTGTTATCACTTGGAGGCAGCATAAACTTTTATATGTTCCACGGTGGCACTAACTTTGGTTTTATGAATGGTGCAAACCATCAGGAAGAATACGCTCCCACCGTAACGAGTTACGATTATTTTGCACCTCTTACAGAAGCAGGAGACATAACCGAGTGTTATCTTAAACTGCGTCAGGTGAACGAAAAGCACTTCGGCACTCTTCCTCCTCTGACAGTAAAAAACACCGAAAAAAAGGCGTATGGCGACATACAGATGGAGCTTTACGGAAGTCTTTGGGAAAATCTCGATAACCTATCCAAACCAATAATTTCTGCGTCACCGAAATATATGGAGGACATAGGTCAGGATTATGGCTACACCCTTTATCGAACAACAGTTAAGGGACCTTTTTGCAATCAACCGCTTACCTTACCCGGAATGCGTGACAGAGCAATTATATACCTCGATGGTGAAAAACTTGGTATAATCGAAAACGATTATAAGTCTGACAAGATCACGCTGAATGATACTTCGAATAATGAGCACGTGCTTGATATTCTTATCGAGAATATGGGCAGAGTCAATTACGGTATGCGCGTAGGAGATAAAAAAGGCATTAATAAGGCCATGCTTGATATGCAACATTTGTTCGGATGGAAAATTTTCCCGCTTCCGATGAAAAATTTGGAAAATGTATCAGGTAAAACCAACACTTGTCCTGCTTTCTATCAAGGAACACTTAGCATTGATGGCACTCCCTGCGATACTTTTATTCGTCCCGAGGGATTTTCTCATGGATTTATATGTGTAAACGGCCATAACATTGGAAGATATCATAACGTAAGAGGCCCGCAGAAAACTTTATTTGTCCCTGCACCGTTTCTTAACGAAGGAGAAAATGAGATAATTATTTTCGAAACGGACAAGGTTTCCGATCCTGTTGTTTCGTTTACAGATACGTATGATTTAGGTTAATATAAAAGGCACGGAATACCGTGCCTTTTTTCATTATTACAATTCAGCAGTACCAAAAAAGATATCTCTGGCAGGAACGTTAAACTCTTTTATGTCTACGCGAACCGTTCTTGTTTTCTTAAAAGAAATTGTTTTGAAATTATAATACACAGAAACATCAATTTCAATATTCTGTTCAATCAGTGCTCCTGTTTCCAAATCAAAAACAATATTAACGTCAGCTTTGTTGATTGCATCAACGGTATCAAAAGCGCCAAGACTGTCTTCACCGTAAAAATCGTAAAGATATTTATCCATTATATCAACGATCTCATCTTTAGTAAGCTTATAGGAAAAAGAAGCCGTTCCGTCACCGTTATCAGCATAAACAAAACCGTAGCCTATATCAATACCTATCCATGGTGTCATCCATAATGCGACCGTATCGTAATACGGAAAATCATTTTCAAGATCCACGTACTGGCTTTCGTTATTGAAATTAAAATATTCTATGCCGTCCTCAAGATAATATCTATAGTTAAATATGCGCTCTTCGGCTTCAAATATGTATGAACACTTGTCCGCATAGGATTGTTTTCCGATATTTGAAACAACAAAATCAGAAGAATAACAATCTCTGAAATCTATTTCTTCACCAAAAGTTATGTTTTCTTCTTTTATTGTAGCAGAATATCCTTGAAGTTTGTTTAGCACAGCAGCGGCACTAAATGCTTTCACAACGTCATAGTTGCCAAGATAATAACACTTTTCCTTTGGAATCGGAATATCTATAGATTTATTGTTTATCTCGGAAAAGGCAATCCTTTGATCAACTTCATAAAATACAGTACCATTTCCGTCATCGTTTGAAAACGAAGCATAAATATTGATCTCATCAATATATTTAACTGATTTGAATTTTACTGAAACCTCCAGTTCAATATCACTCAAACCGGTAAAGTGCGGATATAAGCTTCCCAACAAGGTGTTTTTTTCATTTTCATCGATAAGTTTTTTTGAACCGCGCAAAATCGTACTGCCCTCTTCATCCACTTCATAAGTTGAATTTGATTTAACAAGCATAAACGAATCAGTATACAGAACGAAACCGTTTACAACCATAGACTGCGTAACCAGTTCATCAAATTGCATAGAAGTACAATCGAAAGAAAATGCGTGATCATCATTCTCAAAATACGCTTTTTTTCCGGAATGAGTAAGTGTATATTTTTCTGCATCGTCATTAACAACAGTTAAGGAGTACACCTCTTGTCCTGTACCTGCAAACTTTATTTTCTGTATAAACTTATCTCGGAAGGTTTGACTCTCTTTTCCGTAGGTAACAACGGTACGAAGTTCATCTTCCGCAACATAAGAGGTTAGATAGTTTTGATGTCTCCAAGCATTTTGATATAAAGAAACCGGGTCCTTGCCAAGATCCATAGAATTATTACCGGCAGGAGGCAAATCGTCTTTTTCAAATTGTTCAATTATAGGCGTATATAAGCAGGACGTAACCGATACACATATTAATAGACACAAAAGTATATAATAAACCTTTTTCATAAAAACCTCCCTTCTAACAAGAAAAGTATAACAATTATGACCAAACTTGTCAATAAGATATTGATTTAGTTTAAGAAAGGTGATACAATACCTGCTTGAAAAGGGAGCGATATTAATGAATTTCTTGACGGGATATTTCAACCCGAAATACATATTAAGAAAAAAAGAAGTGCTGGGCGAATTACCTGATACAAAAAGTGCGTTAGCGCAGTTTTTCAAGGTATCCTGGCCTTCAATGCTTGAAAGTATACTTATTGGTCTCGTTGCATTCATTGACACTCAGATGGTATCTGTGCTTGGTACAGACGCTGTTGCCGCTGTCGGCGTAACTGGACAACCGAGAATGATATTTTATGCCGTGTTTTTTGCAATAAACATTGGTGTAACAGCAATTGTTAGCCGCCGAACGGGGCAAAAGGATACGGAGGGGGCAAAGCAATGTCTTGCACAATCGATTTCATTGACAGTAGTCCTTGGTTTGATCCTTTGTTCAATTGCAATTGCTTTTGCTGAGCCACTTGTAAGCCTTGCAGGTGCCGATAAAGATATTCTCAGTGATTCTGCTCAGTATTTCCGCATAACAATGCTTGGTATGCTGTTTACAAGTATTGGTATGACCATAAACGCGGCACACCGCGGAACCGGAAGAACCAGAATTGCTATGGTTACCAACATTACAGCTAATCTTGTAAACTGTTTTCTCAATTACTTACTTATCAGTGAGAATTTTTTAAACAATGCTATAAACATTACCCCCATCGGAGTCGAAGGTGCTGCTGTCGCCACAATGATAGGCAACTTCGTCTCATGCGTAATGTCTGTGTGGACCGTATTCATAAATAAGAAATCCACACTGTATATTAAAATTAAGGATTGCTTTGTTATTCGTAAGGAAATACTTAAGCTTCACGCAAGTGTAAGTAGGAACGCTGCCATCGAACAGATTTTTCTGCGTATTGGCTTTTTCCTTACTGCGTTGATGGTAAACTATCTTGGAAAGCCGTCCATTGCTACGAACACTATATGCATGAATATACTTACCCTTTCCTTCTGCCTTGGTGACGGTCTAGGTGTTGCTACCTCTGCTTTGGTCGGTATGAATCTTGGCAAAAAAAGACAAGATCTTTCCCTGCTGTACGGCAGTCTGGGTCAAAGGGTAGGAGCAATTTTCTCGGCGATGTTTATGCTGCTGTTCTTTTTCTACGGAACAGATATGGTGAATTGGTTTATCCCGGAAAACGACACTAATACCGAATTTATAATGCATGCTGCCGAGTATATTATGATACTGATTGCACTAACCATGCCTGCACAGATATCAATGGTAGTATACAGCGGTTGTTTGCGCGGAGCCGGTGACACCATGTTTGTTGCAATAAGCTCGCTGCTGTCCATTGCAATTATCCGCCCTTTATTTACTTACATTTTCGCTTATTTATGCGGATTTGGCGTTTCCGGAGCATACGGAGCGTTGGTTGTCGATCACTATTTCAGGTTGCTTATATGCTGGCTTCGCTTCAAAGGCGGAAAATGGACAAAAATTCAAATATAAACGTACTCTTTCTAATAAAATACGGACGGTTTATTTCAAACCGTCCGTTTAGTTTTTTATTCAAACATTGCCTTTTTGAGAAGGTCGGTAATAAGTGAAAGTTCGCTGGTCTTGTTATCTCTTCTCCAAGAAACCTCATATTCTTCGCACCAACGGAGAAATTCGCTGCGATACTGACTAAGCTCTCTGCCGTCAAGAATACGGGCAAATGCAAGATTGACGTATGCAGTAGCTTCTGCAGAAAGAGACAAGTCAAAAAGGACTTCTCCGCTTCCAAGCTTGCGGAAGGAATCAGCAATAGCGAAGCAACGCTCAGCGTTTTCAACAAACTCGGGCGCATCTCCGGTTTCGGGCATCTTACCCCAGAAATTACGCGAGCCATGATACCACTGAACAAACAGACCCCAGCTCATCTTCATTTCAGCATCGCCAAGCGCCTTGACCATCGACAGTGTAACTGCGGTAGGATCATCATAAAGAAGTGCGCTCACTGCAGATTCATAATCGTTGGAGAATGCATCTGTAGAATTATTCCAAGATTTTGCAGCACCGAGAACAATACCATACAAG
Source organism: Eubacteriales bacterium (assembly GCA_045595785.1). Classification (GTDB taxonomy): domain Bacteria; phylum Bacillota; class Clostridia; order Oscillospirales; family CAG-382; genus SFLA01. The sequence goes on from JAZOBE010000024.1 coordinate 15,471, forward strand.
GTACAATTAAGAGGACAAACGTGTCCGTAGTCACCCCAAGAGGTGTTAAGTAGACCAAGTGCGCCATTCTTAACGCCGCCGTCTATCATACCAATAATATTGGTCTTGGCGTAGTTGATAACCTCACAGAAGTGATTCCAGCAGGAAGTACCGGGGCAAACGATCTGAGGAAGACCGCTCTGCGCAAACTTTTCAATATTGGCAATATTGGGGGTATTGGCATAATCCCAGCAAAGCATTATCATGTCCTTGGGGAAGGAATCAAGAATTTCGGGATGATGTAACGCAATGTCACCCCACATCATAACCGTCTTGCCGCGAGAAGAAACGTGATTAATGAGCTTAGTGGTAAACTCGAGATACAACGCACCTTTATCTTTACCCTTGTTTCTACCGTTACAAAGGTCAAAGGTTTCGTCACAGCAAATGTTAAAGTACTTACTTCTGAACAAAAGTATGTACTGATCTATAAGTGAAGCTATAAGCTCAAAGGATTCGGGGTTGGAAGCATCAATAGTATGATGGAGCATACGGTTAAGCCAAAGATTGGGATCGGGAGTAAACTCATCAAGCTCGCAGAGATGCTTGTATTCCTTGGTCTCCAACAATCTGTAAAGATGGCCGAAGGTGGAAAGAGAAGGAATGAAATCTATAAAGTTTTCATAGCAGTAATCATCAAGCTCCAAAATCTCTTCTGCAGTAAGATAACCCTGAGGTTCAAGGAAGCAACGGTATTCGTTAAAGTCGAACGCATGCTCAATATAAAGCTGGAGAGAGTTAAGCTTGTAGTAAGCGAGAATATCGATAAGCTTCTTTACGCCGTCAACTGTAGGAACTCTGCCACGGGAAATATCGTGGTAGAAGCCTCTGTTAGCCATATCGGGTTCATCTTCGATTTCGCAAATAGCGATGCGTCCGTCAGAATCACGAAGCATCTGACGAAGGGTCTGGATGCCATAAAATGCACCTGCGAGTGAAGGTGCGGTAATATTGATAGCATCTTCAGTGCAAACAAGAGTATATTTTTCACTTCCCTCTTCGCTGCCGGCACAAACACTTATACATTTGTTCATTTTTTCGGCGCCGAAAGCCTTGTTGATCTTACAAGCAACGGAAGTTTCTTTTTCAATCTCAGCCTTTAATGTCTGACACGCTTTGAAGATACGGCTATCACAAAGAGGGTTCATAACTATTGACCAACCGCCAATATAAACGGTGTTGTCAGCAGCTTCAATTTTTCTTGGATAAGGTACTACTACCATGATTATTCCTCCGAATTTTATTTATTAATTTACAGTTTAATTATAAAGCCGTAAAATGATTTTGTCAAGTATAAAACGCGTTTGGTATCATTGACAAAAAGCAAATATATGATATAATCAAAAACGGAGTGTGATAACTTATGAAGAAATTCAAAAAGCCCTTTGGGCTTATATATTACCCTGCTTTTGCCGCCATACGCTTATATTACAGAATTGCATATGGTGTAAAAACCGATAGAACCGGTATCAAGGATATGAAGGGTGCTTCAATTGTGCTTTGCCCCCATATATCTGATAAAGACCATTTTTTAACAGCATTCGGTTTGTTCCCTCACCGCCCAACTTTTGTAATGAGCGAGCATTTTATGGGCAATGCAAAGCTTCGTCCGATTCTAAAATTTATGCACGTTATTACAAAAAAAATGTTTTGTGCGGACGTAGGAACAATAATGAATATCCGCCGTGCGTTGAAATGCGGAAATACCATTGTTATTTTCCCCGAAGGACGTCTTACATGGTGCGGTCATTCATTGTCAGTTACTCCCGGTACTGCCGAGCTTGTTAAAAGCTGTGGCGTGGACGTTTATACAGTAACCGGTAACGGTGCTTACCTCACATTTCCCAAATGGCGCAAAGCACCAAGAAAAGGTAAAATAAATATTACCACCGCAAAGCTATTTGAGGCAGATGAGGTCAAAAAGCTCTCATTAGACGAGATACGCTCTCGCATTGAAACTGCTATGCAGCATGACGATGAAAAAGCGATGGCAGGGGTTAAATACCGCTGTAAAGATATGACGTTAGGGCTTGACGGTATCATTTATAAATGTCCCGTATGTATGAGCGAATTCAAAATTATAACTGAAAACGGTCATATTACTTGTACAGAATGCGGAACAGACTGCGTTCTTGATAATGAATACGTTATCCATGGCGGACAATTTGCAAGAATAAACGATTGGTGCGATTGGCAGAAGAATCTGCTTGATGCCGAAAACGACGTTCTTGAAAGTGAAATGATCTTTGGAACCGTAAACGATCAGGGAAATATCGATCATAATGCCGGTAAAGGAAGTGCTCGTCTTGATAAAAACGGTTTTTCCTTTAATGGACAAATTTACGGCGAGCATATTGAGGCGTTCTATCCTATAGATAAGCTGGGCGGCTTCCCTATTACCGTTGGATCTGCTTTTGACGTATATTACAAAAACAAACTTGTATACCTCCATCCACAGCCCGATATGCGTCAAGCAATTAAATGGGTAACTTTACTTGACAGGATACATGAAAATGGAAATAATCACAATTAATTGCGGAATGCTTGACACAAACTGCTACATCATACATGACGGTAGCGATGCTGTTGTAATTGATCCTGCGGACGAAGCAGAAAAGATCTTATCTTTTCTTGATGGCCTACATCTTAGAGCCGTATTGCTGACACACGGGCATTTTGATCACATAGGTGCTGTTGATAATATCTGCCGCAAAACCGGCGCAGATCTTTATATCAACTCCGAGGACGAGGAGATGCTTGAGGATCCCCAAAAAAACGCTTCGTATTTGCTACCCGGATTTACAGTGATATGTAATACTACACCACGTTTGTTTAATGGTGATACAGAGTTATATTTTGCAAATATTCACATCAAGGCTTTACACACTCCCGGTCACACAAAAGGAAGCTGCTGTTTTATCTGTGATGATTTTATTGTTTCGGGTGATACTCTTTTTAGATCAGGAATAGGACGCACTGACCTTTACGGAGGGAGTATCGAAAAAGAGTTTGAGTCTATAAGGAAATTGTTTTCCTTCGAAAATGATTATGTTATATATCCCGGTCACGGTCCTAAGACCACGCTAAAAAGAGAAAAACGAGGACTTATATAAAAAATGCCCGACACAATGTCGGGCATAACAATAAACTAATCAACTATTTCGATATCTTCAATAACAATTGCGGTTCTGGGAACATCGGAAAAATACATATATCTTCCGGTTTCGCAGGTTGCAATGGTGTCAAGCACATCAAAACCATCGGTAACACATCCGAAAGCTGCATACTGACCGTTAAGATGAGGCGCATTCTGATGCATTACAAAGAACTGTGATGAAGCTGAATTGGGGTCTGAAGTGCGCGCCATTGAGAGCACGCCGCGTGTATGAGCAATATCATTACCAACAAAACCGTTAGCTGCGAACTCTCCCCTTATTGCATTGGTTTCCTTGTGTTCAAAGCCTGCATCAAAACCGCCACCCTGGATCATAAATCCTTCAATAACACGATGGAAGATAAGATCCTTGTAAAAGCCGCTTTTTGCAAGTGAAATAAAGTTTTCTACAGTTTTAGGCGCCTTTTCGGGATACAGCTCTGCTGTCATAACTCCAATTGATTTAACTTTTATAAGTGCTTTCATTTGATACTCCTTAACAATAAGAATCATTTGTTTAATGATTATAACCTTTTTCGCACAGAAATGCAACCCAATTTGAAAGGAGAAAACAAAAAATGCATGATAATCTTTGCGAAACGTGTATGTATTACGCTTATGATGAATTTACAGACACTTATGTCTGTGATGCTGATTTTGATGAAGACGAGATGGTCTCCCTGCTTACTGCAAAAAATGGCTGTCCGTATTACAATCCCTATGATGAATATAAAGTTGTAAGAAAACAGAATTGAGGTATACATTATGGAATTTGTATTTAAAAACGTAAAAGAATCTCCTTTTGAAATTGGCGGTATCGTACATCCTAATAAAAACTACGGCGAGTATTATCGCATGGACGCAAGCAAAAAGGATATTTATTCCGATGCTAACCGTGGCTTAGGTCACCATACATCCGGCGGTACTGTGCGTTTTATTACTGACGCTGACAGTATTTGTGTACGCAACAAGCTTCGTACGGTAACTATTGGCATGAATCATTTTACTCATCGCGGTGTATGGGGGCTTGATCTGCTTGTAGGAAGCGGAAAAGACAGACAATACTGTGGAAAAATGATGCAGACGTTCGCTGACAGCACTGAATTAAACGAAAATATCGTTGAACTTCCCGCAGGCGAAAACGAAGTGCTCATTTATATGCCGCTTTATGCAGGCATCGAAGATATAGAAGTCGGTATCCCTGAAGGCGCTTCTCTCAAGGCACCGGCGCCCAGATCATTCGGTCCTATAGCTTTCTACGGCTCTTCTATAACACAAGGCGGTTGTGCTTCCCGTGCAGGTACCGCATTCCATAACATTGTGTGCAGATATTTCGATGCTGATTGTATTGACCTTGGCTTCTCCGGTTCCGCGTTTGGTGAGCAGTCCATCGCCGAATATATGGCTACCAGAGAGATTGCACTCTTTGTAATGGATTATGTTTATAATTCTCGTTCTCTTGAGGAGCTTGAAACTACTCACTATCCTTTCTATAAAACGTTCCGTGATGCGCATCCCGGAGTGCCTGTACTTATGTGTACACATCCCTTCTGTTGGGAAGCACAAGAAATGGATCTTAAACGCATTGAGATAGTTAAAGCAACATATGATCGTGCTCTTGCAGAAGGTGATACGGATGTGTACTTCCTTGACGGAAGAGAATACTTCCCTGCAGAAATGACAGATCTTTGCTTTGTAGATTATCTTCACCCCAACGATCTCGGCATGTACTTTATGGCACAGAAGATGATTGAAAAGATTAAAGAAATCATTAAATAAGTACCGGCTGTCATAAGACAGCCGTCTGAATCACAATCCAAAAGCTTTACAAATCATCAGCGTCTTGGATCGGTGTTTCACCTATCTCCCTTGGTACTCCGGTATACATGCCGTTAGGGTCGGTATCGCTTGAAAGCATATCCGCACCAATCAGCGGTTCGGGAAGTCCAAAAGGGTACATAATATTGGGGACTTCTATTTCGGGCATTTTAGGATATTTAAAACGATTTTCACCAAATAAATACCTGCGTCTGCCCTCTTCATTTGATTGCTTTTTATCATTCATTTTCTTTTTCGCTCCTTTTTGGGGGCAATAGTATTATTGCCGAATATTAAGAAAATATGACTTAAAAGCAAACAGAAATATTTGTAAGAAACTCAAGGAAAATTTATGAAGATTTTAGGAATTGACTTTGGAGATGCAAGAGTCGGAATTGCAACATCGGATTATGGCGAAACTCTTGCAACTGCTCAAGGTACCATTAAGGTCAACGGCATTAACGATGCCGTTCAAAAAGTATGCGCCCGAGCAAAAGAACTCGGTGCGGAAAAACTTATTATTGGTATGCCAAAGAATATGGACGGTTCACTTTCTTTCCGAGCTGATAGAACACAACGTTTTGCAGATATGCTCAAAGAAGCCACCGGTCTTGAATACGAATTTATGGATGAGCGTTTGTCAACTATGGAAGCATATCGTTATCTTAATGCTACCGAATTTAACGGCAAAAAACGCAGAAATGTAATCGATACACTTTCCGCACAAATCATACTCCAAAGTTGGCTTGACAGCAAAAAAAGATAGTAAAAATCCCCCTATCGGGGGATTTTTTATTTATCGTATACAAGCACAACGGGAGGACAGCAATAATCAACGTCATGTAAGTGCAGTCCAGTTTCATAAGCCTTTCTGACGCACGCCATAACAAAATAAATTGCGGAAGGATTTTTTCTATGGGACGGAATAACATTTTGTACGTGGCTCGGTATACTAACCTGTTTGTAATCAAGAAATTTCTCAAAATCCTTGCCGATATAAACATCAAGCCGTGAAATTGCGCTGGACACTATTTCTTCTATCCGACAGTAAACGTTTTTATCAATTACCGGGATATCAACCTTTATTTCTCCGTTTTCGCGTACAATCAGTCCCGTACAATCGATAATATTTTGCGTATTTTCAATTATTAAGTTACTTATACTCGCCCGCTCGGGTGAAATACTATTATAAATACACCATAAATAACGATATATCTCCTTAAAATAATTATCCATACCGCACACATTAAATCGTCTCGGATTATCCCAAAGAGTAGTATCAAACTCGCAAAGCCGCAGTTCTTTTGAACCGAAGAATTCTTCTGTTTCTCCTACTGTTCTGTGGCCGCCCATAACTGTATATCCATCGGAAGGGCGCTCTATAGAATGATCGTATCCGGGAGGAAGCGCAAAACCAAGTGCTATCCAACTGCCGCCGTCCTTACGAATAGGATATTTTAGCATACCGTTACCGGATTTCATTTGCTGAAATCCTTGCAGAGCGAGCATAATCGTATAACGCTCAAGCTTTTTAAGCTGACGTGAATTAAGCGACAGCGAATATGCAAGCTTATCTATACTGTTTAGTATTTCTTTTATAACAAAACTGATTTTATCAAATCTGCGGTCTACAAACTCTAAAAGCTCGTCGAATCCTTCTTCCGCATCGCTCGGATAAGTAACAACAAAATCGGTAAAATACCTGTTTCCTTCTGTTTTTTGCATAAGCTCATAATCCACAAGTTTTTCAAGCTTTGGCTCTACATATACAGTAGGAATACCGATAGCTTCAGATATCTCAACGGCGCTCAAAGGCTTCTCATACGCCAAAATAAGCAGGTTTTGCGCAATTAAGTCATCCGATATGTCGTTAACTGTATTTTGAAAATTCGGTCCGCTTGAACCGCTGTAAGAAATATACATTGTACCGGGAATGTGATTCTTTTGTATTTTCAAATTGTTTAACCCTTTCTTGATATTATCTCTGCCAGCCGAAAGCCTACTTTTAACGGTACCGACGGGAACATCCAATGCATTTGCAATCTCCTGAACACTGCTTCCGTTATAATAATAACGAATCAGTACTTCTCTCGTGGTTTTTGAAAGATAAATAAGTCGGCGCCTTACCGTCTCGGCTTCTTCGGAGGTTATATAATCATCATCCGTCTCGGGAGCAGCGACCGTCAGCGCATCATATTCGACAACCAACGGCTGCCTATATTTTTTCCTCAAAAAGCTATTCCACTTGTGTATAAAAGTATTGGCAAGCCAGGTTTTGGGATGTACAATGCTTCCTCCGCGATGTAGATATGCGTAGGCAGCAAGAAAGGTTTCCGACAAAAGATCTTCGGCGTCATGAGGTGTATCGCATTTGGACTCCGCAAGACGTCGGACATAATCATAGTATTGCAACAGCTCGTCTTTGGTATTCAAAAAACACACCTCCTTAAACTTTTGTACATGTACGCTCTTATAGTCGCTCAAAAAACTTTTGGTTCGGTAATAAAAAAAATATTATACTTTTCCAATATAGCAACGGGTGATATACGGGTAATTAACTACACCGTTTACGCAATGTTTATTAAAAACAGCTTTTAGTGCATTTACATATTCATTGTAATTATCATCTGTAGCCTTAGGCGAATATGAAGACGACAGGTTTCGTTTAATAAACGTATCCAGGTCATAACTATAATTGTTCTCGAACTCAATTATTTCAAAATTACCGCAAAAGAAATCCGCAAAATGCTCCTTTTCAAAATTAATTCCGTTGGACGAGCCTTTGAAGTTGGGACAAAATTCCTTATTTACAGCAAAGTTATCTTTAATAATCGCGCTATTCGCATCCCTGTCGTTCCAAATAAGGACAACGTATCCGTCTTCGCGCAAAATACGCCTGCATTCTGCTTTGAACTTTTCCTTATCAAACCAATGGAATGCCTGTGCAACGGTAATTACATCAAGAGAGGCATCCGACAGCGTTGAGCTCTCTGCAGTTGCATTAACAGAAATCACATTTCTCAATGAGCCGTATTGCCGTTCTGCTACAAAGCGCATATTTTCATTAGGCTCAACCGCATATACGCTTTTTACA
>JAZOBE010000025.1:0-49668 GCA_045595785.1 Eubacteriales bacterium
GTAAGGATGTTACCGTCTTCATCGGTAATCTTCATGTTGCCGTACTGAGTGTTGTAAACTTCGGTGATAACGCCGGTTACATAGTACTTGCCTTCGGTATAGGTATTGTGTTCCTTGGAGGAACCAAGTGCGATAGCCTCAGAGATGGTGAGCTTGGAATCTGCTTCGGGATCGGAAGAAGCTACTTCTTCAACTACGTTGAATGCAACTTCTCCTACGGGAGCGCCCCAAGGATTCTCGGGATCATAAGTGCCTACGATGATCTGGATCTCGTCGCCTTCAGCTACATCGATAGTGTAGGTGGAGAGAACAGGATCACTGTCAGACCACTGGGAATCACCATAAACGAAAGTGGTAAGGTTGTTTACAGTGTAGGTCCAGTTGCCTTCGGGCATGGTAATGGTGAGAGTACCGTTTACGGTAGCGGTGTAAACGTAGTGTACTGCGCCGCTATCGGAAATGATAGCATCAGTTACGTTTGCAACGATATCACCAAGTTCTTCAAGAACGATGGGGTTGCCCATAGTACCGAAGATAACCTCGGAGATGGAGGGGTAAAGCTCAACTGCTTCTGCGCCTTCGTTAACGATGGTAACAACGTCACCCTTTACGAGAGTAGCAACAAAGCCGAGCATACCGAACTCAAGAGCTTCGCCGTTTACGAGAACGGAAACGGTCTCATCATAGAGATTGAAGTTTGCGCCGTTTTCAAATGCAACGGTATAGGAAATAGCGGTGTTAGCGGGAACGGGAAGTGCGCCGTGAGCTCTGGGGTTGTGAGCGGGAAGATCGCCGCCGTCAACTTCTTCGGGAGCTTCGGGAGCGGGAGCTGCTTCAACAGTAAATGCTGCGTTAGTAAGAGTGGTGGTCTCGGTAGCAGCCTTAAGGTCGTCAATGTCAACATTGTAAAGAGTTACGATGTCGCCAACCTTAACGGTATCAAGAACAGCGTGGCCTTCCTTGTTCGCATTAAGAGCGATAAGGTACTGACCTGCAGAAATGGTAGCGTTCTGTTTACCTATATTGTTTTCATCTCTTCCGAGAGTGATGTCAACATAAACGATTTCGCCATCTTCGTTGCAAACGATAACCTTGCAGTAGTTAAGGTCTTTCATTTGGCCGAAGTACTTGGTTACGAGATCGCCAAAGGTCATATCTTCTTCTGCATACATGATCTGGAAGTGTGCAGCGTGAATATAACCGATGTGTTCAAGAACAGTAGCTCCTTCAGGAACTTCTTCTTCAACAACGGGAACGTTGTAAACTTCGATTTCGTTAATGAAAACAAAGGAGCTGTACAAGGTGAAGTCGAGTTGTACATAACGAGCGCTGATATCTTCAAGATCAAAAGTGATCCAAGAAACGGAGCTCTCGGTAGCAACTTCATAGTTCTTGGTTTCTACTTCGGTAAAGGTATCGCCATCTTCAGAAACGCTAAGTACTACAGCAGTGGGATTGGTGATACCGGAAGTGCTGCCAAAGAAAGTGTTAACGCGAACACTGGAAAGATCGCTTACTTCTTCAAGATCGATAACAACGGTGCCGACATGATCAGGTGCGTTGATAACGGAAGCGTTATCTCCGTTGCAGTAGAAGCCGAACCAATCGGTATTGTTATAAGTAAGGCCGCTCACTGCAACACCGTCAGTAAGTTTTGCAAAGTAGGAATCACGCTCGCCGCATCCGGAGAGAGTGTAATTCTTATCAAGAGCTACATTAACGGGAGCATTGGGATCAATATATTTTTCTGCGGTTGCATCTGCGGTTGCAGTGCAATTTTCAATATCAAGGCCGGTGAACTGAACGTAATCACCAACAGAAATGGTGCTGAATACTGCCTTTGCGTTTGCGCCGGTGCCTTCAGCAGCAGAGATCCAAGCGATCCAAGCAAAGCCGCCTTCGGGAATAGCGACGGGCTTACCTTCGCCAACAGAACCGCCGATCATTTCGGTTACTTCGTAAACGCCTTCAAGACCGTCCACAGGAGCAAAAGCAACGTGGTCCCACCAAGGGAAAGTGGTGTTAGCGTAAATATCGCTATCGGTAAAGATATATGCATCATTTGCATCAAGGTAGCCTGCTACGTTGAATGCGGTAACGATAGGACTGTCAACAGCTGCTTCGGTAACAGAAACTTCTGCGAGAGAGCAGAATTCCCAGAATACCTTGCCGTCTGCAGGGCTGTCGCCGAGAACGCCGGTAGAAGAGCCTACTTCAAAAGTAGCTCTTACATACTGAGCCTTGCGTCCTGCAAATTCGCAAACAGTAGAAACGGTGCCGGGTGCGCCGAGTGCTACTTCTGCTTCTGCGATATCATAAAGACCAACCTTGGTCCAATCTTCGCCGTCTACAGATACTTCAACGAGAATCTTGCCCTGAGGATAGCCGATCATAACGTCTGCGCAGTGATAGAAATCAAGCACGAGAGCGTTGATACCCTTAACTTCGCCGAGATCATAAGTAACAACAACATCCATGTCGTTGGTTTTGCACTCTGCGTTGCTGATAAGCGCAACCTTGGTGTTGTCAACGTCGCCCCAACCTGCGGTGAAATCAGAAACACCGTCGGTGAGCTGAGCGTAATCGCTAACGTCAACTTCTACAAGGTTTGCTTCGGTAACGGTAACTTCTGCGATAGAGCAGAATTCCCAGAATACCTTGCCGTCTGCGGGGCTGTCGCCGAGAACGCCGGTAGAAGAACCCACTTCAAAGGTGGCTCTGATGTGTTTTGCTTTGATTGCGTTGAATTCGCAAACGGTGGAAACAGTGCCGGGAGTACCAAGCACCACTTCTGCTTCAGCGATATCAAACAGACCAACCTTAGCCCAGTTTTCGCCGTCTGCAGAAACCTCAACGAGGACCTGTCCTTCGGGATAGCCGATCATAACATTTGCATCATGATAAAAATCGAGTGCAAGAGCATTGATAGCCTTAACTTCGCCAAGGTCGTAGCTAACTACTACGTCCATAGCCTGAGTGGTGCACTTAGTGTTGCTGATAAGCGCAACCTTGGTAGCGTCAACTTCGCCCCAGCCTGCGGTAAAGCCGGTTACGCCGTCGGTGAGCATAGCATTCTCGTTTACGCTAACTTTAACTACGTTTTCTTCAGCATCCTCTGCGGAAACTACGAAAGACGCAAACAGAGAAAGTACCATACACATTACGAGTAAAAGTGAAATACTTTTCTTGAATTTCATAAAAGCATCCTTTCTGAATTTGGAAGATTTGATTTACGAGGAAACGACGAAACGCCCCTACAAGCGCATATCAAACAAAAACTCGGCATTAAATTTGTTCAATTTGCACACTGCTCAGGGGTTTTTTCGACCTCGTTTAGTTCCTATTTTCCATTATACTAATTTTGAAGAAATTGTCAATAGTTTATGTAAATTTTTAGAACACGCGATAATGGGGGTTGAAAAGAGTAAAAAAATGTGATACAATGTGGTGTTATAAAAGAAAAGGAAAAAAGCGTTATGAATGATTTGAGAACACTTGCCGTTTGTGCAGTGACAGAGGCTTTGGAGAAGGCGGGAATGCCTGTACCCGAGGACCTGAACGGATATTTTGAGACACCGGCAGACAGTAAAAACGGCGATCTGGCACTGCCCTGCTTCAGACTTGCAAAGATACTGCGTGCGGCACCTCCCATGATCGCAAACAAAATTAAAGAGAACATTACTCTTCCCGCAGGAGTGGACAAAATAGAGGCGGTTGGCGGATACATTAACTTTTTCGCCGGATCGGACATATACACCTCCATGCTGGACGGAATCGGCGAGGATTTCGGAAAGACGGGTATCGGCAACGGAAAGACGCTGGTTATCGACTTTTCCTCCCCCAACATTGCAAAGAGATTCCATCTGGGACATCTGGGCACCACCGTTATCGGCAACGCGGTACGCAATATATACAAGTTCTGCGGTTACAACACCGTTGCCATTAACTATCTGGGGGACTGGGGCACACAGAACGGTAAGCAGATAGTGGCTTACAAAAAGTGGTCGAGTCGTGAGAAATTGGTTTCAGACGGAATTAAGGAGCTTGAGCGTATTTACGTTATGTTCGGCAAGGAGGCGGAGAAGGATCCCTCTCTTAACGACCAAGCACGCGCCGCATTCCGCGAACTGGAAAACGGAAACAAGGAATATCTTGAAATATGGCAGCTCTTTAAGGATATTTCCCTTCGTGAATACACCCAGACCTACAAGAGACTGGGTATTGAGTTTGACGTTTGGGACGGAGAAAGCCTTTATACGGACAAGATGCCTGCAATAGTAGACGAATTGAGAGAAAAAGAGCTTCTTAAAATAGATGACGGTGCGTCTATTGTCGATCTTGCCGATTACAATATGCCGCCTGCGCTTATTCTCAAGCGTGACGGAAGCACCCTCTACCCCACCCGTGATATTGCAGCGGCAAATTACAGATACAACACCTACAATTTTGACATTTGCGCTTACGTTACCAGTGCCGGACAATCCCTCCACTTTGCACAGTGGTTTAAGGTAACCGAGCTGATGGGCAGAGCGTGGGCAAAGGGTCTGGTTCATATCCCCTACGGAACGATGAGCTTCGGCGGTGAAAAGCTGGCGAGCCGTACCGGTAATATTATTCTGCTTAACGACGTATTCGATGAAGCGGTTGCAAAGGCAAGAACCATTATTGAGGAAAAGAACGCCGCCCTTGAAGACAAGGAAGGCATTTCCGAAGCGGTAGGTATCGGAGCGGTAGTATTCGGTGCTCTTTCCAACAGCCGTATAAAGGACACCGATTTTACCTGGGAAGGCACCCTTTCCTTTGAGGGTAATACCGGACCTTACGTTCAGTACACCTACGCACGTGCCGCATCCGTTCTGCGCAAGACGGAGGGAGACGAGGGCACCGACGGTGAGTACACGCCCAACGACGACGAGGTCAACCTTATTAAACAGCTTTATTTGTTCCCCGAGCGTGTAAAAGCCGCTTGCGCGGACAACGAGCCTTCTTACGTTGCACGTTTTATGCTGGACACCTGCTCGGCGTTCAACAAGTTCTACCACAACTGCACCATTCTGCGTGAGACCGGCGCGGCAAGAAAATTCAGAATTAAGCTTACCGCCGCAACAAAACAAATTTTAGGCACATCCCTTGACCTTTTGGGAATGCGCCGTACAGAGGAGATATAGATTATGTCAGGACATTCCAAGTGGAAAAATATAATGCACAAAAAAGAAAAGACCGACTCTGCCAGAGCCAAGGTCTTTACAAAGATCGGTAAGGAAATGACCATCGCAGTGCGCGAGGGCGGTCCTGACCCTACGTCCAACAGCAAGCTGAGAGATCTTATTGCTAAAGCGAAATCTCTTAACGTGCCTAACGATAATATTGACAGAGTTATTAAAAAGGCTTCCGGCGCAGACGCTGTTGAATACGAAGAGATGGTTTACGAGGGCTACGGCCCCGGCGGAGTTGCAGTTATAGTTGAAGCTGCTACCGATTCCAGAAACCGTACCGCCGCTGACGTGAGACATTATTTTGACAAGTTCGGCGGAAATCTGGGCACTACCGGATGCGTATCCTTTATGTTCTCATCCAAGGGTGTTATTTATATCCCCTCCGAGGATCTTGACGAGGATAAGGCTATGGAGGACGCACTTGAATGCGGCGCAGAGGATTTTGTACCCGAGGAAGAGATGTTTGAGGTTTATACCGACCCTGCAGACCTTCGCTCTGTTGCAGACGCACTTACCGAAAAGGGATATAAATACGAATCTGCAGAGATTGAAAAAATTCCCGCAAACTACGTTACTCTTACAGACGAGGAGCATCTTGTTAAAATGCAAAAGCTGCTTGACGCGCTGGATGATAATGATGACGTGACTCAGGTTTGGCACAACTGGGAATAACAATTGGCAGCAGTCTAAACTTCGCAGATCGAAACGCAAAGGGATTATAAAAGTTTCGCTACAGCGATTTTCAGGTTATAGGGCGGGTGGCTTGCCCCCGCCGCTCTAATTACCGAATAATGTAAAAATCCGTAGAAGCAAAAATTCTACGGATTTTTTATTTTGCGTTTCTAAAGGCTTTTACTGTGTGGTTTTTTGGGTAGGTTTATCGTTGCTACGAGTCTGCGGTTTTTTCTTTTTATGGTAATAAGGCTTCTTTTTCTTGGGCGCCGGCTCAGTGTCAGGCTCCGGCTCGGGAGCAGGTGACGGTATGGGCGGCTGTTTAGCCTTTGGCTTTGGCGATTGCTTGGGCAATTCCTCGGAAGCATCGGATTGCTGAGGGGTATCTTTTACCTGCTCTGCAAGAAGCTTATATATAGTTGCGGCGATGGGAACACCCAGCAGCATGCCTGCAACGCCCATTACTCCGCCGCCGACTGTAACTGCGGCAAGTACCCATATACCGGGCAGACCGATGGAGGTGCCCACCACCTTGGGATAAATAAGATTGCCCTCAAGCTGTTGAAGCACCAGCAGGAAAACAAGGAAAACAAGTGCTTTTACGGGAGATACGGTAAGTATCATAAACGCACCGATAGCGGCACCGATATACGCACCTGCAACGGGAATAAGTGCGGTAAACGCAACCAGCGCGCCGATCATGGTGGCGTAAGGCAAACGCAATATCCACATACCCAAAGTACAAAGCACGCCGAGTATGACCGCCTCGGTACACTGACCGACGATGTATTTACGGAAGCTTTCGTTTACAACGGAGGTAACGTGAAGCACACGCTCTCTCCAAGGCGTTTTTACAAAACGGTTTAACAAACGGATAAGCTGACTGCCGATACGTTCCTTGCCCGAAAGCAGATATACCGAAAAGATTATGCCGATGAACGCGGTTACAACGCCTGAAAACAGCGAGGTGACCGTGGCTATGACAACGTCCATCACACTGCCCAAGCCCGAAGTGACGGCTTTGAAAATATCACCGATACGGGATTTCCAGTCTATGTTTGCAAGCTGGGACAGATATTCATCGGAAAGCAGGTTGTGTTTATCCAAAAATTCTATGATAACACGGAAATATTCGGGGGTTTTTGCCACCAGAAGGTCGATAAGCAATTTAACGCAGGAGACCAATTGGGGAATGACCAACGCCACCACCGCTCCGATAACCGCTACCAAGGTGATAAACGCCGCTGTCATACAAAGAGGACGGCGTATACTGCGGACAAACTTTTTCTCCGAGCGGGGGAAAAACCATTTTTCGTACCTGCTCATAAGAATATTTACCAAAAAAGCGATAGCCGCACCTACGATAAGCGGCGATGCCGCGCCGATGGCTGTACCTAAAAACACGGAAAATCCGCGCCAATAGGTGATGGCGAGGTACAGCAAAAATACGCTTATCCCCACACGGAAGCAGGTCTTCCATTCTATTTTTATATTTTTCATTGGGTAATGCCCCTTTTTGTTTGGATTTACAATGTGATTATAATACTTTTTTGCGTCTTTTACAATAAGATTTTTCAAAAAACCGTTGACCGAACCTGCAAACAGCGTATATAATAAGCTTAATAAATCCCCGAGGAGACACAAGATGAAAAGATATTCCGCATTAATACTGTGCTTACTGCTGTTGCTCCCCTGCCTTGCCGCCTGCAAGACGGAAAAGACGGCGGTGGATATTCCCCAGCGTATTTTTGTTTACAACGGAAACGAGCTGTATACGCTGCTGTACTCTATATATTCGGCAGAGGACAAAACCGATGTTTCCGGAGAAGCAAGCCGTATTGCCCACAGCATGAAGGGCTGGGAATATTACGGCGAAAACATAGGCGGTGCGAAATATGAGGGCAAGATATACGAAAGCGGAGATTATATTGCCGACAGTGACGATGCGTTCAAAGCCGCGGTGAAAAAAGCCAAGGCAGGCGAGGTTATATTCATTCCCTCCGGTGTGACCATCGACCTTTCCGACCTGCACGCCACCGAGACTTTTACCGCAAAGCTTAACGAAGGAGTTATAGTTGCCTCTGACAGAGGTATTAACCAAGGCGGAACGCTGAAGTTTTCACATCCTGCGGGAACCATGCTGGTGTGTAAATCAAACTGCGTGGTAACGGGACTTAATCTGTGCGGAGTTATAGCTCCGTCGGGAGTTACGGCAGACCGAGGTCAGGACAACGGTATTCGTATTGACGGAACGGGAATTACAATCTCCAATTGTGAGATAGCCTGCTTCAGCAAAAGCGGAATTACTATGTTCCCCAACGGAGAAGGAACGGTTACAGATTGCTTTATCCATCATTGCGCAAACGGCGTTTCGGACAGAGACAGCGGCATTACACTTAAAAACAACGCTTTTTTTGAAAACAAGGTGAACTATAAAAATGAGGGCGAGGACGATACTCCCCTCCCCGAAGGAAACGGTATACTCTCCCCTGCCGAAAAGACCGAGTCCCTGATTGCTGCTGTATATCCCGATATAACAAGCGCCGTCTTCCCTGCTGACGGATACGAGGTATACAAAATGCTGTTAAGCATTTCCGAGGGAGACACCGATAAGATCACAGAGGCGCTTGCTTACCTTTCGGGAACCACAAACTACTATTATTATAAAGACAAGCTTTCTGTTACCCAAAACGGAATCGAATACGGCGTCCGCAACGACGGCACTCCTCTTGGCGGCGGAAAAGGATATGAAAATATTATTACCGAGGGAGATTACACCGTAACAGATACGGCACAGCTGGTATCTGCTTTAAGAAGTGCTAAAGCAGGTGAAACCGTATATATTCCCGACAAGACCAAAATATCCGTTACGGGGCTTACCCTTACCGTACCCGAGGGAGTAACGCTTGCATCCAACAGAGGATACGTTTATGGGGACGGCAGTGTGTCCACGGGCGGTATGCTGTATACTACATCAAGGCAAAAGGAAGCCATTATTCTTTCCGAAAACGCCTGCTTTACGGGACTCACCTTTGCAGGAGCAGACACGGAAAGGCATATGTCCCACCTGCAGAGAGGACTTAACGAGGCAGGCACTTCTTATACGGATTATTATTATTCGCTTATATTGTCCCGAGGAATAGTTATACGCGGAAACAACGCGGAGGTCAGCAACTGCGAGATATCCGGTTTTTCCGAAGCAGGCGTGCTGATAGAGGGCAAAAAAGGTGTTAAAATACACCATTGTTATATCCACCACAACCAGAGAAACGGTTTTGGTTACGGCGTAACCCTTTACGGGCAGGCAGAGGCGGAGATATACCGAAATCTGTTTAACTTTGACCGCCACGCCATCGCTGCAGACGGAGCGCCCGGTTCTTCCTATTCCGCCCATGATAATATCCACATGGGAACGGCGATATATCATATATTCGATGCCCACGGCGGAGCCGACCGAGGCGACGGAACAGATATCGCCTGCGACAAGGTGGAAATGGAAAACAACGTGTTCCTTTCCGACAGACTGCCTTACAAAAAGCGCGGAACACCTGCCCAGCATTCGCTGTTCAAGCACAATATAGTCATTTACCCCGAAAGCTCATACGAATACCGTTTCCTTTACGGAAACAACTTTATATGCGAGGACAATATCTTCGGTATTGCCGAAGCGGAAAAGAAGGAATATTCCTTTGAGGACGGCACGTCTTATCCCCTCCCTACCGATGACGTAAAGATATACAAGGATATGGAGTATATCGATTCAAAGACCCACAGTCTGAGATATGCGTATATCCTGGTATTCACTCCCACAGACGACGGATATTATATTTCCGAATACGGCAACAACCTTGATGACGGAAGTATTCGTAATTGGAATGAAAAGGTATATGTTCCCGATGGCGGTTTTGTTGTAACCTTCAAAAGCGAAAACGGCTCTTGGCGCAGATTGTACGATGCCATTTCCGCACGCCACGGTGTGATATATAACACCACCTTAATGCTTGACGGAGATTTTATTGCCAAATACGACGGTGAGCTGTTAAGAGTAACCGCAAGCAAGAAATAGATATGGAAAAATTGAAACAGCGCAAAACCACGCGGTATCACGACGGAGATTATGATTCCGCAGGTGAAGTGTTTTTAACGTTATGTACAAAAGACAAAAAGTGCATATTGTCCCGTATTGTAGGGACCGGCGTCCGTTTCTTTCCCGCAAGCGCGGACAGCGATTGTGGGGAAGAAATCTTCGACGGTCCGCGTGTGGAATTGACACGTTACGGCAGAACTGTTGATAAATACATCAACCAACTGAACAATTTTTATGACCATATAATTATCGATAGTTACGTCATTATGCCAAACCACGTCCATATTCTTTTGGTAATAAAAGAAGACGCCGTGGCTCAAAAGTCCAACACGGCACAAAACACAGTGGTTGCAAAGTTCGTTTCCACATTGAAAAGGTTTTGCAACAAGGAGTTTGGCGAAAACATTTGGCAATACCGTTCCTATGACCACATCATAAGAGATTGGCAGGATTATGATGCACATTTGAGATACATAGATGAAAATCCGTTATATTGGAAACGAGACACATTATTTTCGGAAGAATAAAGATGCGACAACAGACGGCACTTTATAACAAACGGACTGTCGAGAAATCACCCCACAAATGCTGCCGCATTTGCGAGGACCGAGATTGGACGCCGGTCCCGAATATAAAAACGGACCGTCGGGGACGCCGGTCCCTACAAGAAATAGGATTCGACCTTCGCTATAAATGCGGACCGGCGGGGAATCACCCCAACGACAAAAATCACCCCAATAAATAAATCGGCACCTGTTACGGGTGCCGATTTTGTTGTTGGACAAATCAGAATATATTTTTATAAATCAATATCTATTTCGTATCTATCATCGATAAGAATATAATTAACATTATGCTCCTTGGCAAGCTTTAACACCTGTGCATTATCCGCCAAAACGCTTTCCAAAGTACACCACTCATCGTTTCCGCGATTTTCAATGACGCTTGCATATCTCTTTATGTCAGCAAAGTGATTTTTTATATATGCCTCGCTCATAACAATGCAACAGTATCTGATGTTATCGAGATACTCTTTTTCAAAATCCTTTGACCAATCAAAAGGAACATAGCACCCCTCGATAATAAGATTTTGCTCGTTCTCTATGGCAGTTTTAGCTATTTCACAAACAATCGGCCATAAATATGCCGTAAGCTCGGCATCGTCGCTCATCGGAGTAAGTTTTGTATTTCCGCTACGGATTAAGCCCATTTTCAAATGGTCTATTGACAGATATGGATATTTGTATTTTTCAAGCAGTTTTTGGGAAAGGGCAGTCTTGCCCGTATGCGATGCGCCTGTAATTAATATAACCATCTATCCACCACCTCTTTTTCGGCTAACAACAAAACCCGACAGATACGTATCAGATTTTGACTATAAAAATTAATCGTTTGCAAAAGCGGACATTATTTCCACACTGCCGTCGGGGCTTACGGTGATATTTTCCGCCGCCTCGATAACGGGCAGAGACACGCCGTTATAGGTTCCGCGGAAGGGATACGAAACGGTTACGTGGTAAGCGTGGGTCTCCTCGGAAAGAGAAAGCTCCTTTTCCACGGTAGCCAGATAGGTGTATTCGCGCTTGGACACATCGTCTACGCTGACAGCGTCTGCGTTAAATGATATCGTCTCGCCGCTGACGGTAAGCTTGCAATCTCCGTAACGGGCGCTTACACTAATGGAATAAGACAGCAGATATATTTCTGCGGTATATTTCACCTTGCCTTCGGACACGGTTTTAAGTGTCCATCTCACCTCGATATCCACGCCGCAATCGTAATCCGAAGCAAAAACACCGCTTGCGTCCACAACCGTATCCTCATAGCCGGGGGTTGCAGGCTGAGAGTTCTCCTCAGGCACGCTTGTTTCGGGCACAGACGAGGTGTCCTCGGGCTTGGAAACGTCTGCGGGAGTTGACACTTCGGGCACAGACACCGAAACGCTTTCTTGGTTTTCGGGCTGTGAAGCAGTGTCGTTACCGCCGCAGGAAACAAGAAGCAGTGCGCACAGCAGGCAGACCGAAATTATAATTTTTTTCATAAAATCTCCTTTTTTATTCACCGCGGTTCGTATCGAAATTGATATGATGGTTCATATCGAGATTGATATAATATTCGGTGCCGTCAAACAAGCCTACCTCGGTAGGTGCATAATCGAAGCCCACCGCTTTATCGGGCCAGATGCTTACTGCGGCGTTTTTGTCGTTAGTCCAAGGAGAAGAAGTCTCGCCGTTGTAAAGGGTGAGATCGTATACGTGGAAGGACTTAAGGCACACGCCCATATCGGTGTTGGCATAGGTTATTTCCTTCCAATCCTCACAGGGATTACCGGAGGTGTCTACCTTGGTGTTCTGAGGATAATCCAGCGCTACGTTAAACAGCAAAGCGGTGTTGCTTCCGTCTGCCTTTGCGCCCTTTACCTCAAGCTCAACGGAATCCTTGAACTTGCCCTTTACCGCCTCAACGGTAAGAAGTGCGTGGTCATCGCTTGTAATCTTAAGAGTAATAACGTAAGAATCGTTTTTAGGCAGTTTTTTTGAAGATTCGTACCAAGTGGGTGTATCTTCGTTGAGAGGCTCGTACATATTATAGAATATATGCCATCCGCCGGAAGTGCCGGACCAGCACAGACCTACGTCTACACAGTTCTGCCACCATTCACCCTCGTATACGTCAATGCCCAAAAATACGTAGCCGTTAAGATGCTTGCCGTCAGGCATGACAGTCTTTATCTCCATATCGTTAATATTAACGATTGCAGATGCACCGCTGAAGCCCTTTTGGGAATATACGGCAAAGGCAGGGCCGTCTACGTCACCCATCTTGCCGGTGTTGGTATAGTTAAGAGAATCGATAATTCTGTCTGCTTTGTCCATGGGATTTACGGAAACCTCCTCCGAAACATCGGAAACGCTGATTTCTTTTGATACCTCTGCGGAATGGTCGCTGTCCTCAGGCTCACATGCGACAACGCTTGCCGCCATTATAAAAACAAGTAAAACACATAAAAGCTTTTTCATTAATAAAGGCCTCCCTAATTGAGTTACACTTATTATACTATATTCCGTTAACAAAATCAAGATATACCAATTACTTGCAATATTAAAAGTAATATGTTAAAATATAAAAGACCAATCTGTATATGAAAGGAAAACTGCACTATATGAAACTTAATTATAAGCGCACTTTGTGCGTAGGCTTTGCGTTCTTCCTCATCACTGCCTTCTGGCAGGCGTACGATACTATTATTCCCAAAATTCTGACAGACCGATTCGGTATGTCGCAAACTCTGTCCGGAATTATTATGGCGTTGGATAACGTGCTGGCGCTTTTCCTGCTGCCGATATTCGGCGTTATTTCCGACAAGACCAAAAGCCGTCTGGGAAAGCGTACACCCTTTATTATTGCAGGCACGCTGGCGGCGGTAATAACCTTCTCTGCCCTCTCGGTTGCAGATGCGGTACAGCTTAAAAAGATCAACGCGGTTACCGACCTGTATGACGTTCAGGTGCGTGAGACGCTTTATGATTATGAATATCCCGATACGCTTATGTCTCCTTCCGGCGAG
Source organism: Eubacteriales bacterium (assembly GCA_045595785.1). Lineage (GTDB taxonomy): Bacteria > Bacillota > Clostridia > Oscillospirales > CAG-382 > SFLA01. The sequence goes on from JAZOBE010000025.1 coordinate 13,544, forward strand.
GAATTTGTGTTAAAGGACAAGTTTGAAAGAGACGATTTTGTTAATATGCCCGTCACCTACAAGGACGGCACGGTTACCGAGGGCTATACCGACTATATGGTACCTGCAAGACAGGCGTATATTAAAAACGAGATTACCGCAAAGGACCCCTCTGCACTTATATGGTTTATAGGTCTTTTGTTTGCGGTGCTTATTTCCATGGCGACCTTCCGTACTCCTGCGGTTGCACTTATGCCTGACGTAACGCCCAAGCCTCTCCGTTCCAAGGGCAACGCGGTAATAAATCTTATGGGCACGCTGGGCGGTTCGCTTATACTGGGTCTGGGTATGCTGCTGGGCACAGGTAAGACTGAAAACACATTTATGGGATATATTCCCTATTTCCTTGCGGTTGCCGCAATAATGGTAGTTTGTCTGGTGCTGTTCCTTCTCACGGTAAAGGAGAACAAGTTTGCCCGTGAAATGGAGGAGACGTCACGCAAATACGGAATTGAAGAAAAAGAGGAGACCGAAACGGGAAGTAAAAAGCTTTCCAAGGGCGAACGTAAATCCTTCCTTCTTCTGCTGGCTTCCGTAATTTTCTGGTATGCAGGCTATAACGCCGTAATAAGCAAATATTCGGTTTATGCCAGCAACGTCCTTGATCAGGACTATAACACCACCCTGCTGCTTGCAAACGTAGCTGCGCTGATCGCATTTATTCCCGTAGGTATCATTTCCACCAAGATGGGCAGAAAGAAGATGGTTATTGCAGGCGTAGTAATGCTGGGCAGTGCCTTCCTTATTGCCGCGTTTATGTCAAGCGCAACTCCCCCTTACGTTATGATGGTTATATTCGCACTGGCAGGAATCGGCTGGGCAACCATTAACGTTAACTCCTTCCCCATGGTAGTTGAGCTTGCCAAGGGCGGAAACGTAGGTAAATACACGGGATTTTATTACACCGCGTCTATGGCGGCGCAAACTCTCACCCCCGTTGTAAGCGGATTCTTTATGGATAATTTCGGTATGAAGACGCTGTTCCCTTATGCCGCAATATTCGTTGGCCTGGCACTTGTAACAATGCTTCTCGTACGTCACGGCGATGCTATTCCCGTTAAGGCGAAAAACGCCGCCGACTATATCCCTGATGTAGACTAAAAAATCACCCCACAAACGCCAGAGGCATTTGCGGGGACCCCGAAAAAAACACCCCATACAAAACAAAACCGCCCTTAGCCAAAGGGCGGTTTGTTTATTGTATCACATCTATTATTTCCTGCGCCAAGGCTTTGCAAAACTCCGCGCGCCAGGATGCGGAATTTAATTTTTCTGCCGCCGATTGGTTGGAGGCAAATCCGGTTTCGATAAGCACCGAGGGGTATGAGCCGTATTTGGTTACGATATATGCGTTATCCTTATCAAGCGCCGCTATCTTTGCGGTGTTATCCAGCTTTTCGGCAAAGGAAACGCAAAAGTCATTTATAAGTAAGCGGTAAGGATTGTTTTCGTAATAAAACAGCTCGTATCTGTCCACGGAAGGGTCGGTGGGGAAATTGTTTACGTGTATTGAAACAAAGAAATCTATGGGCAGCTCCTTGCTTAAAGCCAGAACGTATATGCCTCGCTCGTATGCGGAAAAGACGTTGTCCTCCACTATAAGGTCGTCGCGGTAATCAACACCGTTGTCAACGCAAAGGGTTATTATCTCCTCTGCTGTGGGAAACCTCTCGCCGTCATGTGTAAGCACCACCTCTGCACCCAAAGCGGTAAGCTCTTCGGAAAGCAGGCTGACCATATCCAGCGTAACCTCTGATTCGGTGCCGACAAGATATTCACTTGCACAGCCGGGGTCGCCGAAGCCGTGGCCCGCATCAAGCACAACCACTATTCTGCCGTCATCGGGCAGAGTGGGTATGCTTTCCTGGGGAGAAAGAACTTCACTTGAAATACATCCGCAAAAAAGCGTGCAAAAGCACAAAATCAAAGCGGCACAAAAAAATCTTTTCATATTCCTTTCCCCCTTTCCAAGCGGTATATTTAATATATCATACCGAAAAAGGAATGTAAATATGTTTATTGCCCGAAAAATGTAAAAAAATCTTGTATATGCCATCTTGTATCTTGTTTTTATATAGTGTATAATAGTATTATAAAGAAAAAAGCGAGGTTAATAATATGCTTTACAACACTTTTAAGGACAAAAAGCTGTCTGCTCTGGGTCTGGGCACCATGAGATTCCCTGTAATCGACGATGATTATTCCAAGATAGACAAGGAAAAGACAAAAGAGATATTCGATTACGCGATAAACAACGGAATTAATTATTTCGACACTGCCTTCGGTTATCACAACGGAAACAGTGAGATAGTTACCGGTGAGATGCTTAAGAATTATCCCAGAGACAGTTATTATCTGGCAAGCAAATTTCCCGGATTTTCTGAGGAAAACGTTATTAACCACGAAGAGATTTTTGAAAAACAGTTTGAAAAGTGCGGCGTGGAATATTTTGATTTTTATTTGTTCCACAACCTTTTCTCCCGCAACGCGGGCTGGTATATGGACGATGAGAAATACGGTCTTTATACATATCTGTGCAAGCAGAGAGATGCAGGCAGAATAAAGCATCTGGGTGTTTCCTGCCACTGTGACCTTGAGACACTGCGCGCTTTTCTTGATAAATACGGAAAAGACATTGAGTTCGTGCAGATACAGCTTAACTGGCTGGACTGGACATTGCAGGACGCAAAGGCAAAGGTTGAGCTGCTGAACGAGCGTAACATTCCCATCTGGGTAATGGAGCCTGTGCGCGGCGGAAAATTGGCGTCCCTTGCACCTGATGACGAGGAAAAGTTAAAATCCCTCCGTCCCGATGAAACTGTTCCCGCTTGGTCCTTCAGATATCTGCAGGGTATAAAGGGCGTTACCATGGTGCTGTCCGGTATGTCGAACATGGACCAGATCGTTGACAACGTAAAGACCTTCTCCGAACACAAGCCTCTTGACGAAAAGGAGCTTGCCCAGCTGGACGAAATTGCGGTAAGCATGCTTAACTCCGTGCCCTGCACCGCTTGCCGTTACTGTACCGAGGGTTGCCCTGCTTCTCTTGATATTCCCGAATTGATAAAGGCGTACAACCGCAAGGATTACCAAGGTCTGCACGGCGTAAAGAATATGGATGAAGACAAAAAGCCCTCAGCCTGCATCGGCTGCCGCGCCTGCGAAGCGGTCTGCCCCCAGAACATAAAGATTGCCGATATTATGGCTGAAATGGCAGAGCTTATAAAAGAATAAAGATATAGCAAAAAACCTCCGATTATTCGGAGGTTTTTTCGTTATTTCTATGCTTTTTTATTACTGCTCGGATAATTACCACCATCAGTATTGCGTTGGCGGCTTCGGCAAGCATCGCACTGCAAATAATGGCAGTGAGAGCGATGATATCGCGGTCATCGAAAAGAAGCTTTTCCGTGGTATGTGTTGAAATGCCGCACACGCAATAATGCGTGGTGATTATATAACCCGCAAATTCTTCGACATCGCTGCTATGCGTATAATCGTGCTCAACCGTCTCAGCTTCATATCCACATATAGAGCAGATCGCTTGGTGAGTTTGGCTCTCTTTAACATACTTATCAAAAGTGTGCTGTACTACTGAATCCCATTCAAGAAGAGGATAACCATAATAACGCACACCATTTACATCCTCTGAAACTATTTTATCGCCTTCAGTGGGAACGCAAGGATAGTTTTTAAGGGAATCGGCTGAAAAGAAAACGTATTCGAGATTAAGTTCGGTGATAAACTCCCTTTCGCCGTAAACGGAAAATTTACGAACACTGTAATCGCTATCAATATAAACTCGCTTTAAGTTCTCGCATCCGGGAAAGAAATCCGACACCAGACCTTGGTGTTCTTTAGGTAAACGAATACTCTCCAAAGAAACGCAGTTTTCAAATACGCCGTGTTCGATATAAGAAAGCGTATCGGGCAAAGATACATTCACCAGCTTCTTACATCCACTAAACGTAGCGTTGGGAAGGGTGTGTAATTCACCGGCTTCAATAACTACACTTTCAAGAGAAACACAGTTTCCAAAATTATTGTTGCCCATCTTTTCCACTTTGGCGGGTATGACTACGCTTTTGAGTTTACGACAGTTTTGGAATGAAATTCCTTCAATTTCAGCAACAGTTGAAGGTATATTAACGTCCTCAAGCACAAGAAAGTTGCGGAAAGCACCTTCGCCGATATTCAAAAGCCCCTCGGGAAGGACAATATGCTTAACCTCTTTTGCGTACTCAGACCAAGGATATGCATCAACTGCATAATATCCCATCTCTCCTGTTCCCTCAATGGTGAGGGTAGCTGTTTGAGGGTTATATGACCAAGTTAAGTTTTCCCCGCATTTACCGCTTGTTTCTTCCTCTGCGTTTACTTGAAGTGCGCAGAAGGCGAAAACAGCCACAAGGAAAACCAGTAAAAGTGAAAATAATAATGTACGCTTCATATTAGTTGAGCTTTGCGGCGATAACGGGAGCCAGATCGGTCTCCTCCCACTTAACGCCAAGGTCCTCTCTGCCGAAATGTCCGTAAGAAGAAAGTGCGGTATACTGGGGACGGCGGAGGTCAAGATGCTTGATAATAGCGGCGGGACGAAGGTCTGCAACCTCTTTTATAACCTCTGCGATCCTCTCATCACTTACCTTGCCGGTGCCAAAGGTATCTACAAGAACGGAAAGGGGATTTGCAACGCCGATAGCGTATGCAAGCTGTATCTCACAACGCTTTGCCACGCCGGAGGCAACCACGTTCTTCGCCAGATAACGGCACATATATGCCGCAGAACGGTCAACCTTGGTGGGGTCCTTGCCGGAGAACGCGCCGCCGCCGTGGCGTGCGTAACCGCCATAGGTATCAACAATTATCTTTCTGCCGGTAAGACCGCTATCCCCGTGGGGGCCGCCTACAACAAAGCGTCCGGTAGGATTTATGTAGATTTTGGTGTTTTCATCAAGAAGGTTAGCGGGGATTATCTCACGGATAACGTGTTTTTCGATAAGCACGCGGAGAAAATCAAGGTCGGTATCCTCGGAATGCTGGGTGGAAACAACGACAGAATCAACTCTCACGGGAATATCGTCCTCGTACTGAACGGTTACCTGAGTCTTGCCGTCGGGATACAAACCGCTGATGATACCGGTTTTTCTTACCTCGGTAAGGCGGTATGCGAGGCGGTGCGCAAGATAGATGGGCAGAGGCATTAAGGTCTCGGTCTCGTCACAAGCGTAGCCGAACATCATACCCTGGTCGCCTGCGCCGGTATCGTACTCGCTGTCATCACCATTTTTAGCTTCAAGAGACTTATCAACGCCCAAAGCTATATCTGCGGACTGCTTGTCCAGAGAGGTGAGGACGGAGCAGGTATCGCAATCGAAGCCCATTTTTGCTCTGTCAAAGCCGATCTCTCTAACAGCGTTACGCGCGATAGCGGGAATATCTATCTGTGCGGTGGTGGTAATCTCGCCCATAACCAGAATAAGACCTGTGGTGCAGGCAGTCTCGCAAGCGACACGGGCTTGGGGGTCCTGAGCAAGAATAGCATCCAGAACGCTATCGGAAACGCGGTCGCAAAGCTTATCGGGATGTCCCTCGGTTACGGATTCACTGGAAAAATATTTTACCATTGTTTTTTGTCCTTTCTTTTTTCATCAATCATCAAAAAAACGCCTTTTTTGAGAAGGCGTTTTACGGATATGTCTTCTCATCTTCGAAATTACTTTCACTGATTTAACACCTTGCGGTCTTGCGCGCAGGTTGTCGGGCTTCACAGGGCAGTTCCCTCCACCACTCTTGATGATACTGTATTCACTTTTAGCGGAGATATAATAACATAAAAACCGCAGTTTGTCAAGGATTATTTGAATTTTTTGAATATGGGCGACAACGGCTTATATATAAGCAGTGCGATAAGCACAGACAGCATATATTTTACAAAGGTAAAGGGGAGATTGAAGAAAAGCAGAACCTCAACCAGCCCGAAGGCTGTGCCGAAGATGGTGTTATACATATCAAGCATGGGCTCCGTCCTGCCGCCGAAATAAAGACCGATATAAAAAGGATAGGTTATAAAGTAATTTACGGGGAAGGAAATGACAGCACCTGCCGCCGCGCCGGATACGCCACCGAGGAATGCGCCTGATTTGGTATGGCGGAAGCGATAGATCAGTCCTGCAGGCACAACGAAGGCAACGCCCATAAGCCCGTTGGCAAGCTCGCCGATACCGCCCGTTGACCCATAAGCGAGATGGACGGTGTTTTTTATAATACAGACCAAGCCGCCCCAAAGGGGACCTGCAGTAAAAGCGGTAAGCAGGGCGGGAAGATCGGAAAAGTCAAGCTTTACAAAGGAAGGGATAATGAACGGTAAGGATATCTCAAAAAACGGAAGCTGTAAAATTACTGATATTGCCGACATTATTCCGCAAAGAGTTAAAGAGAGTAAGTATTTTTTGTTTTTCATAAAAGTACCGCCAAAACGAAAAAGTAAAAATCCCGATAAAAAATTACCGGGACGTTCTTGGTAAAACTAAATGCCCCCGAAGTTAATCGGGGGCATAAATAGCTTTGCAAATTCAGCCTCTACCTTCCAGACTTTAACTGTCGGTATGGGAATTACACCCATTCATGCCTTTCGGCTCGCGGACTTTTACCGCCGGTAGGGAATCACACCCTGCCCCGAAGCTTAAATATATTAAGTTAAATTAACTTAAGCAATGATCTCAGCAACAACGCCGGAACCAACGGTTCTGCCGCCTTCGCGGATAGCGAAACGGAGACCCTTTTCGATAGCGATGGAAGAGATGAGCTCAACGGTCATATCAACGTGGTCGCCGGGACGGCACATTTCGGTGCCTTCGGGAAGGGTGATAACGCCGGTAACGTCGGTAGTTCTGAAGTAGAACTGAGGACGATAGTTGGAGAAGAAGGGCTTATGACGGCCGCCTTCTTTTTCGGTAAGAACGTAAACCTGGCCTACGAACTTGGTGTGAGGATTGATGGAGCCGGGCTTAGCAAGAACCTGACCACGCTCGATCTCGTCCTTAGCGATACCACGGAGAAGAACACCGATGTTGTCGCCTGCTTCTGCGGAGTCGAGAAGCTTACGGAACATTTCGATACCGGTAACAACGGTCTTTCTTGCCTTTTCAGCGAGACCAACGATTTCGATTTCGTCGGAAAGCTTAACAGTACCACGCTCTACTCTACCGGTAGCAACGGTACCACGACCGGTGATGGAGAATACGTCCTCAACGGGCATAAGGAAGGGCAGATCGGAAAGACGATCGGGAGTAGGAATATATGCGTCAACTTCGTTCATAAGCTCGATGATGGGAGCGTATTCGGGAGCGGACTGATCCTTGTTTTCGGAAAGGAGAGCTTCTCTTGCAGAACCCTTAACGATGGGAATGTCATCGCCGGGGAAGTCATACTCGGAAAGAAGTTCGCGAACTTCCATTTCAACGATCTCAACGAGTTCTTCGTCGTCTACGAGGTCGCACTTGTTAAGGAATACTACCATTGCGGGAACGCCAACCTGACGAGCGAGCAGGATGTGCTCACGAGTCTGCTGCATAGGACCATCGGTAGCAGCAACAACGAGGATAGCACCGTCCATCTGAGCAGCACCGGTGATCATGTTTTTAACATAGTCAGCGTGGCCGGGACAGTCAACGTGTGCATAGTGACGGGTAGCGGTTTCGTACTCAACGTGTCTGGTGTTGATCGTGATACCTCTTGCCTTCTCTTCGGGAGCGTTATCGATCTGGTCGTATGCCAAGAATTCGATGTTAGCGTCGTTAAGAGAAAGGGTCTTGGTTATAGCAGCAGTAAGAGTGGTCTTACCGTGGTCAACGTGACCAATGGTACCAATGTTAACATGGGGCTTAGTTCTTTCAAATTTAGCTTTTGCCATTGTTATTCCTCCAAAATAATGTGTCTTTTTATTTTTAAATTTTATTTATTTTTTCGCACATAACTTTATTATATAAAAAATTACGCGCTTGTCAAGTTTTTCTTTGAAAAACCTATATTATTTATTTCTTCCGAAGCCTTTTTCGCTGAACAACTGCTCGCTTATGGACTTGGGAACTTCTGCATAGTGGCTGGGCTCCATGCTGTAGTTAGCTCTGCCCTGTGTTGCGGAACGCATTGCGGTTGCGTAACCGAACATATTGGAAAGAGGAACTTCTGCATTTACTTCGCTGCCGGATGCGGTCTGCTCCATACCAAGGATGGAACCTCTGCGGGCAGTAAGGTCGCCAAGGATCGCGCCCATATAATCATCGGGAGTGATAACGGTAACCTTCATAATAGGCTCGGTAAGAACGGGGTCTGCTTTCTTCATTGCTTCCTTGAACGCCATAGAGCCGGCAATCTTGAAAGCGATTTCGGAAGAGTCTACTTCGTGGAAGGAGCCGCCTGTGAGGGTAGCCTTAACATCCAATACGTTGTAGCCTGCGAGAACACCGTTGAGCATTGCGCCGCGGATGCCTTCGTCAACAGCGGGAATATATTCCTTGGGAATATCACCGCCGGTAACCTTATTGATAAATTCGTAACCCTTGCCGTTTTCGTCGGGCTCGATAGTAAGCTTAACGTGAGCGTACTGACCCTTACCGCCGGACTGACGTACGAACTTGGTGTCTGCGCTTGCTTCGCGGCGGATAGCTTCGCGGTAGGAAACCTGAGGCTTACCTACGTTTGCTTCTACCTTGAATTCGCGGAGAAGTCTGTCAACGATAATCTCCAGATGCAACTCACCCATACCTGCGATGATGGTCTGTCCGGTCTCTTCATCGGTATAAGCCTTGAAGGTAGGATCTTCCTCAGCCAGCTTGCCGAGAGCGATGGACATCTTTTCTTCGCCTGCTTTGGTCTTGGGCTCGATAGCAACGCGGATAACGGGTTCAGGGAACTGCATGGATTCCAGAATTACGGCCTTGTTTTCATCGCACAGAGTGTCGCCGGTAGTGGTGTTCTTAAGACCTACCACTGCAACGATATCGCCTGCATGCGCTTCGTCCAAGTCCTCTCTGTGGTTAGCGTGCATAAGCACGATACGTCCGATTCTTTCTCTCTTACCCTTAACAGAGTTGTATACTGCGGTACCTGCCTGGAGGACACCGGAGTAAATACGGGTGAAGCAAAGTCTTCCAACGTAAGGGTCAGTCATAATCTTGAAGCCCAAAGCGGAGAATGCTTCGTCATCGGAAGAAAGACGAACAGTTTCTTCCTCGGTCTCAACGTCGATACCCTTGATAGGAGGAATATCGAGAGGAGAAGGAAGATAATCTACAACTGCATCCAGAAGCTTCTGAACGCCTTTGTTTTTATAAGAAGTACCGCAAACTACGGGAACCATATCGTTTGCGATGGTAGCCGCGCGGATAGCCGCTTTAAGCTTTGCTTCGGGAACCTCCTGCTCTTCAAGAACAAGCTCCATGATTTCTTCATCGAAATCAGAAACGTTCTCAAGCAGGTTTGCGCGGTATTCTTCAGCCTTATCTGCCATATCTGCGGGGATATCCTGTTCAAGAACATCGGTACCGAGATCGTTGGTGTAGATATAAGCCTTCATTTTAACAAGGTCGATAATTCCCTTAAAGTCCGCTTCGCATCCGATAGGAAGCTGAATGGGAACTGCGTTGGCATTAAGTCTGTCGTGCATCATACCTACAACGCGGTAGAAGTTTGCACCGGTAACGTCCATCTTGTTAACGTACGCCATACGGGGAACCTTGTATTTATCAGCCTGACGCCATACGGTCTCAGACTGAGGTTCAACACCACCCTTTGCACAAAGAACCGTAACCGAACCGTCAAGTACGCGGAGCGAACGCTCAACCTCAACGGTAAAGTCAACGTGGCCGGGGGTATCAATTATATTGATGCGGTGGTCTTTCCAGTAACAGGTAGTAGCTGCGGAGGTAATGGTAATACCTCTTTCCTGCTCCTGCTCCATCCAGTCCATGGTGGCAGCGCCCTCATGTGTTTCGCCGAGTCTGTGTGTCTTTCCGGTATAGAAAAGTATACGTTCGGTCGTGGTGGTCTTACCTGCATCTATATGAGCCATTATACCGATATTACGATAACGCTCAAGCGGGTATGTCCTTGCCATAGCTTTCTCCTTTAGTTGGTCCTAAATTACCATCTGTAATGTGCGAAAGCCTTGTTGGCTTCTGCCATTCTGTGCATATCGTCTTTTCTCTTGACTGCGCCGCCGGTGCTGTTGATAGCGTCGAGAATCTCGTTAGCGAGACGCTCAGACATGGTACGTTCGCTTCTCTGTCTTGCGAAGTTAACCAGCCAGCGGAGACCAAGAGTCTGTCTTCTCTCGGGGCGTACTTCCATAGGAACCTGGTAGTTGGAACCACCGCGGCGAACCGCCTTAACCTCGAGTTCGGGCATTACATTATTAAGAGCCTTCTGGAACTGCTCCAATGCGTTAACACCGGACTTATTTTCTACCAGTGCAAATGCATCATAAACGATCTTCTGGGCAACACCCTTCTTACCGTCCAACATTACGTTGTTTACCAGCTTGGTAACAAGTATGGAATTGTAAATAGGATCAGGCAGAACTTCTCTCTTGAATCCATGTACTCTTCTGGGCACTTTACTTCCCTCCTTCATAAAGATAGCGTATTTTTACGCTTCAATGAGTTCACAGGTACTCGAAACATTACTTCCGTCAGTGCTCTAAATCTATATTAATACGGTATTCCGTAGAACATTTCATTATAAAGCACGAACAAAAAGAAATTTTCTTTCCGTTTGTTTGTTTCCGTTTTATTCTTTTACAGCCTTAACGGACAAGGCTTTGGGTCAAACAAAGATTTTATTTCTTTGCTGCCTTTGCACCGTACTTGGAACGGCTCTGGTTTCTCTTGGCAACGCCCTGAGTATCCAGCTTACCGCGGATGATATGGTAACGTACACCGGGGAGGTCCTTAACTCTGCCGCCGCGGATGAGAACCACGGAGTGTTCCTGCAGGTTATGGCCGATACCGGGAATGTAGCCCCATACTTCGATACCGTTGGTAAGTCTTACTCTGGCAACCTTTCTCTGAGCAGAGTTAGGCTTCTTAGGAGTCTTGATAGCAACCTTAGTGCACACGCCTCTCTTCTGAGGGTTGGGGTTGTTAACGGTTACCTTTCTGATGCTGTTGATGCTGCTCTGGAGTGCGGGGGACTTGGACTTATAGGTCTTATCCTGTCTGCCGTGCTTTACCAGCTGATTGAATGTAGGCACGTTTCTTTTTCCTCCTTTCCTGGAAATATACGGTTTTTTGTCTTACGGGCATTACGCCCGAAGTTAGATTATATCAAAAAAACCCCTTGTTGTCAAGGGGTTTTTTATGGTAAACACGGACAAATGTTACCGTATTTACGCTTTTTGATTAGTAAATTGTAATAATTGCGGCGGGAACCTCGATCCCTGCCATTTCGCCGAGGCGTACCGCAGTCAAACTCTCGTCCGTTTCAACGTATCCGGCTCTGCGTATCTCGTCCTTTACCTTTGCGATAAAGAATCTGTCCGCGTCAGACGCAAGGTATACCTTTTGCGCCTTGCCGGAGCGTATTAATTTCACAGACTGATTAAGTCCGACCGCCATCGTACTGCCGTCTTCACTACTCTGCTGCATCGTAAACTCCCTCGAGCTTGTCGCCCGTGTCAACCTTTACATTGCGGTATCTGCCCATACCGGTACCGGCAGGGATAAGCTTACCGATAAGAACGTTCTCCTTAAGACCGAGCAGCGGGTCGCGCTTGCCCTTGATAGCCGCGTCGGTAAGAACCTTGGTGGTTTCCTGGAAGGACGCTGCGGACAGGAAGCTGTCGGTAGAAAGGGATGCCTTGGTGATACCAAGCAGGGTAGCTTCACCCTCTGCCTCCATAAGAGGAACCTCGTTTTCTCCGAGGAGAGAGTTCTTTTCGCGGATCTTTTCGTTTTCTGTGGTGAATTCGGAAATATCCACGGTGGAGCCAACCAGCATATCGGTATCGCCGGGGTTGTCTATTCTTATTCTTCTGGTCATCTGGCGCGCAATAATTTCGATATGCTTATCGGAAATTTCAACCGCCTGGAGACGGTATACGCGTTGGATCTCCTTGATGATGTAGGAATAAACCGCGTCAAGTCCGGAAATACGGAGGATATCTGCAGGATATTCGGTACCTTCGGTGAGCTTCTGGCACTTTACTACCTTTGCGCCGTTTTCAACAGCTATCTTGGTAACCATAGGTACTGCGGTAACTGCTTCTTCACCGGTCTCATCATCACGGACGATGATCTGCTTTGTCTTTTTGGTTTCTTCGATACGAACGGTACCGTTGAAATCGGAGAGAACTGCGGTTCTCTTGGGTCTGCGTGCTTCGAAGATCTCTTCAACACGGGGAAGACCCTGGGTAATATCGCCGCCTGCAACACCACCGGAGTGGAAGGTTCTCATGGTAAGCTGTGTACCGGGCTCGCCGATAGACTGTGCAGCGATAACGCCGACAGATTCGCCTACGCTGACCTTAACGCCGGAAGCAAGGTCTGCGCCGTAGCAATGTGCGCAGGTACCGTGTTTTGCACGGCAGTTGATTACGGAACGGATCTTAACGCGATCGATACCTGCGGCAACGATCTTCGCGATCTGATCCTCGTTCATCATAGTGTTGTCGGGAACAATAACCTCACCGGTTGCGGGATCGCAAAGATCACCCACAACGTATCTGCCCAGAAGTCTGTCTTCGAAGGGCTCGATAACGGCTTCCTTGCCGCCGGGGAGAACGTCCACGATCTTGCTGACCCAAAGTCCTCTGGTATCGCCGCAGTCGTCTTCGCGAACGATAACGTCCTGAGAAACGTCAACAAGACGTCTGGTAAGGTAACCGGAGTCAGCGGTACGGAGCGCGGTATCTGCAAGACCCTTACGAGCACCACGGGCTGCGGTAAAGTATTCCAGTATCTTCATGCCTTCGCGGAAGTTTGCTTTAATAGGCATTTCTATGGTCTTACCGGTTGCGGAAGCCATAAGACCACGCATACCTGCAAGCTGTCTGATCTGCTTGATAGAACCACGGGCACCGGAAACTGCCATCATGTTGATAGGATTGAATTTATCAAGGTTCTTCTGAAGTGCGTCTGCAACCTCTTTGGTGCAGCCTTCCCAAACCTTGATAACGCGCTCACTGCGTTCCTCGTCGGAAAGCAAGCCGCGACGGTAGAAATCAGAGATCTTATCTACCTTTTCATCACCCTTTGCGATAAGAGCCTGCTTTTCGGGAGGAATGGTCATATCGTAAACGGAGATGGTTATTGCACCCTTGGTAGAGTACTTGAAGCCCTGAGACTTAAGGTTATCCAGAACCTCACAGGTAACAGCGTTGCCGTGGTACTTGATACAACGGTCAACTATCTGGCCAAGCTCATCCTTGGTGGTGGTAAAGTCAATTTCAAGCTTGAACTCGTTGGCGGGATCGTTTCTGTCAACAAAGCCGAGGTCCTGAGGAATGGGACGGTTAAAGATAAGTCTGCCGAGAGTAGTCTCGGTCATACCGGTCTTTTCTACGCCGTTGATCACCTTGGAAACGCGGATCTTTATCTTTGCGTGGAGACCAAGCTCACCGTTTTCGTAAGCCATAACAGCTTCGTCCATATTGCGGAAGGACTTGCCTTCACCGGGCTCGCCGGGCTTATCCATGGTGAGGAAGTAAGAACCGAGAACCATGTCCTGAGAAGGAACTGCAACTGCACGGCCGTTTACGGGCTTGAGCAGGTTGTTGGCGGAAAGCATAAGGAATCTTGCTTCTGCCTGTGCTTCTGCGGAAAGAGGAACGTGAACGGGCATCTGGTCGCCGTCGAAGTCTGCGTTAAACGCGGAACAAACCAGAGGATGGAGCTTTATTGCTCTGCCCTCTACGAGTATGGGCTCGAATGCCTGGATAGAAAGTCTGTGCAGTGTAGGCGCACGGTTGAGCAGAACGGGATGTTCCTTGATAACGCTGTCAAGTGCGTCCCAAACGTCTGCGTTGGCACGCTCGACCTTCTTCTTTGCATCCTTGATATTGGTGGATTTGCCGGTAGCCACAAGGGTCTTCATAACGAAGGGCTTGAACAATTCAAGTGCCATTTCCTTGGGCAGACCGCACTGGTATATCTTAAGCTCGGGACCTACTACGATAACAGAACGGCCGGAATAGTCAACACGCTTACCAAGCAGGTTCTGTCTGAAACGGCCCTGCTTACCACGGAGCATCTCGGAAAGAGATTTAAGTGCGCGGTTGTTGGGTCCGGTTACGGGACGTCCTCTTCTGCCGTTATCGATAAGTGCGTCAACCGCTTCCTGAAGCATACGCTTTTCGTTACGGATGATTATCTCGGGAGCCTGAAGCTCAAGAAGTCTCTTAAGACGGTTATTTCTGTTAATAACTCTGCGGTACAGATCGTTAAGGTCACTGGTGGCAAATCTGCCGCCGTCAAGCTGTACCATGGGGCGGATATCCGGAGGGATTACGGGAAGTGCTTCCAGTATCATCCACTCGGGACGGTTGCCGGAAAGACGGAAGGCTTCAACAACCTCAAGACGCTTGATAGCGCGGATCTTTCTCTGACCCTGTGCGGTGAGAAGCTCGTTCTTTAATTTTGCGCTTTCCTCTTCAAGGTCGATTTCCGCAAGAAGCTCCTTAACTGCTTCTGCGCCGATACCGTCGCGGAAGTCGTTTTCATACTTTTCGTGGAAATCTCTGTGCTGCTGCTCGGTAAGGAGCTGCTTCTTTGCAAGAGGTGTATCGCCCGGATCGATAACGACGTACTGAGCGAAGTAAAGCACCTTTTCCAGTACCTTGGGGGACATATCCAGAAGCAGACCCATCTTGGAGGGGATCGCTCTGAAGTACCATATATGGGATACGGGAGCCGCCAGCTCTACGTGACCCATTCTCTCACGGCGTACCTTGTTGGTGGTTATTTCTACGCCGCACTTTTCGCATATCTTGCCCTTGTAGCGCGCGCCGCGTTTATACTTACCGCAATGGCATTCCCAATCCTTGTTAGGACCAAAGATGCGCTCGCAGAACAGACCGTCGCGCTCCGGCTTAAGGGTACGGTAATTGATAGTCTCGGGCTTTTTAACCTCGCCGTAAGACCAGCTTCTGATCATATCGGGAGAGGCAAGACCGATTTTTATGGATTCAAATTCTATATTTTTTTCCATTTTATCGTTCCCTTTCTAATTAATCATCATATTCGTCGTCGGAATCAAAGCCGTAGGAGGCAGCGTCGCCAAAGCCGTAATCGTCCTCGTCATCGCTGTCCGCATCGCTGACAACACCTTCTTCGTCATCATACATAACGTCGTCGGCATTTTCAAGGATAGACTTGCCAAGCTCGTCTTCAGAGAACTTGCGCTCGTCACCGTCATCATCGTCACCGTAGTCACGGAGATTGATCTCAACGTCGTCCTTATCAAGCACTCTTACGTCCAGACCCAGAGACTGAAGCTCTTTTACAAGAACCTTGAAGGATGCGGGCACACCGGGATCGGGAATATTCTGTCCCTTTACGATAGCCTCGTATGCCTTTACACGGCCCTTAATATCGTCGGACTTGACGGTAAGGATCTCCTGCAGAGTATATGCAGCGCCGTATGCTTCCAGTGCCCAAACTTCCATCTCACCGAAACGCTGGCCGCCGAACTGAGCTTTACCGCCCAAGGGCTGCTGGGTAACGAGAGAGTAAGGACCGGTGGAACGTGCGTGGATCTTATCGTCAACCAGATGGTGGAGCTTAAGGAAGTACATATATCCAACGGTAACGGGGTTATCAAAGGGCAGACCGGTACGTCCGTCGTAAAGAACGGTCTTACCGTCAACTACCTGAGTCTTTTCAACTCCGGTCTCGGGATCAACTATGGTGCGGGTCTCCTTACCGGAAATGTTCTCTCCGGGGTAAACGTCGCGCCACATGTCCGCCATCTTCATGCATTCGATAATGTCTTTTTCGTTTGCGCCGTCGAATACCGGGGTCATAACCTTCCAGCCCAGCTTCTTTGCGGCGATACCCAAGTGGACTTCAAGAACCTGACCGATATTCATTCGGGAAGGAACGCCCAGAGGGTTAAGAACTATATCCAGCGGAGTGCCGTCAGGAAGGAAGGGCATGTCCTCGCTGGGAAGTATACGGGAAATAACACCCTTGTTACCATGTCTACCTGCCATCTTATCGCCCACGGAGATCTTTCTCTTCTGGGCAACGTATACGCGGACAGCCTTAATAACGCCGGGCTGAAGTACATCGCAATCATCGCGGGAGAATTCCTTAACGTCGATAACGATACCGCTTTCACCGTGAGGCAGACGGAGAGAGGTGTCTCTTACCTCGCGCGCCTTCTCACCGAAGATAGCACGAAGCAGTCTTTCTTCTGCGGTAAGCTCGGTCTCACCCTTGGGAGTAACCTTACCTACAAGAATATCGCCTGCGCCAACCTCTGCTCCGATGCAAACAACGCCGTCTGCATCGAGGTTTTTAAGCATATCGTCGCCTACGTTGGGGATATCGCGGGTGATCTCTTCGGGTCCGAGCTTGGTGTCTCTGGACTCGCAGTAGTACTCCTCGATATGTATCGAGGTGTAGAGATCGTCGCGAACGAGACGCTCGTTAAGCAGAACCGCGTCCTCGTAGTTATAACCTTCCCAGGTCATAAATCCGATAAGCACGTTCTTACCGAGAGCGACTTCACCGTTATCGGTAGCAGCGCCGTCAGCCACAACGTCGCCTGCCTTGATATACTGGCCCTTTTCTACGATGGGGCGCTGGTTTACGCAGGTGGACTGGTTGGAGCGCTGGAATTTAATGAGGGGATATCTGTCAACAGTGCCGTCCTCCGCACGAACGATAACCTCGTCTGCGGTAACGGACTCAACGATACCGGTGCGCTTGCAAACTACAACTACGCCGGAATCGTATGCTGCCTTATACTCCATACCGGTTGCAACGATAGGAGATTCGGTGACCATAAGGGGAACAGCCTGCTTCTGCATGTTTGAACCCATGAGCGCACGGGTGTTATCGTCGTTCTCAAGGAAGGGGATCATTGCGGTGGCAACGGATACAACCATCTTGGGAGAAACGTCCATAAGGTCGATCTCGTTAGGCTCGAACTCAAGTATCTCATCTCTGCGGCGGGCAACTATCTTACGGTTTACGAAGGTGCCGTCTTCATTGATAGGCTCGTTACCGGTGGCAACGGTGAATTCGTCCTCTGCGTCAGCAGTGAGATATACGGTCTTATCGGTAACCACACCGTTTCTTACTACGCGGTAAGGCGCTTCGATAAAGCCGAATTTATTAACTCTCGCATAAGAGGAGAGATAGGAAATAAGACCGATGTTAGGACCTTCGGGGGTCTCGATAGGAACCATTCTGCGGTAATGGGTATAGTGAACGGCACGAACCTCGAAGGATGCTCTGTCTCTGGAAAGACCGCCGGGACCCAGCGCGGAAAGACGGCGCTTGTGGGTAAGCTCGGAAAGAGGGTTGGTCTGATCCATAAACTGGGACAGAGGAGAAGAACCAAAGAAATCACGTATAGAGGAAACGATGGGACGGATGTTGATAAGGGACTGAGGAGTAGCCGTATCTATATCCTGTGTGGTCATCTTTTCCTTAACGATCTTATCCATTCTGGAGAAGCCGATACGAAGCTGGTTCAGCAGCAGCTCGCCTACGGAACGGAGGCGGCGGTTACCCAGATGGTCGATATCGTCAGCAGTGCCCACTCCGTGAGAGAGTGCAAGCAGATAGTTGACGGATGCGAATATATCGTCTACGGTGATGTGCTTGGGAATAAGCTCGTCTGCACGGTTAGCGATAGCTCTGCGCAAAGCGCTTACGTCCGATGTGCCGACGGTGCTGATGATATCCATAAGCACGTCCTGCTGTACCATTTCGGGCAGTCCCAGTTCTTCGTTGGAAATACCGCATATCTTGGAAGCGTCCACCATCTTGTTGGAGAAAACGCGAACTTCTCTTACGTTGCTCTCTTCTTCCTCAACGTTAACGTATACGGACCAGATGCCTGCATCCTCAATATGCTCTGCGTCTGTTCTGGAAAGCTTACTGCCTGCCTCAAACAGCACCTCGCCGGTGATAGGAGAAACTGCGGGTCGGGCGAGGACGCAGCCTGCTATACGCTTGGAAAGGGCGAGTTTTTTATTGAATTTATATCTGCCTACTGCAGATATATCGTATCTCTTGGGATCAAAGAACAGATTGTTGAGCAAAATCTGTGCGCTCTCTACCAGAGGAGGATCGCCGGGACGGAGCTTTCTGTATATCTCCTTGTAAGCTTCTTCCTGAGGAGTGGTACCGTTCTTTTCAGCCTCGGCGCACATGGTATCCTTCTCAAAGGATGCCTTGAGAATGTGCTCTTCGCCGAACAGTTCGATAATCTTTTTGTCCGTATCAAGACCGAACGCGCGCAAAAGCACGGTTATGGGAATTTTACGGTTTTTATCTATTCTTACATAGAAAGCGTCGGTAGAATCGGTCTCATACTCCAGCCATGCTCCGCGATAGGGTATGACTGTAGCAGACAAAAGCTGCTTACCGCTCTTGTCATCGTTTGCTTCGTAGTATATACCGGGAGAACGTACGATCTGGCTTACGACCACGCGCTCCGCACCGTTTATAATAAAGGTGCCGCTGTCGGTCATCATGGGGAAATCACCCATGTAGATCTCCTGCTCCTTTACTTCGCCGGTCGCCTTGTTTGTAAGACGTACGGTTACCTTAAAGGGAACAGCGTAGTTTACGTCCCTATCCTTGCATTCCTCGATAGTGAACTTGGGAGCATCACTTAAAGAATAATCCACAAATTCGATAACGAGGTTGCCGGAATAATCGGTCATCGGAGAGATATCACGCAGGACATCTCCGATATCGTGCTCAATAAGCTCCTTGAACGACTTTTTCTGGATCTCGATAAGATTGGGCATCTCAAGAACTTCACGGTTCTTGGAAAACGACATTCTTACGTTTGTGCCGAGCTGTTGTTGCTTAACCATTCAACCTTCACTCCATTCATTTTCTTTGCGTTTACCGCATAAAACTAACCTTTTCGCCCGAAAATAAGGATATTTTCGCATAATACGGTCATTATAGTGCAGTTTATTATTTTATCAGCAAAATCAAGAAATGTCAAGTGCTTTTTTCAAAAAATTTACAAATTTTATTTTGCGTCCCCAAAGGGCCGTTATGCCCCTATAATTAGGTGTATCCACGGCGTTTCGGTGACCATACAAAACGGGAGGGGAAAAACACCCCAAAAATGCATACACATTTTAGGGGACCCCGAAGAAAAAAAACACCCCACAAATCTGCGATTTGCGGGGCTGAATGTATTATTCAAAAACGCTTTCGTCATAAAAGATCTCGCCGGTGGCTTCGTTGTCTGCCTTGAAGATGGTTATTGTTGTTTCGTCCTCACCGAAGGTTACCAAGCCGAAGACCCTGTAGACAATACCGTCATCTATAATTCTGTACTTAACGGCGGGAACACTGCCTTTTGTATGGGAATCCTCATATTCGGCAGGAAAGGTGGGCTTTAATCCCTCTTCGTTGCCGGGAATACTTATCTGGGCGCAGGTTTCGGGGTTCCAGTACAACTCGGTGGTTTCAAGTATTTCTATAGACTTCAGCGCAAACAGTTCGTCTGCCGTTACTTTGCCGCCGGAAGCGTATACCTTTTCCAATTCTTTTGTAAGCGTCATATCCGGCGAAGTTACGCTTGACAGTGTTTTTTCGCAGGAACAAAGCAGCAGACAAAGTGCGATGATAAAAATTATTGTTTTTTTCATTGTTCTTTTCTCCCCCTTCGCATCAAAAAACAAAGAACGATCCGTTTACGTTATTATGATATCCTATTCCCATTATCTTGTCAATAAACAAAATGTAAAAGCGACAAAAAATCCGTTTTTTGCACCTTACTGTTCGCACGGCAATAATTACAACTTACCACAATTTCTCATTTCTCATTAAAAAATCACCTTGTGAACAATGTTCGCAAGATGATTTTTGTTTTTTGGGGTGTTTTTCAGGGTCCCCGGAAATCCGCATGGATTTTTGGGGTATGTTTTCGGGGTCCCCGCAAAAGCGTTTTAATCGAAATATTCTGTCTGTAGTGGTATTTCGTGAAATACCCTCGGTGTCCTAAAAACCTTTTGTGGGGTGTTTTTTCGGGGTCCCCGCAAATCGAAGATTTGTGGGGTGATACTTTAATATCCGTATTTTTTCTTTTTACCGAGTATGAATATTACCGAAAGGGAAGCGGCGGCAAGCTCTGCAACCACCACCGACCACCAGATGCCGTCTGTTCCCCAGACAAGAGGAAGCAGCATTACCGCTGCTATCTGGAACACCAGCGTGCGGAGGAAGGACATTATGGCAGAGGTAAGACCATCGTTAAGGGCGGTAAAGAAGGAGGAGCCGTATATAGCCAGCCCCGCAAACAAAAAAGAGAAGGAGAACACGCGGAAGCCGGTAAGTGTCAGATCAAGAAGAGTTTTATCGTACCCGACGAACAGCAGTGAAAGGGGGCGCGCCAGCAGCTCCCCTGCCCCAAGCATTGCAACCGAAGTAAGAGAAATGAGAAGCAAGCTCTTTTTAAGAATGGAGCGAAGCTCTTTTTTGTTGCCTGCCCCGAAATGATAACCGATGACGGGAGATACGCCCACCGAATATCCGATAAATATGGCGAGGAAGATCATGTTGACGTACATAAGCACGCCGTATGCGGCAACACCGTCCTCCCCTGCGAATTCATAAAGCTGATAGTTATACAGCATTCCCACCAGCGACATGGATATGTTGCTGAGTAATTCGGAGGAGCCATTGGTACACACCTTTATAAGAGAAGCAAGCTGAAAATAAGGCTTACCCAAGCGGAGAGACGATGAATTGCGGAAGGAAAAATATATTATAGGAACAAAGCCGCCTACGAAAGCGGAAAGTGCGGTAGCAGCAGCCGCGCCGGTAAGCCCCCACTCCAGACCGCCGTACTGCTTTGGCAGGACGAACAGCGCGTCCAGACCCATATTGGTGACGCCTGCGCCTACTGTTACCAGCAGACCGAGAGTAGGCTTTTCAGCCACGGGGAAAAAGCTTTGGAATTCGTACTGAAGCATAAAAAAGGGCAACGCCGCCATAAGTATGCTTCCGTAAAGAACGCAGTTTTCAAGCAGTTCACCCTCTGCGCCCAGCAGAGAAGCAACGGGACGGAGAAGCAGTAAGCCTGCCGCGCCGATAATTACGCTTGCCGCCAAAGTGATGTACACCAGCATTGAAAACAGCTTGTTTGCTTTTATGCTATCCCCTTCCCCCATGGTTTTGGAGATGAGCGCACTGCCGCCGGTACCAAACATAAAGCCGAAGGCGCCAAGCACCATTATAAAGGGATATATAAAGTTAACTGCGGCGAAAGGAGTTTTGCCCACAAAGTTTGACACGAAGTATCCGTCCACAACACCGTAGACAGACATAAATATCATCATAACGATGGAAGGCAAGGTAAAGCGCAAAAGCTTTTTGTAACCAAAGCTTTCCGAAAGACGTATCATTTTTCTTTTTCTCCTTTCACACAGACTGACGGGTATTATAATATATATGAAAACAAATGTCAATAATCACCCCAAGAAGTCTGCGACTTCTCGGGGACCCTGCGAAATCGCCCGTAAAATATTCGCATTACAACAAAACGGATGGGGCAAGCCCCATCCCTACAATATAGCCATAACGTTTCGATAACACCAAAAACCGACAAGCAGGGAGGCTTGTCGGTTTATTCATAGTTTGTTCGATACGCAAATCACAAAATGACAAGACTTATTTTTGCAATCAAGGGGTCTTCCTCGTCAACAACAAAAGGGTCTTCCATCAGCGCATTATAAAAGGCTTCGGCGGTTTCAAAATCGTCAAACAAGCCGTGTTTGTTTAGCTTTTTCGCAAAACGTTTATATTCTGCTTGATTAAGATACCAACAAATGCCCTCTTCGCTCAAATTAGGATTGACGACCTCATAGCCCAACGTTTGCAGAGCAGGCGTTGCACCGACCCAGCAAGGCTCGCACCGAGTAGATTCAATAAAGCATACTCTTGTTTTTATATCCAGCTCGTTACAGCGCTTCATATAATCGCGGTACAGTTGCTCATCGCTGATCACCCACAAAGGAATAACGTTATTTTCCCTCTTGGTATCTTTATATACGCCTTGAGCCATTCTATCACAGAGAGCATTATCTATTTCATCTTTGATGTGCGCCAAAGGGAACTTGCCATACCTGGCTGCACCGCAGTACACTTTATCGACCAAGGCAAACCTGCCCTTTTCCAAAAAATCGATATTCTCAACGGACATATCCTGAATATATATTCCGTTTGCGTACATAGGATGACCGCCTTTCCCTTTCATACAATAAATATATTTATCACCGTTTGCAAAAGCATTATTACGGGAAGTCCTATCATAAAGGACAAGTGCTTTGTTTTGTGGCGGATAACAAGCATTGTAATATACATTGCCGCACTTCCGCCGAGGATGGCGAAAACAAAAAGCAGTTTTTCCGGCACACGCCATTTCTTGTGCTTTGCGGCGTATTTATCATACACCGTTAAAGCTACCCCGAACAGGCTGAAGCAAAGATATATTATATATAGGAAAACACTCATTACATTCCGTCTATATAACGCATTGCGGCGAGAGCGGCGGTTGCGCCGTCTGCAACAGCGGTGGCTATCTGACGGATACGCTTACTGCGGCAATCGCCTGCAACGAAGATACCCTCACAATCGGTAAGAGTGTCTTCTGCAGAGGGAACGTAGCCCCAGTTATCAAGAGAAACAAGTCCCGAAACAAACTCGTTCTGAGGAACAAGTCCGATTGCGACAAACATACCGTCTACATAGAGCACCTTTTCCCCGTCACCGCCGGAGATGCGTATGCCGGTAAGCTCTTTATCTCCCACGATGCCGGTAACAACGTGGCCGGTGATAAACTCTACGTTGGATTTTTCTTTAAGCGCATCAATAAGCTTTTGCTCGCCGGTAAAGTAATCCAGGTTCTGAACCAGAGTTACCTTTTTACATCCCTCGGAAAGAAGCACCGCCTCCTGAAGGGCGGAGTTTCCGCCGCCGATGACCGCAACGGATTTTCCTTTATAAAAGGCTCCGTCACACACGGCGCAATAGGAAATTCCCTCTCCGGTAAACTCGTTCTCACGGTCAACGCCAAGCTGTCTGTGCTTTGCGCCTGCGGCGATAATAACGGTTTTTGCTTCGTAAACGCCGTATTCGCCTACAGCGCGGAAGCCGCCGTCTATCTTTTCAATACTCTTTATCTCATCGGGCTCAAGGGACGCGCCCTGCTCCAACACCTGACCCACCATAGCATCTGCAAGCTCGGTGCCGGAAACGGTGTTGAAGCCGGGATAGTTTTCTATTCTGGGAGAAAAGGTCATTTGTCCGCCAAAGGCACCCTTTTCAACTACGGTAACCTCCTTTTCGCCGCGGCGGGCGTAAAGGGCGGCGGTGAGCCCCGCAGGGCCCGCGCCTATTACAAGAATATCTATCATTATTTGGTCACCATATCAATATAGCGGCGGATGTTGCCTACGCCTACGTATTTTTCAACGCTTCCGTCATCAGAGGTGATAACGAGAGTAGGTGCCTGCTTTATACCAAGCTCGGTAGCAAGTTCGGCGTTTTGCTCTGCCAACAGCTTTTCAAAGCCGATGCCTGCTTTTTCAAGTAAAGCGGCGGCTATCTTGCAGTTGGGGCAGGTTGCGGTAGCAAAGAGAACTGCGGCGCCTTCTGCGGCAATGGGAGCCTCCTGCTCACAGCAAGGGCTTTCGGTTACGGGAGCAGTTTCCTCACCGTCTACGCGAGCCATGCTCTTGGGGATATTGTAAGATTTTCTTTCTTTATATTCCTGAGTCTTACCGATATTCCAGTTCTGAACGGGACGGTAGTAACCGGTAATACGGGAATATACCTCGGTATCCTCGCCGCATACGGGGCACTTCCATTCCTCGCCTGCGATATAACCGTGGTTACGGCAAACGGAATAAACGGGAGAAAGAGTATAATAAGGAAGCTTATAGTTGGTAGCGATCTTGCGTACGAGATTTGCGGCTGCCTTCCAATCGGGAAGCTTTTCACCGAGGAACGCGTGGAATACGGTACCGGAGGTGTAAAGGGTCTGCAGTTCGTCCTGAACGTCAAGTGCTGTAAAGATATCGTCGGTATAGCCAACGGGCAGATGAGAGGAGTTGGTGTAATAAGGAGTTTCCTCACCGCCGCCTGCGGTAATGATATCGGGATAATGCTTAAGGTCATGCTTTGCAAGACGGTAAGAGGTGGACTCTGCGGGAGTAGCCTCAAGGTTATACAGATCGCCGTATTTTTCCTGATAATCGGAAAGGCGTTCTCTCATGTGGTTAAGCACGTCCTTGGTGAACTGCTGTGCCTTTTCGTTGGTGAGGTCTTCTCTTATCCAGCTTGCGTTAAGGCAGGCTTCGTTCATACCAACAAGACCGATGGTGGAGAAGTGGTTGTTGAAGGTGCCCAGATAACGCTTGGTGTAAGGATACAGACCCTCGTTCATAAGCTTGGTGATAACGGTACGCTTTACCTTAAGGGAGCGAGCGGAGATATCCATTATCTTATCAAGACGTGCATAGAATTCCTTTTCGTCCTTTGCAAGGTATGCGATACGGGGAATGTTTATGGTAACAACGCCTACGGAACCGGTGGATTCGCCGCTGCCGAAGAAGCCGCCGGACTTTTTACGAAGTTCACGAAGGTCAAGACGGAGACGGCAGCACATAGAACGAACGTCGCTGGGCTCCATATCGCTGTTTACGTAGTTGGAGAAGTAAGGAGTGCCGTATTTGGAGGTCATCTCAAACAGGAGACGGTTGTTCTCTGTTTCGGACCAATCGAAATCTGCGGTGATGGAATAAGTGGGAATAGGATACTGGAAGCCTCTGCCGTTAGCGTCGCCCTCGATCATGATCTCGATAAACGCCTTGTTTATCATATCCATTTCCTTCTTGCAATCCTTGTACTTGAAGTCCATTTCCTTGCCGCCTACTATTGCGGGAAGCTCTGCAAGGTCTGCAGGAACGGTCCAGTCCAGAGTGATGTTGGAGAAGGGAGCCTGAGTACCCCAACGGGAAGGAGTGTTTACACCGTAAATGAAGGATTCGATACACTTTTTAACCTGCTCGTAATCAAGGTTGTCCACCTTAACGAAGGGTGCAAGATAAGTATCAAAGGAGGAGAACGCCTGCGCGCCTGCCCACTCGTTCTGCATAATGCCGAGGAAGTTTACCATCTGGTTGCAAAGGGTTGCCAGGTGGCTTGCGGGAGAGGAAGTGATCTTGCCGGGAACGCCGCCCAAGCCCTCCTGAATGAGCTGCTTGAGAGACCAACCTGCACAGTAGCCGGTAAGCATGGAAAGATCGTGAATGTGAATATCACCGTTGATGTGAGCGTTTGCAACCTCATCGTCATAAACCTCGCTCAGCCAATAGTTAGCGGTGATGGAGCCGGAGTTGTGAAGGATAAGACCGCCTACGGAATATGTAACGGTGGAGTTTTCCTTAACGCGCCAGTCGGTAACGTTAACGTAATCGTCAACCAGCTTTTTATAGTCAAGCACAGAGCTCTTTACCTGACGGAGCTTCTCTCTGTTGCGGCGGTAAAGGATGTATGCCTTTGCAACGTCGCCGTAGCCCGCCTGAATAAGCACGCTTTCAACACTGTCCTGAATATCCTCAACAGATATAAGATCGTCTACTATCTTGCTCTCAAAATCTGCGGTGACCTTAAGTGCTATAAAGTCTATAACCGATATGTTGTAGTTCTTTTCCTGTGCGTCAAAAGCCGCTTTTATTGCGCCGGTGATCTTGGAAATATCAAAATCATTGATTTTACCGTCTCTTTTTATAACCTGATACATTTTTCTCTTCTCCTTTATATTAGTTTCTTTATTGTCAGCGAGATAGAGTATACCACACGATTGTGTGTTTGTCAATACCAAAAAACACAATATCTTGTGTTTTTGCCAAGAAAATTACAAAAAAAGAAATACCCCACAAATCTCCGATTTGTGCGGACCCCGATAAAAAACTCCCCGAGAGAAACCTCTCGGGGAGAATGGGTACAGGTTATTCGGTTACAAGACCATTGGCTGCGCGAATAGCTGCGATATTTTCACGCTGTTCATCTGTGGGGTATACGGTGGAAACGTTTCCGTTTCCGTCAGCAAAAGAAACCGTGATTCCGTTACGGAATATAAAGAAAGGGTATTCTGTCTTTGTTATCCACTCGCCTTCAAACTCACCCAACATATATGCTTTGAACCACTCTTCCGCCGATGTATATTTGCCGTTTTCGGGATTCGCCAGCAATATTGTCATATTAAGCCAAAATGATGTGTTAAAATAGATTTCGTCAGAACCAAAAAGATCATTCAACACATCGTTTGACTGAGTATATCTGGTTGAGGGCATATCAGCAGCTATGGTGTCCCAAGCGCAAGCGAGAACATCGCGCCGATATTGTGCATATTCTTCTTCCGTCACATTGCTCCAATTTTCGTTTACAATATCTGTATTCACTGTAATGCCGTTGACAGCCAAAGCTGCGTCGTTAGAGCTATACATGTTTTCCGCTTTCTCAACAGCCGCATAAAAATCTTCCAAAGTAAGAACCCCGTTGTAGGTATCAATTTTATCAAGCGTCCCCGAAACCAATTCCACATCGCTCAATTCATTTTCAACCATTATTCCTGCTCCCATAAGAAATACACAGCCTATGAGAACCAACGAAATGATAAGATACATTTTGCTTTTCATTATAAAATCTCCTTTCAAAATTGTGTTTTTATTATGAAATCGTTATAGTATACCGTTTCAACAGATAAGAGCAGTTTTTGCCTCTTCACTATATAAATGTCTGAAAATGGGAAAACGTCTATAAAATTTTTGAAAAAATTAAAAAATTTTTATTTACAATAATATTTTACCATGTACTTCCTTACGTGTCAATGAACAAAGTGTAAACAACACAAAAAGCTCTTGACAAATAGCGTATGCTATGTTACACTAACTGTGTTAATACGGATAGTACACTTGGAGAAAGGAGATGTGTTTGTTTTGCTCCATATAGATTACACCGCGTCCGTACCCATTCACCAGCAGATAGAGGAGCAGATTTCCTCATTGATCGCCACGGGGGTGTTACGTCCCAACGACTGGCTGCCGTCGGTGCGTCAGCTTGCCACCGATATTTCCATTAACCCCAACACCGTACAGCGCGCCTATGCTTCGCTGGAGGAGAAGGGAGTAATTGTGTCCGTTAAGGGCAGAGGCTCCTTTGTGGCGCCCGACCTTTCCGCCATTGACAGAGTTCACGAAAAGATGATAGACGCGATGATGCGGGAAGTAATACTCAAAGCCTCACTTGCCGGCTGGGACAAGGAGCGCATTGGACGCAAATTCAACCAAATTCTACAAGAGGAGGTAACGAAAAAGTGATAGTTACCGAGAAGATCACAAAGATTTTTGACGATACTGTAGCGGTTGACCATATAGACACCGTTATGAGAGACGGAAGCGTGTTCGGGCTGATCGGTTCAAACGGCGCAGGTAAATCTACCTTTCTTCGTATGCTGGCAGGCGTACTTAAGCCCGACGAGGGAACTGTACGTATTGACGGCGAGGACGTATGGGAAAACGTGCCCCTTAAGCAGAGGTGCTTCCTGGTGCCCGACGATCTGTACTTCCTGCGCGGCGCAACACCTGACAGCACCGCCGCATATTACGCATCCATATATCCTAAGTTCAACCGCGAAAGATATGAAAAGCTGCTTAACGGATTCGGTCTTAAGGGCAACAAGCGTATAAACACCTTTTCAAAGGGTATGCGCCGCCAGACCGCGCTTATTATGGCGATATGCTCGGGCGCGGACTATATTTTCTGCGACGAGGCTTTCGACGGACTTGACCCCGTTGCCAGACAGACCATAAAAAGCATATTCATTAACGATATGGCAGAAAGAAATATGACCCCCATAATCGCATCCCACAATCTGCGCGAGCTTGAGGATATATGCGACCACGTGGGTCTGCTCCACAAGGGCGGTATACTGTTCTCCAAGGACTTGGACGATATGAAGCTGGGTATTCACAAGCTTCACGCCGCCTTTAACAGACAGTATTTTAAGGAAGATTTCCCCGAGCTGGATATCATCAAGCTGGAACAGCGCGGCTCGCTGATAACCATGACTGTAAGAGGAAACAGCGAGGATATTATGCGCTCGGTTCAGGAGAGAATGCCTCTCTTTGCAGAGCTGCTGCCCCTCTCGCTGGAGGAAATATTTATTAGCGAAACGGAGGTTAAGGGCTATGACATTAAAAAGCTTATTTTCTAAAGAGTTCTGGGCCCGTCTCCTGCGCAGATTCAACCAGTTCAACTGGCTCACTGCCATTTGGTCGGTAGTTCTGTTTTTCGTGTTCCCCGTTGCAGGCGCGTTGGTATTCTCCATCGAACACAGAGCCGACTACTGGACTATTGCCCGCGTAAGCAACGTTATTGTGATACAGTCCGCCTTTGCCTGCAGTGCATCCGTGCTGATGGCGATACTTACGCCCAATGCCTTTAATTATCTTAACTCCCGCAGGGAGCTGGATTTTTATCATTCACAGCCTGTAACCAGAAAAGAACTGTTCTGGCGCAACTATTTTACCGGCTGGATGTGCTTCCTTGCACCTCTCATCGCAGGTTTCCTTTGCGAGATCGGAATAGTTATGCTTATTCCCGGTATTGCATGGGATAACTTTGTGGTACTGTTCAAGGGCTTTTTCTCCTGCGTGGGCACCTATCTTTCGGTAAACGCTATGTGTCTGCTGGCAGTAATGGTGTGCGGAAACAGATTCATCTCCCTGCTCACCGGGGTATACTTCTGCGGCGCACCTGCAATGCTGTTCGGGCTGGTATACTATTATATCGACTCCTTCTCCGCCACCTTCAGGTACGAGAGTGTTATGGAAGATATACTGGTGGGAGCCTCTCCCCTGGCATATATTTTTGGTTTTATCGGCTCTTCGTCCGATGCTGTGGACGACCAATTCTTCCGTTGCGACTGGGGAGTTATTGTATGGACGGTAATTTCTGTCGGTGTTATCTTCCTTGCAAGGGGGCTTTACCTCCGCCGCAAGAGCGAAACGGCAGGCAAGCCTCTCTCCTTCCCCAAGGCGATAATATTTATAAAATACCCCCTCACCATTTTCTCTGCGTGGGTCGGCGGTTTGCTTTTCGAAGCAATGACAAACTCCGCTATA
This sequence comes from Eubacteriales bacterium, assembly GCA_045595785.1. GTDB lineage: Bacteria > Bacillota > Clostridia > Oscillospirales > CAG-382 > SFLA01. Next base: position 42,975 of record JAZOBE010000025.1, read on the forward strand.
TGGATGCTCTTTGCATTTGTAACCTTTGGAATTATCACCCACTGTATTATAAGCGGACTTGAAAAGTTTGAGTTCCGCAACGCTTTCCGCGGCTGGCTTAAGCTGCTGCTGTGTGCAGGAATATTCATTCTGTGCATTCTCCTTATCTTTGTGGGTTGCCGCGTTTTCGACAGACGCACCACAAGCGACAAAAATATTGTTTCTATCGACCTTTACGGTGTTAATTATACGGAAAATTTCAACAACGGAGATTTCTATAACCTTGGCATAGACCTTGAAAACATTCAGGGCGAGGATGCTATCAACGCGCTTAACACTATCGCAAAGATCGGTGCAGAGGCTGTTACCTCAGGCAACGGCAGACATACCGGTATCGGCGGCGCTAATGAAGAGGTTGTTATAGACGGGGCGGTTGCAAGAGCATACGTATCCCTGTATCTGCGTATCAACACACGCTTTGGCTCATATACCCGTGAATACAATTTCTATTCCGACGTAAACGGTGAAATTGAAGAAGCGTTGAAGAAGTTCATAACCTCCGGCGGTGCGAAAAAATCCCACGCCGAATATCTGCTGAACTGTGTTGAGACCGATGCGGAGAAGTTCTCCTTCCGTCCCAACGGAAAGTTCCCCTCTTCCGAAAAGATGGAGGCGCTTTACAATGCACTCAAGGCGGATATGGAGGCGGCAACTGCAGAGCAGTACGCTGAAAAGCCTGTGGGATACGTTACCGTCCACTACGCAGGCAGGTTCTATAAGTATTCTTCCAACAGCGAAGAAAAAACCGTTGATATCCCTGTATATTCCTTCTATAAAAACACAATGAAGCTTGCAGAAGGTAAGATAAATGTAGATTCAAGCGGAATGTTTGATTCTGTCGGAAGGCTTGAGCCCAACCGTTGGTACAACACCGCCGATTACGAGCAGGGCTACAAGGACGGCGAGATAAAGGGCAGTGAAATGGGCAAGGAAGACGGATATTTAGGCAACGACTATTACGAGGCGTACCCCAAATCCGATTCCGAATATGACCGCGGCTTTTACGAAGGCTTTATCTACGCTTACGAAGCAGGATATTCCATTTACGGAGATCCTTATTCCGATGGCTTCAAAAAGGGTCATGAGGAAGGACTGACAGCGGGAGAGAAGGATGCGTTCAACGGATTCGATATCACCCTCCCCTCCTTCGATTATAACGGCACCGAGTACCGCAGCGGTTATATCGACGGCTTCAACGAAGGCTATTACGAAGGATATAAAAACTTCGGCTCAGACGAAGAAGAATAAAAACAACGAAAAACACGCTGACGCACCAAAGTGAACGGAGGTTGGAAGTTTTGTCAAGATTAAAAACATTTTTTAGAAATGCTTTCGGGCAACCTTTGCGCAAATCAAAGCAATTGCTATGGTTGACTATTTCATGGTCAATACTGGTGTTGGTTGTGCTTCCTTTGGTAAGCGCTTTCAAGCTGTCAGAAGTCTCGACCTCCCTTTACCATTGGTCTACTGAACGGATCTGCGCTCTCGTTGTCGACCTAACACCCTATGTGATCTACGGAACTTTGCTTGTAGGGATGCTGACTACGAATACTTTTAATTATCTGAACTCTTCCAAAGAATTAAACTTTTATCATTCGCAGCCAATATCCAGAAAAACATTGTTCAGACAAAACTATATCGCAGGTTGGATATCATACTTTATTCCGCTCACGACAGCGTTCCTGTGTGAAGCAGGAATAATTGCAATTCTCCATGATTTAAGCACGGAAACCATAATCATACTTTTAGAATGCTATGTATTTTGCCTTGCTTCGTACTTTTCTGTGAACTCTATGAGTATGTTGGCTGTAATGCTGTGCGGAAATAGGCTAGCATCTTTCCTTACATCAATATATTTGTGCGTAGTGCCATCAACACTCCTCGGAGCTTTTTGGTATTATGTGGATATCTTTGCTGTCAACTTTAATTATCGCCATGCATTGATGAACACTCTTGTCGCCAGCACGCCGTTGGTATATCTCATTGATCTTATGGAAAAAAGCGCAATTGAGGAGATTACGATTGAATATCCGCTGCAATTAGTAGTGCATACTTTGATTTCAATTGGAGCTTTGCTTTTATCACGATGGCTTTATTCCAAACGCAAAAGCGAAATGGCAGGCAGACCGTTTGCTTACCCGAAGTTGGTTTTTCTTATCAGATACCCTGCAACTATATGTTTCGCTTGGGTCGGCGGTCTGTTGTTCAACGCTTTGACAGATTTCGTATTATGGACGGTGTTTGCTTCCGTTGTTTTCGGCGCACTGGCTTTCTTCGCCATAAACGGTATTGAGCAAATGAGCTTTCGCGGCGCGTTCCGCGGATGGGTAAAATTACTGCTGTGCGGTGTAGGATTTATCTCGTGCATTGCAGCGATCTTCGTCGGATGCACACTGGTGGGCGGACGTACCACAAAAGACGAAAACATTATTTCCTTTGATGTTTATGCCCTTGAATATGATCCAAACGGATATGCGACTTCACACGCAGAATACAAATTGGATGACGAAATATTAAACATAACCGAAAAAGACGCAGTAAAAAGTCTTAACGTTATTGCGAACCGAGGTGCAAAAAAAGCGTTTTCAAACAAAATTGTTGATAGAAGTCAGCCTCACATTTGGTTTTCCGCTCGGATAAATACTATGTTTGGTTCATACAAACGCACCTTTGCTTTCTATGTCCAGCCTGATGACACGGAAATAATAGATGCAGTAAATAATTTCGCTTTCTCAACAGGCGTTAAGCAAGCGTATACGGAACAGCTTTTTGCCGAGATTGACGCCGACAATGAGTTAGTATCTTTTTCACCTGACTATTATTTTCATTCGGTTGATATAACAAAACAGTTATACGATGCACTGAAAAAAGACATGGCGTCTGCAAAACCCGAAGATTACGCCGAAAACCCTATCGGTTGTATTAATATCTGTTATTACGTTAAAGACAGCATTGAAGGCTACAACGGCGATAAGAAATCGACCAACGTGCCAATCTTCCCTTCATTCAAAAACGTCATTGAATCGGCTGGCGAAAGCCTCGTGTTGTTTGATTTTAACGGAATTGGAGAGTTTGAAAGCGATGGCTGGTATTCGACCGCCGAATTTTACGTCGGTGCCAAAAAAGGATATAAAAAAGGTTATGAACAAGGAAAAAAAGACAAGCTCGAAGGCAAGGACTATTCGAACACCCGCTTTTACGACGGAGACGACCGTAATGAAGGTTATGCTTATGGCTTCTGGGAAGGATATGAATTAGGATATTACGAAGCTGAAGAATAACCCCCACACATAAAAACACAAAACCGCAGATGATATCTGCGGTTTTTGTTATCGTGGTGATTATATTACGGCATATATGGAAAGCTTTTTTCCGAAAGGTAGAGAATGTAATCGTAAAGCTTCTCTCCGCCCTCGCCGGCATAATAATACATATTTGGCCGCGTTACTACTATACTCCCGTTGGAATACACGTGAACCGTTCCTTCCGTAAAGCGGATATAAAAGAGCGGCGGAACGAAATATACATCGTCGGTTGCGCCATAGGTAAATTCCTGTTCCTCCCAAGTAATTCCTGTGTTTATCTTGTTAATGATATCAACATCCTCGTCGGTAAGCAAATAATAGGAATCTATCTCGTTTACCGTCCCTTCCTTGTAAGTATACAAGCAATTTCCGGTTTGCACAGGGGAATACAAAAGGGTTGACTTTATTTCATAGCCGGGGGTAACGCGTTCCATAAGTATTTCGGTGGTTTCGGTATCAAAGTAAACCTCGCTGTAAAACTCCGCTTCCGCGCTTCCCGCATACGAAACCACATAAAGCTGATCGTTATACAGACGGAACACCAGATGTCCCATATCGGTGGGGCTTTGCATTATGTTTGTTATGCCCGTAACAAGGTCGTAAACCCCGATCTTATAGGTGGGCGCAACGAAGGAATAATGAGGGTCGCGGTAATAGATTTCAAAGAAGGTATAGCATATATCGCGGACGCCGTCACCCGTAACGTCGGCAAAGATGATGTTAAAGGGATTCAAAGCAGGGAGTTGGTAATCCTTCCCATTGCTGACAATAACGGATATATTCTTTCCGTCAAAAACAAAGGTGCTATCGGGGAATTCTTCCAGTGTACACTCTGCGGGCTGATTGGAATATTCTATTGCTGTTTTGCCCTGCTTGAATAGGTCGATCCAGTAAAAGGGCTTATTTACAGTTTCGGTTATCGATGCACTGTTTTCGGTTATGGGAGCACTGCTTTCGGGCGGAAGAGACGTTTCTGGCGCTTCACGCTCGGAAAGCGCAAAGCCCAGCACCAGCCCCTCGCAAACCAAAAACACGGCGATAAGCACAGAAATAATAATATATACAGTTTTGTTTTTCATACTTAACTCCTTTTTAATACATAAAACCTTCAAAAGAGCCAAAAGGTTACAGAGTTACTCAAAAACCGCGCAGTTTTTCAAGATAAAGCGTGTAAACAGGTAGCCGACAGACGCGCCCAGCAGGTTGAGTATGAGGTCGTCGACGTCTGGAGAACCGGTGAGAAGCAGCAGCTGCAAGGCTTCGATACAGATTACCGCTGCGCTCATAGTAAGTAAAAACCACAGATATTTTCTTTGTTTTTTGAATATGGCAGGCAAAAAGAAGCCAAAGGGAACAAAAACCAAAATGTTGCCGAAAATGTTAATGGCAAAAGTCTTGAAGGACACGGTATGCCATACAAAATATCCCTTAAAAAAGCGGACAATAGTGCCAAAGGGCAGGAAATTCCCATTTGCCTTCAAAGCTTCCTTGTAGGTCTCTATCGTCGCGCCGGAAAGACCATCGAATCCCGTCCGTCCGAACCCGCCGTCAAACAGCACCCAATACAAAAGAATGGCGGTATAGCAAAAAAACGCAAAAACCAACATCCGTTTGCGCAAAATCGGCTTCATTCGATCCACCTCCTTTAAGGTTATTATAACATATTTTATTGAAAGCAACAAGGATTTTATTACTCGTCGCCTCACAAACACCCGAAAAGCAACAAAACCGCAGATATTATCTGCGGTTTTTGTGGTTCTATTGGGGTCTGTATGATGCTGATTTATCTTTAAGCGACATTAAAAAATCGTACATCTCTTCGGGTGCAACGACGCAAGTTATTGTTCCCACATACACTTCATCATTGCCGAAGTATATATGAACATCATTAATGGAAATATAACCCTCGCGCTCTTCAGGTAAAAGAAGTTTGTCAGCGCGCTCGGTTTCCGCAGCTTCAACAAGGGATTTTAATGTAGCCAGCTCGTCTTCGGAAAGGTGGTAATACGATTCCACAGTGTTTAATGAGTTATAAAAATATATGCAATCCTTTACCGAAGCTGGAAAAGCAACGATAGCATTGGGAAGAAGATTATCTGATTCTATCAGGGTTTTATTCAATGCATTACCTATTGTGGACAGAGTGTATATAAGATCGTTACCTGTGGTAACGTCTACCATATACAACGTTCCGTCATGTTCCTTAAAAGCTGTATTAGGAATTATTTCCTGAACAAAGTAATTATCGTAATCCGCAAAATAGTACACATTATTGGTGGTGAGATCTACAACTTGTACGGTGTATATGTTCATAAACCCGATATTCATAAATCCAAGTGAATGAACCGTTTTATCCAAGGTGATACACATATCCCGGATTCCGTCTCCGGTGATATCAGCAAAATAGACGCTTGCCGGCATGGCGTTATAGAAACTGTCGCCGGTGTCGATATTCAATATTTCCTTGCCATCAGCAAAAAACACGCGGTTGTTGTAAGTAATATTCAACTCTAGCTCAGGCAAAGTAAAGGACACGTCTTGCGATAACTCTTCGCGCATTTCCGTGTAACGCCCGTAATAATCAAACCATTTTTCAACGCCGTAAACGGTTTCCGTAGGATCTTGGGATTGGACGGAAGCCTCGGTGTCACCGTTACTAAGTTCACAAGAGCCTAAAAACAGAGTAACAAACACAAGCTGTATGATCATAAATAAAGCCAAAAACAGCGAGGTTGATACGGAAAAGTTGGATTTTTTCATATTTTTCACTCCTTTACTTAATATTAACATATCAATATGTAAATTGCAACAGGTAATTTGCGCGTCTCGTCCACGGACACACCGTGATATATTGGTGACAATACGAAACGTGAGGGGAAAAACACCCCAAAATTAATACAAATATAACGGGAGGGGAACGCAAAGCGTTATACCCCTCCCCTATGGTTTGATGACAGCTGTGGCTATAATAAAATCTACGCGAACCAAGCGATGGTAAAAAGCTGTAGATCGAAACGCAAAATTAAAAGGAATTTGTATTTTTACAAATTCCTACCTATAAAGAAAACAAAAGTGCGAGAGAGCAACTACAAGCTCCCGCACTGTTAATTACGGAATAATCAAAATTTTGCGTTTCGAGCTACAGCTTCTTACCGAGCGCAACACACCAAAAACGACGAAAGCCGAGGCTATTGCCTCGTCTTTCTGTTGTGTCAGCATCGACCTATCTTCCCGGGCCGCTTCCAGCCGAGTATTGTTGGCACAAACGAGCTTAACTTCCGTGTTCGGGATGGGAACGGGTGGACCCTCGCTGTTAAAGACACTGACTATAGCTTTGTTCAGGAAAGAAC
>JAZOBE010000026.1:0-12726 GCA_045595785.1 Eubacteriales bacterium
CTCGAATGCATCGGTTCCGTCAGCATTTTCAAACAGCTTGTGCTCAAGAAAATGTGCGGTTCCGTCAGGTACCGTAACAATACCGTTTTCGGTGGGAAGTCTGTTATCGCAAGATCCGTACTTTACAGCAACAGCGGCAAAGGCTGTCTCGTGATTTTTTGGGCAAACGTAAACGGGGAGTCCGGACGAATGTAAAAAGTAATAATACTTTTCGCCTAAAAGCTTGTTCTCTTTAACTATCATTCCTCCACGTCTCCTTCAAGAAAGTAAACGGTATCCACCGTTATTTTTTCGGCGCAGGAAATAACGTCCTCCCGTGTAATACTGTCCATTTCCTTTTCCGCATCCTTTGGCGACATATCCACGCCCGCTATAAAACGGGACAGATAAAAGCTGTTCATACCGCGGTTTTTATCGGTAACACTTCTGAAACTGCTTTTTATACTGCGTATGGAAGAGGAAAACTCTGTTTCGGTAAACTCGCCCCTTCTCATTTTTTCAAGCTGTTCATCTATTGCGGAAATAACCTTGTCTTTGTCTTTTGCGTCGATTCCCGCAGTGATAACCAAAATACCCTTAATAGACTGGGGCACGGGCGAACAGTAATAGCACAGCGACATCTTTTCCCTCACGTTCATAAACAATTTACTTGTGGGGGATGCGGCGAAAATCTCGTCAAAGACCAAAAACTTAAGCCAATCCTTTTCGCAAAGTGAAATTCCCGTGCGGTAACCGATGCACAGTTTACTCTGGCTGATATTCATCTTTTCGGTGTGGTAGACCGCGTTTTCCTTTTTACGTATTATCTCCGTTTTAGGCAGAGGGGCTCTTCCGGAGGAGAAGGGGAGAGAAGCAACAATTTTTTGTTCAATCTCTTTTCCGTCTGTTGCGCCGGTAAATACAATATGAACCGGTGCCTTTGCCAGCATCTCTTTGTAAAAATTATAAAGATTTTTACCGTTTATCCTTTTAACGTCCTCTTCCTTGCCGTCGGAAGGCACGGAATACGCTTCGTCCCTGCACATTATCTCAATGCAACGGGACACGGCGTATGCGGATTTGTTGTCCTTGCGGGAGCGGATAATATCTATCTGGTTCTTTTTCTCGCTCTCAACGTATTCCTTCTTAAATCTTCCGCATCTGACGAGGGGACAGAATACAAGCTGGTGCAAAAGGTCAATAAGACTGTCGGTAATATCCTCGTTGTTAATGGTATATTTTTTGTTTATACCCGAAACCGAGAAGGTAACACATACACATTCGCCAAGCACACGGTTATATACCTCTGCGCTGGCGGCATACAGTTCCTCCTGCACTATGGCAAGGTCACGCATGGTGGGATATTTTACCGTACCACGGTTTATAACCGATGCCAGCAGTGCAGAAAACGCCGCCGTATCACGGTTTAAGGGAAGCAGAAAGTTTACCGTAAGCAGGTCGTATTTGGATTTATCTGTTTTGAGGGCGGTAAAAGTTACGCCCTCTGTCAAAGTGTTAAAATATTTTTCCATGTATTAAAGAATCTTTGCAGCGCTGTCAGTATCAAGATAAAGGGTGGCGTTATTATGGCGGCGGAGTATGGACGCAGGGCAGGCTTCGGTTATCTCACCCATAACGGTGTTGTAAACCGCGTTTGCCTTGGATGCCGCGGGAACGATACAGAAAACCGCCTCGGGCGCAACCAAAGTAGGTATGGTAAGCGTCATTGCGTGGGTAGGCACCAGGTCGATAGATGCAAAGCAACCGTCGTTTACCTGCTGCATACGGCACACGTTGTCAAGCTCAACCGGCTTTACAGCGTATTTATCGTTAAAATCAGCTACGTGAGGGTCGTTAAAAGCGATATGTCCGTTCTCGCCAATACCCATACAAATAACATCGCAGGGATGCTCCGCAAGAAGGGCAGCATATCTTTCCGCTTCCGCATAAGGGTCGGTAGCGGTAATATCTATGTAATTTACAGAGGCAAAGGGCACCTTTCCGAATATTGCATTGTAAAGGAAATTTCCAAATCCCTGAGGTGCGTCCTTGTCAAGCCCTATATACTCGTCCATATGGAAAGCGTGTATCTTGGTCCAGTCAATTTCCTTGTCGTTAATAAGAGCGGCAAGAAACTCGTTCTGGCTGGGTGCGGCGGCGAATATCATATTAATTTCGCCTTTCTTTGCAATCTGGGCTTTGATTTCAGCGGCGGCTTCTTCAGCGGCACGTACGCCCATCTCCGCTCTGGATTCATATACTTTATATACCAAATTATCAACTTTACCTGTCTTAACCATTTTTAATTTCCTTTCCGCGCACATATACCGCGCATACGTTTATATCATCGTCAAAAACCGCAATGTCTGCGTCCTTGCCTTTTTCAAGTGTTCCCTTGTTTCCAAGAGAGGCAAAGCGTGCAGGTGTAGCGGTCATCATCTTAACCGCATCCTTAAGGGAAACGCCTGCCTGCTTGTACATAGTGCGCACAAGTCTGTCGGCAGTAGCAATACTGCCTGCAAACGCCTGCCTGTCAGGCATTTTTGCAACTCCGTCCTCAATAAACACCTCATATCCGTTTTCAAGCGAACCCAGAATTGTGGTTCCCGAAGTCTGTCCTGCACCGCGCATGGAGTCCGTTACCATACACATTTTGTCGGGACCCTTAATGCGGTACAGCGAGCCCAGAATGCAGGGAGGCAGGTGGCATCCGTCAGCAATGACCTCCACCTTCATATCATCAATAATATATCCGCTTTCAATCATACCGGGTATACGGAAACCGCCCCTTCGTACCATAGAAGACATACCGGAATAAAAGTGGGTAAGCAGACCGTATCCGTTTTCGTATCCCTCAAGCACCGTTTGGTACTCCGCGTCGGAGTGACCCATAGATGCAAGAATTCCTTTTTCGGCAAGAATTTTTCCCAATTCCATAGCGCCGTCAAGCTCTGGTGCAACCGTCCAGCGTTTTATAATTCCTTTTCCTGCTTCAAGTATAGGCAAATAATGGTCGGGCGTGGGCTTTTTCAAAAACCTCTCGTCCTGCGCGCCCTTTTGAGCAGGGGAAAAGTAGGGACCCTCAAGGTGTATACCGCAAAGGTCGCTTCCGTTATTTTCGGTGCTTTGCGCTTTACGGAAAGTATCAAAGGTGCGGAACAGCTCTTCATCAGGGCAGGTAAGTGTGGTGGGAAGCATTGCGGTTGTACCGTGGCTTCCGTGAAGACGTGCGGCGGTGAGATATGCCTCCACCGTGCCATCCATAAAATCGCTTCCTCCGCCTCCGTGGAGGTGAATATCCACAAAGCCGGGAGATATGTATTTACCGCTGTAATCGGTTACGTTACAGCCCTCGTCGCTTGTGCGCTCGCCTACGGAAACAACCTTTCCGTCCTCAAAGCACACTTCGCCGTTTTGTATAATTTCGTTTTCGGTTATAAGAACGCCCACTAATTTATTTATCATCTATTTTCCCTCCAAAATACAAACAGCGTGGGCGCAAATTCCTTCCTTTGCGCCGGTAAAGCCCATACCCTCTTCGGTAGTGGCTTTAATATTAATTCTGTCAATATCGGTTTTCAGCACGTTTGCAATATTTGCACGCATTTCTTCTATATACGGCGATAACTTGGGTACTTGTGCAATAACAGTGCAGTCCATATTAGAAAGAGAGTATCCTCTTTCGTCCATAGTCTCTTTTACTTTTTTAAGCAAAATAAGGGAGTTTATATCCTTATACGCTCCGTCCGTATCGGGAAAATGGTAGCCAATATCTCGCAGAGCCATCGCGCCCAGCAGACTGTCGCAAACGGCGTGAACAAGCACGTCTGCGTCCGAATGTCCCAAAAGTCCCAATTCCGACGGAATTTCCACACCGCCGATTATAAGCTTTCTGCCTTGTGCAAATCGATGGGCGTCATATCCGTGTCCTATTCTCATAAAGAACCGTTTTCCTTCCCTTTTTCTCTTTCCGCAAGGAACACGCGCGCTTTGGCACGCTTTATATCCTCCGGGGTGGTAAGCTTATCGTTATTATCGCCTATATTTACGTATTTCACCTTAAATCCTGCGTTTTCAGCAAGAGTGGTATCGTCAGTAGCGGAAACCTTGTTTTTCTTTCCCAAAGCAGATGCTACCAGATAAATATCTCTGCGGAACACCTGGGGTGTCTGCACAGCGATAAGTCTGTCTCTTCTCGGGGTATACTGAACAGACCCGTTTTCATCGGTATATTTCACCGTATCCGTCATTGCCTTGCAGGCGCAGGAAGCACCGGTCTCGTATACCGCGTTAACTACATCGTCAATATTTTCGCCGGTAATGAAGGGGCGTGCGCAATCGTGTATACACACGATATCCGTATCTCCTGCCGTAAGAACTCCGTTAAGCACGGATTCCGTCCGTGTCTTTCCGCCGGGCGCAAATACTATCTTCTTTTTCGTATACTTGTCCGCAATAGGGGAAAGTCGGGTCTTGTCGCGGCAAACTACCACTATATCGGTTACGGTCTGGCTTTCTTCAAAAGCGTCCAGCACCATAGAAAGCACGGTGCCCTTGCCCAGCTTTATAAGTGGTTTTTCCACGCCGCCCATACGCTGTCCCGTTCCTGCGGCAACGATAACGGCGGTCACTCGCCTTGTCTTTTTATTTTCCACGGATAATATCACCCTTTTTCAGTCCGTCTGCTTTAAGATAGAATTCCATTTTCGCGTGGGGCGTGCTTTCAATAGGGTTACCCTCAAGATCAAACATCTCGCCTATAACCGCGTCTCTGCCGACCTTGCCGGGAGTAAGTATCTGCACGTTTTCACCAACGCACATTTTATTTCTCTGAAGACAAAGCGCCATACCCTTTTCCGCATCATAATCGGAAACGGTACAAAGATAAGCTCTGTCCTTAAGATATTCGTTGTTGTTTACGATATTTGCTGTTTCCTGAGGAGAATTAAAATAAAATCCTGTGCAGTATTCTCGATGAGAAACGCTTTCCACCTCAGTAAGATATGCCTTGTCAAAGGGCTTGCCTGCAACGTACGCGTCCAGCGCCATGCGGTATGCATTGGTTACCGCCGCGGTGTAGTATGCGCTCTTCATTCTGCCCTCTATCTTCAAGCTGTCTATACCTGCATCAATAAGCTGGGGGATATGCTCTATCATACACATATCCTTGGAGGAGAATACGTAAGTGCCGTTTTCGTCCTGCTCGGCTTCAATACGGTCGCACTCTCTTTTTTCCTCATACATAAAGTATTTCCATCTGCAGGGCTGTGCACAGCTTCCCTCGTTGGCGTTTCGGTTTATATAATAGTGTGAAAGCAGGCATCTGCCCGAATAAGAAACACACATAGCGCCGTGAACAAAGCACTCAATCTCCAATTCGGGAGGCGTGTTTTCACGCACCGACTTAATATCCTCCAGAGTAAGCTCTCTTGCCAGAACAATACGCTTTACGCCTGCGTTATACCAAAAACGGCAGGCGGCGGCGTTTACGGTGGATGCCTGTGTGGAAAGATGTATCTCTCCGTCGGGGATAATTTCTTTTATTCTGCATATAACACCGGGGTCGGAAACTATATACGCATCCGGCTTTATTTCACCAAGAATGCGCAGATATTCGTCCAGATCTCTGAACTGCTTGTCTCTGGGCATGGTGTTAAGCGTAATATATATTTTTTTGCCAAGTGAGTGGGTATAATCTACGCTTTCCTTTAACTGCTCGGGAGTAAAGTTACCTGCCTGAGAGCGCATACCAAACTTATCCAAAGCACAGTACACCGCGTCTGCCCCGTAAAGAAGTGCGTAATATAATTTTTCGGGATTTCCCGCAGGAGATAGTATCTCCGGTCTTTTAATCTTCGTCATCGTATTGTTTATTGACCTCTGCAGCGAGTTTTTTGTTTGCTTCGTGTCCTGAATTGGTTTGTGCGTAATAGGTCTTTCCCGTTACGTCGGATACGAAATAGTATGCATTTATCTCGTTACCCTTGTCATTGACGGGAGGCGCGGGATAAATTGCCGCTTCCAGCGCATCAAGGCTGGGACAGCATATAGCTCCGGGAGGCAGACCTTTATACAAATATGAGTTGTAGGGATTATCTGTATCCAGATCCTCTTGGGTAAGATCCTCTTTTCTTGCATCAAGGAAATATTGAATAGTCGCATCAGATTCAAGATAAGGGAAGTTTTTGCTGTGGGAGAGACGGTTGTGGAACACGTAGGAGATAGCCTCATAGTCGGTAATATATTTTGCCTCCATCTGCACCATCGAAGCAAGTGTTACTATATCATCAAATGTCATTCCCAGTGCTTCAACGTCTGCCTTGTAGTCCTCAGCATAATATTTCCAGAAGCGGTTGTTGAAGTTGTTAAGGAACTTGTTTATTACAAGATATTCTTCGGTGTCTGTGTAGAAATCATAGGTGTCGGGGTAGAGATAACCCTCAAGACGGTACACACGGTTTTCGGAATATCCCATTTCATCAAGCATTTTTACAAATTCGTGTTTATACGGATATGTGTTTATAGCACGGATATACTCCGCTCTTTCACCGACACCGTTGGAAACCAGCAGGTCTATTATCTGCTCTACCGTAAATCCTTCGGGTACAGTTATACGAACTACCTCACGCTCGGTATGAACGGTGGTAAGACGGTAAAGAATGTTGGAAAAATTAAGGTTATCGGGAATAGCGTACTCACCGGGGATAAACTCAACGTCGGTTCCGTCACCGTAAACCTGACAGTACAGCTTAAACAGCCAAGGGTATTTTATTACTCCCTGCTCCTTAAGTGTATCGGTTACCTGGTCAATGGTGGTGTCCTCGGTTACAGTTATTGCCGCCTCGGCTTCCGTGCTTACCAGCGCAAATACGTCGTTAATACCGGTTATTGCAAAAAAACTGCAATATACCGATGCAACCACGATAACGGCGATATATATTATTGCCTTAAGCAAAAAGCTCATGTTGCCGATTCTGGTAAGAAAATCGGAAAAGCTAAAGCTTTTTTTCTTTTTCTTTTCCTTGTTGTCCACAAAATGACGGGAATTCTCGCCATTGTATTTGGAAAGGTCGGCTTTATCGGAAAAATGTCCCGATATAGCGGAAACCTCTTCAGGCTCCTCGGATTTTTCTTCGGGCGGATTATCTTTAACTGTTTTCTTGGCTTCTGCCTTTTTGGGCGCAGGCTTTTCCTCTTGCTTGGGAGCAGAAGACTCCTGGTTTTTCTGACGGTATTCCTCAAGTATCTTAAGGATATCGTCTGTATTGCTGCCGTTTTTGTTGTTATCCATTTTTCATTCCTCCTATACAAAGGCGGTAAGTACGACGAATACGGCAATAAGTGCCAAAAACGCCGGTGAAAAGAATACTTTTAATATATTATCTCTGCTGTTTGCAGGAAGTGCGCTTACGGGCGGCTTTTCGGCATAGGCGGAGTAAACCTGCTCAAGTCTTAACAGCAGGAACACCAGCGAAAGACCGAACAGCGCGATAAGCAAAAATCCCATAAACACTTCGCCGCTTTTCTGTATGGTTATTCTCAAAAAGCTGTCGCTTCCGTAAAGAGCAATCAGGTTTGAAAGTATATGCAGCAGTAACGATGCCAGCAAGGATCTGGTAACCACCGCTACCATTCCCAGAATTATTCCCGCAAAGAAATACAGCGGGAAGTTCTCAAAGGAAAAATGCACGAAGGTAAAGCAAAGGGCGGAAATAAGCACTGCGTTTACAGAACCGTAGGGACGGTATTCCGAAAGAATTACTCCTCTAAAAAACAGCTCTTCGCTTACTGCGGGTATTATAACGTATGCAAGAATTATTCCGGCACCGCTGTAGCTTACTGTTTTATCCACCACAGACTGAATCAATCCGCCGGTGGTATACATCTCGTCAAACAATATAAACTGTCCGTATTTAATTAACAGCGTGCCGCACAGCAGTACAAGCGCAGAAACTATTACGAACACGAAATGGGCGGGACGCACCACGTGGAAGAACGGGTCGGTCTCTAACCGTCTGCCCTTCAGCAGATAGTAAAAGATGCAGGGAAGTATAAATATTGCAAGCTGAAGTATAGATACCGTCAGCAACGGGTCGGATGCCTCTGTAAGGCTTTTCACCGCAAATTTTCCGCATAAACGGAGTATAAGCATTATTCCCGCGGTAAGACAGGGCACTGTCATAGCAGGACTTTTAAGCTGATTCTTAATTCCGGACACCTTTACACCTCCCGTCCGTATTATTATGCGGCTTTACCAACCGCAGGTAGCTTCTCTTAAAGCAACGGCTTTTTCTTCGCCGTAAAAATATTCAACTATTTCCAATCCGAATTTATAGGAAACACCCATACCGCAAGCGGTAATAACATTTCCGTCCCTTACAACGGGCACAGTGGTAAGAGCCTTGCAGTACAGCATATCCTCCATACCGGGGAAGCATACCGCCGTCTTATCCTTAAGCAGACCCATTCTGCCCAGCACGGTAGGTGCGGCGCAAATAGCGCATATTAACTTGCCGTCGTTATACGCCTGCATAACTGCGTCTTTTACGGTTTCACTGGCAAAAAGATTTTCGGTTCCCTTTCCTCCGCCGGGTAAAATAAGCCCGTCGCAATCGGAAAGATCGTAATCCTCGGCAAGACCGTCTGCCATTACGGTTATATTATGAGCACCGGTAACGGCTTTGTTTCCGTTAATAGACACCGTCTTTATATCTGCTCCTGCGCGGAGAAGCAGGTCAAGAGGTACCAACGCCTCGGTTTCCTCAAAGCCTTCTGCCAAAAACATATATATTTTCATTTTTATTTCTCCTTAAAAGATAATATATGATACAGTCATAGGCGGCAACGCAACCGAGAAGGTGTTTTCCCGCACCTCAATATCCGTTTTCAAATCGCCCTCGGTTGTATATACTCCGTCGCGAATATCTGCGGATATTGTGGGATTAGCTTCTTTGACCGATGCGTTTATAATCAGCAACAGTTTTTTACCGTCCTTGCGTTCCCACATCTCAGAAAAGGTTGCGGTATGTGCAAGTAATCCGCCGTATGCTTCGTGCAGTATTTTCGTAGTCTTGATAATTTGTTTGTCTGTTATTTTCGGGGAACGGCACAGCTTTCCGTCATAGAAGAATGAGCCGAGCCGTACTCTTGCATTTACGCAGGCCTTGTAAAAGTCCTTGTGAACAAGTTCTTTGTAGGTTTCGGGCAAAATCCAGCCCATCTGCTCGCCGTAGGTAAGTGATTGGGCGGCAAGAATATTTTGCCCAATTCCGTCAGGCGCATAAAGATAGTTTCTTCCGAACACGGCAACATAACCGTTGTAAACCACCATAAATGCAGGAACCTGTTCGTTCTTAATCCATATCCAGGATAAATATGCCTGAATATCCTTCATATACGGGTCAGAGGTACATTCGGTGGTCAGACAAGCGTTTTCGGGCATAGTCTGTCTTACGTGGTCCAAAAGATTACGGTAGCTTTCCACCCACCATGTACCGCCGCCTGCGCGGTGGGAATGGTTTCTGTCCTCACAAGGGTACGCCTGCGCTGCACCAATCTGGTCAACATAAATTGCATCTACGCCAAATTCGTGGAACAGCGTGTGCAT
Source organism: Eubacteriales bacterium (assembly GCA_045595785.1). GTDB lineage: Bacteria > Bacillota > Clostridia > Oscillospirales > CAG-382 > SFLA01. Next base: position 9,587 of record JAZOBE010000026.1, read on the forward strand.
TATTTCTTTTTGCTTTTCCTGCCACAATGCGGTGGAAGGACACATAATGGCAAGCTCTATATTGGATGTGGGATAAACCTCCAGAAAAGGCTTATCTCCTTTTGATTTCGTACAATTGGGACGGGCAACGGAAGTAAACTGCCAATCCTCTTTACCCTTGTCGTGAGTATCCCACAGTCTGCCGTTTATGTATGGCATCACGCGGATACCTGCTTTTTGTAAACGGCGTATTCCCGGCACAAACACGTCTTTGGCAGGAAAATAATGAGGGTAATTGGTATCGTATGGTATCTGAAACCAATCGTACAAATGTGTGGGGCTGTAAAGTCCCAAGTCCTCGCTTGCTTCCAAAAGCTGGTCGGCAAAGGTCTCCTCCCATTTAAGACGCTTGCGCCACCAATGGGGATTGGTGCGGAGCCACTCGGGAGTGTCGGTACGCTTGCCGTCCTTAATTTCAGGCTTCCAGGATGCGCGGGCTTCAAAAAAGCTTTTGTATATTAGCGCCGCGTCATACCAATCACCGTCAAAGAGCTGCCAAACAGCTTCACCCTCAAGGGATTGGCTGTTGCAGGTCATATCTATATCTCTAAGCGGCATAGACGCCTTCATGCAGGCAACGCTTTTTCCCTCTGTCTTTTTGTAAAACAGCTTTTTGTATGCAGGGGCAGGGTCGTGCAGACCGTAATACAGTCCCCTTTCTGCTCCCGTATGCCACAATGCCATATACTGCATTGAAACTCCGTAGGAGGGATAGTTTTGCTTTGTTTCAAATGTGCGTGCCGCAGGATATACCTCACCGCATCCGTAGGGGAAAAACACCTTTGTTTTGTTGCAGGCAGTAAACGATAACGCGGGGTAATCACATTCGTACAGCGCGTATTTGTTGTTCTCGCTATGCAGGCTGACCGTCCAGCAGACACGGTCACGGGAAGTGACTGCGTTCAGCACGGCAGTAACTCCCGAAAGAGCTTCGTGTTCTCTGAATGTAAGCGTGTGTACGCCTGCGGCTCCAACAGCGTCAACGCATCTCCAACCGCATTTGGAATCTGCATATATAAAGCTTCCGTCATCTTGCTTGCGGGCGGTTATTACGAACAGCGCTTCACTTGCGCCGCGCAAAAAACTCCTGCCGCTTTTTTTGTCCGTAACAGCGCTCAGGGATATGCCGCTTGTTTCAATATTCAAGGAAATATGCAGATTTTCGGCGGTAATAAGATGCTTTTTCATTTTTATTCCTCTGTGTTGAGCAGATCTGATACCTTTTGTATAACCTCGCGGTGGATATCCTCACGGGTGCGGATATTCATTCCGTCGGACACATCTATTCTGTCCCATCCGTATTTATCGGATACATACAACGCCGCCTCATAGCTTTTATACAGATGGTCGGCACTGTTTTCGTGTATGTCCTTTTTAACGCCCGTTTCCTCGCACCTCTTTTGTATCAACGAGAAAGATACCTCAGGTGTCTGGCACAGATATATCACCTTGTCGGGAGTGGGAAGTCCAAGCTTGACCCACTCGTAATCAAACAGCCATTCAAGATACTCGTCCCGTTTATCCTTTTCCAGCTTACTGCACTGGTGCACGGCGTTTGCGGTGGTATAACGGTTTGCAATTATTACCTTGCCCTCGTCATAATCCTTTTTCCAATCCATAACGAAGGAAAGCTGTCTGTCCAAAGCGAAAAATGCAGATGCGGCGTAACAGTTAACGTCATCGGGATTTTCACCAAACTGACCGGAAAGATATTTGTTTACGAAAAATGAATAGGTATCGTCGTAAGTAGGGAAGGTAACGTAACGGTAAGGAATACCGTTTTTTTCAAGATAATCGGTAAGCAGGTGGGTCTGGGTGTTTTTTCCGCTTCCGTCCAGACCGTCAAATGCTATAAGTATTTTTTTCATTACAGGTCGCTGAACCTTTCTTTAACTTCTTTTGCCTTTCCGCAGGTCATAGTTCCCTCAGGGCATCTGCCGTTAAGGCAGGGAGGTCCTGCGTGAGCGAACAGCAAAGGATAAGTCTGACGTGCCAGGCGGAGCATCTCGGTAGCAAGACATCTTATTTCCCACTGGGCACGGTTACAGCAACGGAGTGAGAAAAAGTTATAGAGGCTTCTCACGTTCATTGTCATAACAATTTTGGTGTCGCAAGCGTTGGGCAGAACGCCTCTGGCATCCTCAAACGCCATTTTCGATGCGGCTTTTTCCGCCTGCTTTCTGTCCATACCGCTTTCAAGCATAGCATCGAGATGCTTTTTGGTAAGTATCTCGGCAATTTTTATATAATGCTGTCTGTCCTCTTCCATGGCTTTAAGGAATTCTTCCTTTGCTTCGGGACAGGCGTGAATTTCAGGGGGAATTATATAGGTGAACTGCTCCTTGTTAACGTATCTCTGGCTCTGTACCGAGAAGGATGCAATTCTGTGGCGTGTAATCTGCGCCAGCACCGCACGGGAAACTCCCTCAATACCAAAGGTAATGGAAACGTGCTCGAAAGGAGACGCGTGTCCCAGATCACCCAACATGGTAAGAAATCTCTCTGTCTTTTCGGGAGTAAGTCCGTCCCAAAGGTCGGATATCTCCGCGGAAGAATAGCATAGCTTTGCTGCCGCCGCAATCAATTTTTCGCCGTCCGGCGTGCAGGATAATATCTCAACCTTCATATCTGTTTCCTCCGATATATTATTATTCATAATAGTATAACATATAATAATAATGAAATCAATAAAAATCTGTTAAAAAAGGAATCTGCGGTTTATGCGTTGTGTCCTTAAGAATACACCGCAGTTACGAGATATGCAATATATCACAAAACACCACTCTCAAAAACTTAATATGTTCTGCGTTTAGATGTTAAAACGGATGTGCAGAAAATCTACACATCCGTTTAATACTTGTCTTATAACGTAACAAGCGTGGAAAATATACGGCATATTCTCCACTTGTCAGGAGAACCGGCCCTTTTACAAACAAATACTATCTGTTCGATAAATTGGAATTTACCTTTCAGTATCTATCAACACCGCTCTGCACGGTGAACCATCTGCACCCGCCAAATTCAGCGGAGCAGCATTTAAGAAATAGATACCCTCGGACACCTCTGCCAAACGAATCCCCTCAAGCAAGATAACATCAGCA